>JBHIWX010000125.1:0-10221 GCA_041987205.1 Rhizobiaceae bacterium | reverse complement strand
CATGTCAGGCAATGGACATTGGACGCTATCGCGCACCATCAACGGGTGCTGCAGCTGGCCTGACGCCATTGGAATTGGTCCCTCACGAAAGGGTATTCACTGCCATGCATGTGTTGAAGACTGGCGAGAGAATCGCCGCCCGGCATCCCGGAACACCCATCATATTGCGACAGGGCTTCCGGATATTCTTTCTGGCGGCTGCGATCTGGGCGGCGCAGGCCATGGCAGTTTTTATAGCCATGCTGTCTGGCGTCGATGTCGTTTCCCCGGCCTTCGATGCGGTCGACTGGCACATTCACGAATTGCTCTTCGGATACACCGGTGCGGTGATCGCCGGCTTCCTGCTTACCGCCGTACCGAACTGGACGAGGCGTCTGCCGGTTTCCGGCTGGCGTCTGCTGCTGCTATTCCTTCTATGGCTTGCCGGACGCATCGCCGTTGCGGTCTCCTCCGGCATGAACCCTGCGTTTGTCGCCGCCGTCGACCTTGCGTTCCCGGCCTGGCTTGCCTTCGTGATCGCCCGCGAACTCCTCGCCGGCAAGAATTACAAAAACCTGCGCGTCCTGGTTCTGGTGACCCTGTTCGCCGCCGCCAATCTCGCATTTCATGTCGAGGCTGGCGTGACGGGGACCACGGACTACAGCCGCCGTGCGGGCGTCGCGGTTATCATCATGCTGATCATGCTCATCGGCGGCAGGATCATTCCGAGCTTCACGCGCAACTGGCTTGTCCAGAAGGGTAGTGCAGCACTACCTGTTCCGTTCGGCCGCTACGACGCAATGACGCTGATTGTATCGGCGCTGACGCTCGCATGCTGGACGCTTCTTCCCGACGGGCATTTCACCGCTTCGCTTCTACTGCTGTCGGGTGTTCTCAATGCGCTCAGGCTGGTTCGATGGCAGGGCCACCGGACCTTCAGCGAGGGGCTGCTCATCATTCTTCACATCGCCTACGCCTTCATTCCGTTCGGCATGCTGGCACTGGCGGTGTCCATGTTCGCCCCGCATATCGTACCACTGGCCGGCGCGCTCCATCTTCTGACGGCAGGTGCAATCGCCATGATGACAGTGGCCGTCATGTCACGAGCTGCTCTGGGGCATACCGGTCAGAAACTTCATGCGGATGCGCTTATCCTCGCGATCTACGTTGCTCTTGCTGGCAGCGTGCTTTTTCGGCTGTTCTACGCGGTCTCCCCGAGCACCGAATTGCTGCTGGCAAGCGCATCGATGTGGGGTTTGTCCTATCTGACGTTCCTGGTTCGCTTTGGCGTGATGGCGATACGCTAGGACTGGGCGGCCCGCGGCAACCGTCGTGCTAGGGATAGGCGCACTGCAAAAGCGTTGTCCGGTCGAGTTCGCGCAGAAACGCTTGCCTTGCCGCAAACAACGGCCCCTTGAGCTTGCAGGCCGGAGTCAGCGCGCAATTGCCTCCGTCCGGTCTGAAGCATTCGACGAGCGGCTGACCGGCTTCGAGGAGTCGAACGATTTCACCCACTGTGATCCGGTCGGCGGGCCGCGCCAGTTCGATGCCGCCCGCCTTGCCCCTGCGCGTTGCAACGATCCCGCCGCTGGCGAGGACCTGCACGATCTTGGCGAGATGGTTGCGCGATATCCCGAACTGGCTGGAGATCTCGTGGGTGCTGAATACACGATCCGGTTCGCCGGCCAGCCGCATCAGCGCCCTCAGTCCGAAGTCGGTGAAAGAAGTAAGTCGCATTGCCAATACCTGCGTCGTTTTCACAATGGTCGCACGAGGTATCGCATGTTAAATGGGTATTTCAAATACCGATTAAACGGCAGGCAGAAACGAGATGGATGTTGCGGATAGAAGGGCCCGAGCCATGGCCGAGATATCGGATAGGACCGGCATCACCGAGGCGATGGTCGAGACACTCGTGCGTGGCTTCTACAACAGGGTTCGCACCGACGGCTTGCTCGGGCCGATCTTTCAGGCCCGGATTGCGGACTGGGAGCCACATCTGCAGCGCATGTGCGCCTTCTGGTCCTCGGTTACGCTGATGAGTGGCCGTTATCATGGCCAGCCCATGGCAAAACACCTTTCGCTGCCGATCGACGCGCGCCATTTCGACCGGTGGCTCTGGCTGTTCGCGCAAACGGCGGGGGAGTTGTGCCCTCCGGCTGCGGCGGACTACTTCGTCGAGCGGGCGAACGTTATCGCCCAAAGCCTCGAACTCGGTGTTGCCGGCAGTGCGGGCGTCTTTCTGGACAAGGGCGAACGCCTGACGCGGCCAGATGACGATGTCTTCCTGCCGAGGGTAGCCGATCTCTGGATGGACGAATCAGCATGATACCTGACGACGATGATGCGCCCGCCAGCTATGCCTCCCCGCCCTGCTACATGCACGAGCTCGATCCTGCCTATGCCGGTCTTTCGCAGCAGGGCGATCTCAGACAGAGCAGCGATGTCGCGCGATGGCGCAAGGCAGAGCGTGCCAGGTTGATCGAACAGCGCCTGGCAATTCCACCTGACATACGTCGCCAGCACGATGATCGAATTGCAGATCATCTGCGCGAAGTCATGGGTTCGCTCGAAGATCTTGTTGTGAGTTTCTATTGGGCGTTTCGCGGTGAACCCAACCTGTATCGGATTATGAAGCATGTGGTCGCATGTGGGGGCCAGGTCGCGTTGCCGGTGGTGGTTGCGCGCAGTGAACCGCTCGTTTTCCGTTCGTGGGCACCGGGCGGTAAGCTGGATCGCGGTATTTGGAATATACCGGTGCCGCCTCCCGACGCGCCGATTGTCATGCCCGATATCGTAATTGCGCCAGTCATCGGATTTGACCGCGATTGCTATCGACTTGGTTATGGTGGAGGCTATTTCGATCGCACGCTTGCCGCGCTTCCACGGCGCCCGCGTGTCATCGGTGTCGGCTATTCGTCCGCAGCCATTGTGACAATCTACCCGCAGTGGCACGACATTCCGATGAATTGCATTGTGACGGAGAAACAGAATATTTCCTCAAATATAACTTAGTAATTAGACGCGCCAATGAAGATGTTATGCCAAATTGCTATCGTAGGAAATTACTGCCAATCAATTGAGGGGCGGCGAGTCCAATATCGCTCTGGTTGATCCGATCTTCACTGTGTTGGTCGAAGAAATTCGTATGCTGATGGCGTCGCCGCATCTGCATTCATTATGCTCGCTTGCAAAAGTCAGGAGCTGATCTTCGGGCCTGTCAGAATGAAGTGTTCCGCGACCTCTTCATCCTGCATGCAGCCCCTTGTACGCGTCGATTGCGGCAATTGCTTCGAGTCCGCAGCAAAGATACTGGTGGCGACGGAATCGCAACAGCCACTGGGAAAAGGTTTGCATCAAACCAAGCTCGTGATGCGAAAGCGTCAATTGCACGAGTTTTCCGTCGCTGATCGAAGTGAAATCTGCCTACCTCAGAATCTCATACTGAAGGCAGCTGAGATTCCGTGGTCCTGCGACGAGACGCCAATCTGGCCGCGATAGCCCAGATCGAGGCTCGTCAAAGGGCTGAATTTCATGTCGGCTCCGATGTCGATCAGCGCAACGTCGCGCTCGACGGCGAGACCGGAAACGCTGAAGTCGCCGCCGCCTGAAAACGACATCTGCGCGTTTGGCGTCACGTCACCAACGGCGTGTCGCCAGGCAAGACTACCTGTCAGCCGGGTCTCCACTCCATTGGCAAGGAAAGCATCGCCATCACCCCTAATGCCGAGCGTCAGAAAGCCGTTCTGCCGTTCGGTCCTGTCCACATGCAAGGCGCCCGCACCGCCACGCTCGGAGAAGCCTGCCGTGTGGAGATGAACCAGCGACAGGCCCGCGAACGGCTCGGCAACCCCCATGGCGGTGTTGAAACGGAATCCTGCCTCGCCGAAGACCTGGGCGCTCGCCGCATCGTAGTCTGCCGTGAGGGTGTTGTTGAAACCCGGATAGGCAACCGTGCGGCTGGTTTCGATCTCGTGCCAGGATAACGAACCGCCGAAGCGCAATGCGAGCGCGCCGAGATCACCCGCGCCATAGACACCGGCATGGTAGTTCTCGATCATGCCCGAGGAGGCGCGCTCGTCGATGTCGAATCGCGATTGGCTGTAGCCGCCCATCAGTCCAAATAGCCAGCCGCCGGACGTCATCGCCTCGAATCCCATCAGGGAGCCGGCCTGAAGGCGCTCCAGGCCTGAAGCGTTGTCGTCGCCGTCCCATTGTCCCGAAGCGCCAAAACCCTGCATCCAGAACGCAGCCCGGTTCGCCTCTCCAGCGACATCCGGAGAAATCGAACCTCCCAGATTGGCCCCATAGGTCGAGACGGCGTGAGACTGTTCGAAGGCATTATCCATCCGTCGCCCGATCGCATCCTGAAGCATGGTCGAGGATGAGACGAGAACCGTCTGCAGGGAAGCGTGCACCTCACCGGAAAGACTGTCGAGGCCTGTGCGGACATCGTTTTCGCCGCTCACCATGATCAGCGTGTCATAGACCGGGTCACCGGAGCCGATGGCCTCCAGTGCTGCCCCGACCGAGATCTGATTGGTGCTCCGCCCGACATCGTCGAGCTGAATTGCCTTGTTGAGCGTCAGATAAACTACATTGGTGCCATAGCTGAGCGAACCGTCGAGCAGCGAGAAATCGTCAATCACCGTCGGATTAAACTCGCCGTCAACGCCTCCGGCCGCCGTGAGGATAGTGTAGGTCGTGCCGAGTACATAAGTCGACCCGTCATCGGTACCGTTGACCGGCTTCACATACACGCTGGCGTCGCCGTCGATCGTGGCGGTTCCCGTCGCAATCGTAATGTCGTTGTTGACGCCTGCCGTACTACCCGCGTCGTTGACCTCAACTTCGTATGTCGATCCCGCGTCGAAGGTTAAGTCGCCGGCATTGGCCGTGCCGATCGAATTGCCGGGCGCGAACGTGCCACCATTGGAAACGACAAGCTGGTTCATGGTGCCGATGCCAGAAAGCATGCCACCTTCGACCCGGATCAGGCCGCCCAGACTGCCGTCGATCCGCAACGTTCCGTTCTCGACATGGGTAGACCCGGCAAAACCGGAGGAATCTCCAATAAGGCGCAGCGTGCCTTCGCCGCGCTTGTCGAAGGTCCCGGTGCCGCCGAGAACGCCGGCATATTCGCCGTCGAAGTTCTGGTCGAAGGAAAGCGTGGCATTATTGACGATGTCTCCGGCCAGACTTTCCGTATCGCCCTGCAGCGTGCCGCCGGAAATGGTGGTGCCGCCGCCATAACGGTTGTCGCCTTCGAGGACGAGCGTCCCCGATCCGGTCTTCGTCAAGCCGAAATCATTGCCGCCATCAATGATCGCCGAGGCGATGGTGGCCGACACACCGCCATCGACCCGAATCGTTCCGGTGTCGCCGGACGCAGGCCGGATGGCCATGTCGTCGCCCGAGATCCGGTAGCCGTCGGTGGAAAACTGCAACGTGTCGAAGGATGCCTCGCCATCGACGGTGACGTCGCCACCCGTCGCCCCGGCGAAGACCGCGACCGAACCATGCCAGACATCATTGATGCCCGCTGCCCCCGGTGCGCCTGTCCAGTTTGCCAACGACGCGCTCCAGGTACCCGCACCACCGTTCACCGCGCCGTCGCCGGTTGTATCGGCGCCGTCCCAGAACTGCATGAACTGTCCCGCGCCCAATGCCAGAAGGGTAACTTCGCCCGCATGGTCGGTGACGAGCTGATAGCTGTCGAGCACGAAACCGCCCCCGTCCGAAGCGACATTTTGGCTCGCGAACGCACCAGTGAGACTGCCGGCATAGTCGAACAGACGGTAGTAGCCGGCGGCGGAAACCATGGCGTCCAGCGTGCCTCCAAGGGAAAGGTCGCCGCCGACATCGATGAAATCGTTCAGCGTTCCGCCGATGACACCCGGCGCACCGAGTTCGAATAACGATTTGGAGGTGGCACCGAGAATAAGATTGCCGCCGATGGTCAGCGTGCCGGGGCTGCTGCCAGCCGCGAGCGTGCCGTCGAGATCGACCGAACCGCCGATCTGACCCGTGCCACCAAGCGTGCCCGTGGCGCCGACCTCTACCGCGCCGCCGAGCGTTCCATCGACCGACAGGGTTCCGCCGCTGACATGAGTCGTTCCCGTGAAGCCTGAACTGTCGCCGGTCAGGCTGGTCTTTCCGGCCAAATGGTCGATCATACCGTCGCCGCTCATCGGCGCCGCAAATGTGTAGCCCGTAGAGTTGTGGTTAAAGTTGAGCGTGCCGACGCCGTCGCCGAAGGTGACGGTTCCCGCCTGAACCGTGCCGGCACCGACGGCCGTCCCGCCGAAGGCTGCGCCAATATTGACTGTGCCCACCGAGTCGATCCCGTTCCACGTCTCGACGGCGATCATGAGCCGGTCGGTCTGCACCGTGCCACCATCCGCGACAGTCAGGCTGCCCGTGCCATATTCGCCAACCTTGATCCGGTCGGCCCCGCCAAGCAGCGAATTCGCTCCGGTTACGACCGCCGATCCATCGCTGCCCTGATCGTAACCGATCTGGATCCAGCTGTCGTTACCCTGCATGACGGCACCGTCGGAGACTTCAAGTCTGCCTGTTCCTCGGCCGCCGATACGCATGCTGTTCGACAGTTCGTATCGCGTATACTCGCCGGTCACGTTGAGGGTGCCGTTGCCGCCGTCCCAATTGCCGATATAGGAATTCCAGGTCTTGACGAGCGCCCCGCCAGAAACATTCATCGTACCCGTGCCGCGCTCACCAACAGTGTCATTCGAGGCAGTATTCAGCCGCGCATTCGGCCCGCTCACGTTCAAGGTAGCGGTCCCTCCATCGAGGGACCAGACTTCCCTGCCAGCCAGGACATCGTAGACGCCGGTGATGGAAAGCGTACCCTTCTGGACGGTGAGATAGCCTCGAAGGTTGCCTGTACCGGAGAGTTCCAGCGTTCCCGTGCCAGCCTTGGTGAAACGGCTTTGGTTAAGGTTGCCTTGCATATGGCCCGCAAAGACGGAATCGTGATTCTGAGAGACAGTAATCGTCGTCCCGTAGTAGCCGGCGCCGCTGTCGGTGGCCTCCTCGTCGAGGATGAGCGTACCGCCATCGCCGCCAATCCCGGTAATGAACTGGCCATTGCGGCCGATGTCGACAATGCCGTCATTTATGATGAGATTGCTGACCGGCGAGAACACGTTGACGGTGCCGGCAACAAGCCTGCCTTCCTGAACAATCGTGTCGCCCGAATAGGTGTTATAGCCGGACAACACCAGCGTACCGCCGCCGGTCTTGACCAGCGCATGCCCGTTGCCGCCATCGACAATGCCCGACACGATGGTGGTCGAAACGCCGGCATAGACGTCGATCACGGACTGTGCGCCCTGCGGCGCCAGCTGCAGTTCGTCGCCCGATATCGCGTAGCCATCCGTCGTGAAACGGAGGACGTCGAACAGCGCGGTACCGTCGACACTGACCTGGCCGCCCGAAGCACCGGAGAACACACCAGTGAAACCCTGCCAGGTGCCGTTGCTCCCAGGGTCTCCCGCCGCGTCGGTCCAGTTGTCGGCGGTCGCGTTCCAAGTGCCGGAACCGCCATCAACAATACCATTGCCGGTACTGTCTGCACCGTCCCAGTACTGTGTTGGAGAACCGCTGTCGGCCTTTGCCGGCGTCGCCGTGCTGTTCACGCCGGCCAGCAAGGCGGCAGTGGCCACGCCCAGCAGAAGGCGACGGCCAAGTGCGCCAGTGATCGCCGGCGACTTGCCGGCCACATGGCGGATAGGTTGCGGCTCCGACGAGCGTATCTGGCAATGCGGTTTCATGGTTGCCCCCGGCGGTTCAAACTGCGGCGCGCCATCGGCACTCGGCAGGTCCGGAAGCAAAAAGTCATGAATTGGACTTTCTGTCTTAACCCAATTGGGTGATCATAAATGCTTTAGATCTCTATACTCTTCAGGCTGCAGAAGCGTTTCCCAGACTGCGGGAATGCACTCCAGGGACCAGAAACCGCAATGTGAGTTGATCGCGTTGTCGTCCACCAGAACCAGCACATCGCCCGCGGCCAGCAAGCTGCGCGCTTGGTATGAAGATAGTCTGAGGCTGATTCACGCCGACAGTGGAGGCCGCGGTCCGCGTATCGTCGAGCGGATCGATGGTTATGAGCGCCCCAATCTGGGCATTCTCTACCTGAACGCGACGGGGCAGGAAATCTGGGCGCATGGTCACACACGCGCCTGCCGCGCCTTCGCCGATTCCTTCCCGATGGAAGACTTCAAGGCACACGAAATCAGGATGCGTTCCCAAGACGAAAGCCTGATACTCTTTTCGCGTATCAAGGAAGTTTCGCGGATCATTGCGGTCAACCACGTCTTCCTCACGCACATGCTGCGCGACATCTATCCCGAAGTAGACCTTTCCAATGCCGAGATGAACCTGCTGGTGCAGTTGCTGTGCGGGCAGAGCCTGCGCGAAGCGGCGGCGCAGGACGGCGTCGCCTACGAAACTAAGCGGTCGCAGCTCAAATCCCTGACGGCCAAGACCGGGATGCGCATGCAAAGCGAGGTCGTGCGTGTGACGCTGGCTTCCTTGATGTCCTACGTACTCGACGCGTTCGGCGCCCGTCCGGGGAAGGCGGCGACGAGTACGGTCGACGAGAAGGCGTTTCTCGATCTCTACTACCCCGATACGTTCCGCTTCCATGAAATCGCCATGGACCGCAACCGGGTCTTGAGGGTCGCCGATGCCGGGCCAATCCTCGGCACACCGGTTGTCTACGCCCACAGCCAGACGCTACCGCCATCCGGCCAGATCCGCAATGAATGGCTATATGCAACCAACACAAGGCTGCTAATCCCGTTTCGTAATGGGTTTCTTCAGGGAACGAGCCATCCGTTCTCGCCGGAGGATCATATTGCACGGAGCGCCGACGAGATCGGTGACACGATCAGACTGTTCTGCAATGGATCAGCCCGGCTCGTTGCCCAGTCCACTGGCGTACCGTATGCGCTACGCTCAGTCCTTAGTGAGCCGGCCCTTACGCGCGAGTTCACGATTGCAGCCGCCGCACATCTGGGCAGCTATACCAGTGGAAACGTCAACCAGTTCGTTGCCGCGATCCGGAAGCTGGCCATGAACTCTACCTTCGTTCTCGACAAGACTTACGACCAGTATCTCAAGCGCATGAGCACGCCGGCAGGCTTTCATCGACTTTTGTATTCAACCTATAAGGACTCGCCGTCCGACGTCTGCATCTTCGACGCCATGATCGAGAATCCGATGGAGTATTCCTGGCTGTTCCAGACCTACCGGCTCTCCCGCTGGTCCGTCATCCATGACATCGCCATCGGAAACATGGATGTCTGGGCGGGTGTCGAAGCGGTCGAAGTGCCAGTGGCATTCCTGCACGGCAGCGAGGATTCGATCAATCCGGTGGAAGCGGCGAGAGCGGTTCACAAGCGCTTTCCCAACGCCTCGTTCACCGAACTTCAGGGGGAAGGCCAGTCGCTGTTTCTCAACTGCTTCGAAGCGATGATCGCCCATACGAAAAGGGACGGTAGAACTGATAAGTGAAAAGACTTTCAGCAATTGAGCCGATTGGATCGGCGGCAGGCATCCTCAAGCCTTCATCGGCCCAAAAGCATCCATATTGATCAAATGCTCATGCAACTGAACGAGTGCGGTTCGCATATCACGAAGATTCGGCAAGACCGTTCCACGCGGTATGTCGCTTCCCAGCTTGCGCCAGGACTGATGGAGTTCCTTGAGCAGCTTGCGTTTGGGCCACGTGTGGTAGCGACCCATTCGAACGCTCACTACCGCATCCGACATCTGCATTCTCGGTGGCAGCGCTCGCTGGAGCAGGTGGAATAGGAGCAAAGCCGAGCCCGGCTCATCCATTGGCTCGCCATTGTGTCTGACGTCGGAGCGTTCATCGAGTTCATTCTGCATAATCAGGGTCTGGCAGAAGTCGACGGTTTCCTCGCACCTTGCCAGATCATCCTGCGTTACCGGACCGATAATCTTCGGTCCATGGGTGTGATCGATGATGACGTCATCGGGATGCGGTAGAATGAGAGGTTCGGGTTCGTTGCGCTCGGCAGCCTCCGCCAGCCTGCGGTAATTCCGTTCCTTGTACTCCGTCCATTTTTCGTTGAGCCGGGCGACGTCTCGAGCATTGGACTGTTCAGCGGTTCGGGCGATATCGATCGCCAGGCCCTGTGACCGGGCGTTGCCCTTCAGGGCTGCTGCGATGGTCGCCTGGATGACAGC
>JBHIWX010000124.1:0-10450 GCA_041987205.1 Rhizobiaceae bacterium | reverse complement strand
GCGTTCGGGACCATCGTGTCCCGCCGGGCCGGCGGTGGGGTCAAGCCGACGATCGCCGTCGGCTATGACGGTCGCACCAGCTCGCCCGGTTTCGAGGATGCCGTGGTCAAGGGGGTGACCGACAGTGGCGCGGATGCGGTGCGCATCGGCCTGGGGCCGACGCCCATGCTCTATTTCGCGGTGCGCTCGCTCGGGCTGGATGAGACGGAAGTCTCGCGGCTGGCCAGTCTGCTGAGGGCGCTGTCCGGGCAGTACGATCAGGCGGCGAGGGCGGCGGCGAGCTTGTAGATCACCGTCATGCTCGGGCCAGTCCCGAGCATCCAATTTATCCCGGTGGTTCTTTGATCCTCGGGACAAGCCCGAGGATGACGACGGAGAAGGTTCGGCCTGTCCGAGGGGGCCGGAAAGCACGCGCCCTTGCTCCGCGCGTCCGATCGGATACTGTCCATTGCCACATGCGAGGAGAACATCATGGACGCTTTACCCGCCAATCTGAGCCCGGCCGTCGCGGCATCGCTCGACAAATGGCATGCGATGGTGGAGGTCGCGAATGTCGACGGGTTGGCGGAGATCGCCAGTCCCGACGTCGTGTTCCGCTCGCCGGCGGTCTATTCGCCCTATCCGGGGATCGCCGCATTGCAAACCGTGCTGGGCGCTGCCGTGCAGGTGTTCGAGGATTTCGAATATCATCGTCAGTTCGCCAGCGGAGACGGGCTGAGCGTCGTGCTCGAATTCAGCGCGCGCGTCGGCGACAAGGAACTGAAGGGCATCGACATGATCCGCTTTGGCGAAGATGGCAAGATCGTCGAGTTCGAGGTTATGGCGCGGCCGGCAAGCGGGCTGATGGCGCTGGCGCAGGCGATGGGCGCCAGGCTCGGCGACAAGGCGGCAGGGCTCAAGCAGGGGGACTAGGCTGCCTCGATCTGTCAATGCAGGCAGAAAGCGGGGTGAAGGGCAGTATTTCCGGCGGGAGTGAGGAGTAGCGCGATGTCGGCAATGGTCACCTACCGGGCGGTTGTCGATCCGTCTCATTGCGATTTTCTGGGGCACATGAATGTGTCGCGCTACTTCGCTGCCTGTTCGGACGGCGTGTTCGCGCTGCAATCCGATCTGGGGCTGACCGCAGAGGACATGCGTAACGGGCGCAGACTGTCCTTTGCCGTGGTGCATGCCGAAAGCGATTTCAGGATGGAATTGTCGGCCGGCGATTCGATCCGCCTCGAAAGCGAGGTGGTAGATGTCGGATCGAAGTCCATGACCTTTCGGCACAGGCTGATCCGGTCCGGGGATGAAGCCTTGGCCTTTGAGACCAAATTCAAATGCGTGATGCTGTCGCTGACGACGCGCAGGGCTGAACCGATTCCCGAGGATGTACGCGAAAAGGCGCAGGCGATGAAGGCCGGATAGAGGCTATCGTGCCGCGTTGACGTGGTGCCTCGCTCGCATCTACCGTGAGCTCGATTCCATCCCGAAACCACAGGAGCGCAGGGGCCATGCGTAAACACGTCTTCAATCGAAGCAGGATCATCGGAAATGCCGTTTCGGCGCCGCTTGCGATGGTCTTCGCGCTACTTCTGGCGGGGCCTGCTTTCGCCCATGTCGGTGGCGAAGGGCTTGCAGGCGGTTTCGTGTCCGGCTTCACCCATCCGATCTTCGGGCCGGACCATGTCATCGCCATGGTGGCGGTCGGCCTGTGGGGCGCGTTTTTGGGTGCGCCGGCGATCTGGATCCTGCCGATCGTCTTCCCGCTGGTGATGGCCTTCGGCGGCGCGCTCGGCGTGATTGGCGTGCCGATCCCGCAGGTCGAGACCGGCATCGCGCTTTCGGCGGTGCTGCTGGGGCTGGCCGTAGCCGCCGCCTTCCGTCCGCCGTTGTGGATCGCGGCGGTGCTCGTCGGCGCGTTCGCCATCTTCCACGGTCATGCCCACGGCACCGAACTGCCTGGCGCGGCCAATCCGCTCGCCTATTCGGCCGGCTTCGTCATCGCCACGGGCCTGCTGCATCTGTGCGGCATCGGCTTCGGCCTGCTGACGGCGCGCCCGCTCGGTACCAAGGCGGTGCGCGCGGCAGGCGCGCTGATCGCGGCGGGAGGGGTCTATTTCCTCGCGGCGTAATCACGCCCTCCCGATAACGCCTGTCGCGGCCGCCTTCCTGTCGCTGTCAGGCGGACAGGCGGTCGCCCATGACGCCGTCTCCCTGTTCGGCGTGCCCGTCACCGGCTTTCCAGCGCTGATGCTGCATCCGCTGATGACGCCGGATCAGGCGCTGGTGCTCGCCGGTGTCGTGCTGGTTGCTGGCGCCATGTCGCGCGCTGCGCTTCCGTCCTCGGCACTCGCTTTTGTCTCCGGCGTTCTGGGCGGCAAGGCGCTTCACCTGATGCTGCCCTTTCTGTCGATGTTATGGTACGCGCCACTGATCGCCGCGCTTGGTGCGGGGCTCTTAGTGGCCGCGTTCGGGCGCATTGGCGCGCGTGTCGGCGCCGGCGTGATCTTCTTGCTGGGCTTCGTTCTGGCAGTCGGCCTCATCCCGGAGGAACCGACGATGCGCGGCCTCGGCCTTGCCGTCGGCGCGACGATCGCGACCGGACTTCTGTGCCTCTTGATCATCGCACTACCGCTGACCTTCGCGGCCGGTCGGCTCGGCGGCGTTCCGATTCGCGTGGCGGGCGCTTGGCTGGCGGCGATCGCGATTCTCAACCTGGCATTGGTGCTCGCCATGGCGCCCGTTACTCACGGCTGAATCCCGGGCGAAAAAGCAAAAAAGCGCAGATGCCGGAATTCGACCACAATCCCGTCGAATCCTTTCCATTATGTTCACCTATCAGTGATGAAATCGAAGGGTTGCCGGGGCAAGGCAGGTAACCTGGAGCAATTGGGATCACAGGGGCATAGAGGGGTCGGTTCCACCGGCCGGAGAGTTGAAGACGATGGAAAAAGTACTGTTTGCGTTGACCTTCCTCGCGCTGTTCACCTCATTCGCGTTCGAAAGCTGCATCGACGAGACGCAGCCTGAAGGGGCCGATCTGGCCGCCTGACGATCAGGACGGCCCGGTTGACGGGCCGTTTGCCATTCCCACGCTATAGACGGAAATTCAGGACCTTCCAGTTGCCGTTTGGCCGACAAATGGACTAAACAGTCTCATGTCTGTCTGGGCGCGCATTGGTGACCTGTTTTCCTCCGCCACGGCGGATGCGTTCTCCTCGATCGTCGAGGGAACGAGAAGCCTATTCGAAGGCGACAGGCTGACCCGCAAGCAGGTCTCGTTTTCCATCGCGATGGTCGCGCTGTCGGCCAAGATGGCAAAGGCCGACGGGATCGTGACCGCCGACGAAATCGAAGCCTTCCGCGACATCTTCTCGATTCCCGACGAGCAGGCGACCAATGTCGCCCGGCTTTTCAACCTCGCCAAGCAGGACGTGGCGGGCTACGAATCCTATGCCCGCAAGGTCAAGGATCTGTTCCCGGACGACGAAGTCATCCTCGAAGACGTGCTCGACGGCCTGTTCCACATCGCCAAGGCAGACGGCGTGATCCACGAAAAGGAAATGGCTTTCCTCGACCGGATCGCCGAGATTTTCGACATCGCGCCGATCCACTACCGCCGCATCAAGGCGCGCCATGTCGAGGTCGGCGAGGGCGACGCCTATCTCCAGCTTGACGCCGAACCCTCCTGGGACGACGACGCGCTGAAGGCGCATTACCGCAAGCTGGTGCAGGAGAACCATCCCGACCGGCTGATCGCGCGCGGTGTGCCGGAGGAATTCATCGCCATTGCCAATGAGCGGCTGGCGGCGATCAACACTGCCTGGCAGGTCGTTCGGGAGGAGCGGGGGATTTGAGCCTCGCATCCGGGCCGGATATACGCCTTCCCTGCACGCTGCACGTCGCGGCCAATCACGAACCGCGCAAAGGTGCCAAAGCCGACGCCAATGTCATCGACATGCTGGTGCTGCACTATACCGGCATGGAGAGCGGGGAGGCGGCGCTCGACCGGCTCTGCATCGCCGACAGCGGGGTTTCCTGCCATTATCTCGTCTACGAGGACGGTCGCATCGTACAGATGGTCGCCGAGGCCGACCGCGCCTGGCATGCCGGCGTTTCGTTCTGGCGCGGCGAGACCGACATCAATTCGCGCTCCATCGGCATCGAGATCGTCAATCCCGGCCACGAATACGGCTATCGGCCGTTCCCCGAGGCGCAGATGGCGGCGGTCACAGCGCTCAGCAGCGATATCGTCGCGCGCCGTGCCATCCCGCCACGCAATGTGGTCGCCCATTCCGACATCGCGCCGACACGCAAGGCCGATCCCGGTGAGTTGTTCGACTGGGCGAGGCTGGCCGATGCCGGCGCGGGTCTCTGGGTCACGCCGGCGGCGATCCTGGGCGGGCCCGTACTCAAGCCGGAGGACGAGGGCGAGGCGGTGGCCGAGCTTCAGCGCCGGCTTGCCCAGTATGGCTACGGTATTGATGAAACGGGCGCCTATGACGACCTCACACAGGCCGTCGTCACCGCCTTCCAGCGCCATTTCCGGCAGATGAAGGTGGATGGCGTGGCGGACAGCTCGACGCTTGCGACGCTGGAGCGCCTCGAAACGCTGGCCTGCGCCTAATCTCACGTAGCGTAAGAATTCGACACGCAGTGTGATTTCACGGACACATTCCCGCCGATTGGGGCGGCGAAACGCTATGCCGTTGCTGCTGTGCAGCATTTCCGAACCATCCGGGCGAGAAAGACCCGGGCGCCGGAACGCGGGTGCAAGGCACCCGCCATGGTTCATCTCCGGCGACCACGAAAAACGTGAAAGGCAATCCCACATGCGTAATCTGCCCACCGTGGCCAAAGCCGCGGGCCTGATGCTTGTGCTCGCATTCTCCCACACCGCCATGGCCGCACCGGCCCAGAACGGCCAGTCCGGCGCCATGAAGGCAAAGCTGGAACAGGCCCGCCTCGAGGCCATGGAAAACGCCAGGAAGTTCTTCCCCGATCTCGAAACGGACCGGAAGGAAAAGGAAACCCGGAAGGTCGGGCATTCCGAAACGAAGGCAAAAAAGAAAGCCGGTCGCTCCTTCCCCGACTGGACGAAGCTGGCACGCCGCAACGCGGCGCCGGTGAAGAAGGCCCATGGCGGCTCCGCCAGCCTCAACGCGATCATCGCGCGCCATGCGGCGGCGGAAGGCGTGCCGCTCGATCTGGCGCACGCCGTGATCCGGATCGAAAGCAATTACAACGCGAAGGTGACCGGTCGTGCCGGCGAGGTCGGTCTCATGCAGATCAAGCCGCGCACCGCGCGCGGCATGGGCTATGTCGGCTCGACCAAGGCGCTGTACACGCCGGAAAACAACATCCGCTACGGAATGAAATATCTCGGCAAGGCCTACAAGCTTGGGGGCGGCGATATCTGTGGTGCGATCCTGCGCTACAATGCCGGCCATTATGCGCGGCGAATGAACAAGACCTCGTCGGCCTATTGCAGCAAGGTCAAGCGCTACATGGCTGCGTCGTAACGCGGCGGCTACATATCAAGGAAAAAGCCCCCGGGCATGCCGGGGGCTTTTTTGTTGCCGGGAAAACGTGACCCTGCGGCGTCAGACGTTTGCAGCCAGAAACTGCGCGATTGCCGTGTGGAGCCGGTCGCCGCGCTTGCTCATGGCGCTGCGGATCGACAGGTGCGAATAGCCCGCACCGTTGAAACGGGTCACAGGGTGGCCGCTGGCGGCGAGCGCATCGGCGAAACGCGTCGAGACCTTGACGCGGAAGTTCGCGCCCGACCAGGCCACCAGCACGGGCATGCCGCCCGCGCCGCCGGCATAGGAGATCGGCGACCAGTTGCGCCAGTTCGCCGGCTTGTTGAGCGCGCCGTAGAGGATCGGCAGGCGGCCGCCATGGATATCGGCCAGATACTGCAGATCGTAGGCGCCGGTGTCGTTGGCGACGAGCGCGCGCACGCCGGGTGCCAGGCCGGACAGCGAGGCGAGCGAGGCGAGATGGCTGCCGGCGGAATGGCCCATCATGGCGATGCGGTCTGGATTGCCGCCATATTTCGAGATCTGGGCGCGAACCCAGGATACGGCCTGCGCGACCTCTCGTGCCTGGCGCTCGGCATTGGCCGACAGCGAATAGCCGACCGAGACGACAACATAGCCGAGCGGGTTGAACGCCCCGGCGACGGCGCGACCCTCGCCACGGCTTCCCATTCGCCACGCCCCGCCATGGACATAGACGATGACCGGCGCGTTGTCGGTACCGGGCGTGTAGATGTCGAGCTTGTTGGCGCCGAAGGAGATGCCGCCAAAGGTCTTGGCCTGCGCGGCGCGCGTGTCGAACAGCGGCAGTGAGAGGCCGGCTAGGGCCGAAAGGCCGCCCGAGACGAATGTCCTTCGATCGATCATGCTGTTCCTTTTCGGCAATGAAATTCGTGGCTTCCTGCCCCCGGCAGGTGCTCCATCGGAGCGCGAATCGTCGCGCAGCCTGCTTAAACCCGAGTTAACCATGCAGGAGAATGTGCCGGAAATTGGGTTCTTTATTGCGCTCACGCCAGTCTCACTGCGGTCGACGGCTCCGCGGGGGCGCGCCACAAGGCGCGGCTCGCTCTTCGCTCGCTTGATAGCGCCCACCCCGGTCTCGCTGCATTCGGCGGCTCCGCGGGGGCGCGACCCCTCTGTCTATCCCGGTCGGAACTCCGTTCCTTCTCGCCTCTTGGTGCGCGGCTCGCTCTCCGCTCGAACGCCTTTGCTTGACCCGCCATCCGCATGCGCCTAGATCAGGCGCGCCAGCCGGCCGGGCGGCCGCTGTCTGCCAGATGCCGAAAGGCGGCGGGCAGAGGAAAGTCCGGGCTCCATGGAAACACGATGCCGGACAAAATCCGGCTGGGGAAACGAGTTTACTCGCCAACCCAAGGGAAAGCGCCACAGAAAGCAAACCCCCGTCTTCGGGCGGGAAGGGTGAAAGGGTGGGGTAAGAGCCCACCGCGTTCGTCGGCAACGGCGGCGGCACGGCAAGCCCCATCGGGAGCAAGACCGAATAGGGACAGCATTGGGCGGGGTAACCCGTCCTGGCCGGTTTCCGGGCCGGCTGTCCGGGTGGGTCGCGAGAGGCGTTCGGCAACGGACGTCCCAGAGGAATGGTCGCCACGTCCTGTCCGGGCAACCGGGCGGGGCCTTACAGAACCCGGCTTACAGGCCGGCTGGCATTTTCACTTTTGCGTTTGGGCGCCCGCCGGGGTTTGGCGCGCGCGCCGAACGGGCTATGCTGTGGCCGTGATGACGGGGCGGCGATCAGAGGCAGGGAGTGAAGGCGTGATGGCAATGCGAGCGGGTCTGGCAATCGGACTACTGGGTGGTTTTCTGACGGCGGCTTCGCTAGCCCCGATGGCGGCGATTGCCGGCGAGACGCCGGCGCCTGCCGGTGCAACCGTCTATTTCGTCGCGCCGCAGGACGGGGAAAGCGTCAGCGGACCCGTGAAGGTGGTTTTCGGGCTCTCCGGCATGGGCGTGGCGCCGGCAGGCGTCGAGGCCGAGAACACCGGCCACCATCATTTGTTCGTCGACCGGCCCCCGCTGGGCGAAGGACCGGACGGCGAGGACGAGGTCGACCTCAACATTCCGGCCGACGACAACCATGTCCATTTCGGCAAGGGCCAGACCGAGACCATGCTGGAACTTGCGCCCGGCGAGCACACGCTGCAGCTCGTGCTCGGCGACAAGGACCACATCCCGCACAGCCCGCCGGTGGTCTCCGAGCGTATCACCATCACGGTGGAATAAGCCGGCGCGCCATTCGGGCACGCCCGGCACGCGGCTTGCGCCAGATCAAGGCGATGCGACCGCTTTTCTGCGACGAGTGACGAAACTCGAGCGGGAGGAGCGCGAGATGAACATCCTGACACTGCTGTCGAAACTCGGCATCCTTCGCTATGGCGCGAAGAAGGGCGTCTACACGTCCGGTGCCGACCGGCCGAGCGAATTCCTGATGGACGACGTCTACAATGCCGAGCGCGACCTGACGACGAAGGAGGACGTCGCGAAGGTGCGCGACGCGCTCAAAGGCAAGTCCGGCTAGCAGACGCATTGATTGGGGCCATGGGGCGCGCAAGCCGAGACGTGTTTTGCGCAATCGGAAATCGTGGTGCAATGAAGTGGGGCCGCTCCTGAACGAAAGGGAGGGCTTTGATGTCTGTTCTTCATGTTCCGTTCCGTCCTGCGACGCAGGACGTTTCCGCCGGCAAGTCCCACGTGGCATCCAGGGTCGGGCGAACACTCATCCGATCCGTCTTTCCGCCCTTGCTGCTGACCATTGCGATCGCGATCTCGGCGTTCCTGCTGCCGGTCAGTTCAGCCAGGGCGCTTGACGGCGTCTGCGTGATGTTCTGCGACGATCCTCCGGCCACGGACGATGATGGCGGCAATACCGGCGGCGGCTATTACAGCACGCCGAAGGGGCAGGGTTGGTTCTGTGAGGCGCGGGCGCGCGACGGCTCCTGGGGCTGGGGCGAGTCCTTCAACAAGTCGAATGCGCAAAGCTACGCCCTGTCGGAATGCGGCAAGCATGCGAGGGCCTGCCGCATCACCACCTGCGCGCTGGGCGCGGGCCGCAATTACGATGCGGTGAAGGGGCGCTGGCGCAAGAAGCCCTCAACGGGCCGCAATGCGGGTGGGTTCAAGCCGCTGACACCAAGCGCCGGCCAGCAGCGGATCATCAATTCGACCAGGCGCAAGCCGCTCTATGGCTGCGACGTCTGTTATTCGAAGCTGAAGGCCGACGTAAATGCGGGGCTGGGGTCGGCCCGGCTGCGCAGCTATGTCGCCCAGGCGGTGGCGGGCTACAACAATTGCAAGCTGAAATCGGATCGGCAATGCGGGCGCGGCGACGGGCTGTCGCGCGCGCTGTCAACCAAATGCATCCTGTCCTTCGGGCAGGAGGATTACCGGGTGTGCATCGGCGAAACGTTGCGCCAGTACTGAACAGTATGAGCGGGCGGCAGACTGCCGCCCACTCACGCCTCACTCCGGCTGAAATGTCGGTGAAGCGGAGAGCCCGCCTCTGACGCGCATGATCCGCGCCCAGGATTCGTCGATGCGCGCGGCGAGGTCGGAGTTCTTTTCGGCTTCGGCGGCAAGGATGGCGATCACCCTGTCGGGCAGGTGCAGGTCCGGTTCCTTGTCGTTGGCGAAGAGCAGGATGTCCGTGCCAGCCATGACTGCGCGAATGAGCCTTTCGCGAAGATCGTGGCGCCGGGCGACGCCGGCCATCTGCAGATCGTCGGACATGACCACGCCGTCGAAACCCAGTTCGTCGCGCAGTACGCCGGTGATCGCCTGTTTCGACAGGGATGCCGGGTCGCGGTCGCCGGGCGCCTGGAGGTGGGCATTGCGGATATGGCCGGTCATGACGAAGTCGACACTGCCGGCGCGGATGAGCGTCTCGTAGGGCTTGAGCTCGCTTCGGTTCCAGCTCCGGGTCACGTCGACGAGGCCCTTATGGCTGTCGCCCCGCGATGAGCCGTGACCGGGGAAATGCTTGATCGCGGTCAGAACGGCGTGCTCGCGATGGCCCTGGACAAACGCCTTCGCGTAACGGGCGACCACGGCAGGATCGGCGCCATAGGCACGGCCGAGCCTGCCGATGATCGGATTGGCGGGATTGACGTTCACATCGACCACGGGACCGAGATTGAGGTTGAATCCCCATTCACGCAAATGGCGGGCGAGTTCGGCGTAGGTCTCGCGCGCGGCCTGCGGGTCTATCCTCGTCGCGATGCGGCGGGCCGAGGGAATTTCGGGGAAGCCAACGCGACCGGTCAGGCGCTGGACGATGCCGCCTTCCTGATCGATGGCGATGAGCGTCGGCGGGCGGTCGCCCGCGGCGTCGAGGATCGCCGCGTTCATGCCCACGACCGCTTTCCTGTCGGTGATGTTGCGCCCGAGATAGAGGACGCCGCCGAGCTTGCCCTGGCGGATGTCCGGATGGCCTTCGGGGTAAACCTGCGGCCGGGAACCGCTCATCGCCCGCGGACCAGCTCGATCAGGCGGGCGACGTTCTCCGGCGGGGTCTGCGGCACGATGCCGTGGCCGAGATTGAACACGAAGCGCCCGCAGCCGAGCTTGTCGAGGATCCGCTTCACCGCCGCCACCAGCCCCTCGTCCCACTGGATGAGCGTCCCATAGCAATCGAATGTCAGCCACTCCGGCCGTTGTCCTTCAAGCGACATGCCGCCTCTCCCTCGGTGCTGACGTCTTAGTTGACAACGCGGCAAGTCATTGTGAAATGAAATTGGAAAATAGATATGATTGAGTATCGCAATGATAGCGCCCCTCGAGCTCGATCTCCTGCGCACCTTCGTCGCCGTCGTCGACGCGGGCGGTTTCACCCGCGCGACGGAGCGGCTCGCCCTCACGCAGTCGACAGTGAGCCTGCAGGTCAAGCGGCTCGAAGACCGGGTGGGTCACGCGCT
>JBHIWX010000123.1:0-10459 GCA_041987205.1 Rhizobiaceae bacterium | reverse complement strand
ACCGTGATCCACGATCTCGGTCAGGCCGCCCATCGTCGTGACGATCGCCGGCGTCGCCACCGAGAAAGCCTCCATCGGCGTGCGCCCGAACGGTTCATCCCACAGGGACGCGTTCACCACCGCATGGGCTTCGGCCATCAGTGCCATCAGCCGGTCATGCGGCATCTGCCCCTCGAAATAGATCGAGGCGTCACCGCCGGCGAGATTGCGCAGGCGTGCGTCCTCCGGACCGGTGCCGGCGATGTGGAGCGTCCCCGCACGCCGCCTCTGGCGCCATGCCGCGATCACGATGTCGACGCCCTTTTCCGCCGTCAGCCGCGACGGCACGACGATCGAGGGCCGACGCGGCCCATCCGGCGCAGCCTTGGGTGTTGCCACCGTGTTGTAGCGTGTATGGATGCGCGCCTTCGAATAGCCCGCCGCGACATGGGCGTCGCGCACATGGTCCGAGATCGCCACATAGGCGTCGATGGTTCTGGAAAACGTGCCGAGCATCCTGTGCGTGGCAACCATGGCGGCGGGCACCAGGCTCGCCGCCTTGCTGCCGCGATAGCAGCCGCGCATCGCTCCGCGCCAGGGTGCGAAGCTCGCCGCACAATCGTGACAGACATGCCCGTCGCGGAAGAAGCTGCCATTGACGCACATCATCCGGTAGTTGCGCAGATGCTGCACGGTGGCGACACCGGCTGAGGCAGCAACGCGATGGATCGCGGGCGACAGCAGCGGAAAATGATTCTGGACATGCAAGACGTCGAAGCGCTCGGCTGCCAGCCGCCGCTTCAACTCCTTCACCGCATCCGACGACCACACCGCGCTCGCGCCGGCGGCCAGCCTGCCCATCTGCGAGATCGCCTCATTGGAGACCTGCCACAGCTCGGCCCGGTGCCCCGCTGCGTTCAGCATCTCGATCTCGGCGCGCACGGATTCGTCCTCGCCGCCGGGCGTCAAATAGGTGTTGTGCGCGAACAGGATGTTCAGCGGGCGTTTGTCGGGCCTGTGCAGCATCGTGTCAGGCCCTCCCCGGATAGGTGGCGGGACCGGGATAGGCGACCGGCCGGCGCATACCCGGTGCATAGCGCGAGAGATGGGGATAGGCGGCCAGGAAGCCGACCAGGATAAGGCACTGCGCATCGAAGAAAGTCGACCACAGTACGACCGATTCCATGGCGTTGCGGCCGAGCACATAGGCGACGATCGACAGATAGAGCATGGTGCTCCGGTGCCCGCGCAGGCCAGTCTGACCGCACAGCCGTACGATGGTCACAAGATAGCAGACAAGCAGCGCCAGCCCGACATAGCCCAGATCGAGCACGGTATCGCGATAGCCGCTGTGGCTTGATCCGGTGAGGCGGATGAACTCGATCTCCGAGGAATGTTTCGGCGAAGCGTCACCAATGCCCCAGAAGCCACGATGACCGTGACCGAGCCATGGCGCGTCGGCGATGTAGCTGGACACGAATTTCCAGACTTCGGTGCGCCCGGTAAAAGTGTCGTTGCCGAACAGCACGACCAGCAGATCGGACATTCCAAGGCCCGTGATCTGGCTGAACATGAAATAGGTTACCGCTACCATCACCGCCGCGGTCAGTGTCATGGCGACGACGCCCATGCCGAGCAGGCGCGAGGCGACGTAAAGGCCGATCACGCCGACAGGCGCGATGACGGCAAGCCCCATCGCCGTCTTCGACTGGCTGAGCACCAGCAGGATGATCGCGCCGAACACGGTGAACAGCGCCGCCAGACGCTGGAGAATCCGCCCGTCCGTGATGTGGAAAAGGCCGAAGATGAAGGCACAGCCGGCCGCACCGCCCATCAGGTTCTTGTAGGCGTAGATGCCCTGGTGGCCGATCGGGCCGGGTGGCCGGATGATCCCGAAGACCAGATTGATCGCGACGACCGCGAAGAACACCCAGAAGATGTTGCGCATGATGCGCGCGGGATCGCGCGAGATCGCCACCGACAGGCCGAGAATGGTGCAGATGATCGTCTGGTAGATCGAAAGCTTGAGCGTGTGCGACGGGCTGAGCGACCACAGGGTCGAGGCGATCGCCAGTCCGAGAAACCCACCGAGCAGGGCCAGGATCCAGCCGAGCCGTGCGGGCAGATGCGGCTTGACCAGCGTCGCCAGCATGGCCGTGAGCACGAAGGTCGCCGGCATGACGATCTGGGTCAGCACCGTCGACTTGTCCGGCGCGCCGATGTCGATGCCGCCATAGGATTCGTAGATATTGCCGTCGAAATGGATCAGCGGATCGATCAGCGCAGAATAGGCAATCAGGAAGGCCGGCAGCCACGCCGCAAGGCGCCGCGCTGCATGTGCCAGCGCGCCCTGACCGGAAAAGGCCTGTTGTGCCGCCACGCTCATGTCGCGATCCTCGCAAGTGCGCGCGGATCGTTGAGCATGCGGATCAGCACGAAACCGACAATGAGATCGGAGAAGATCATGGCGCCGACCGACGCGTAGAGCGGCACCGGCAGCAGCAGCGAGCACATCGCGAGCAGCACGAAGATCGCGTCGAGCACGTTGACGATGGCGAGTTCGCGGAACCGCTCCATCGCCCGGTAGATCCAGGTCAGGCACCAGATCGGCACCGACAGCACCGAATAGGCACCCCAGGCATACATGGTCTGGACGATCTCGGGATATTGCCCGCGGAAGAGATAGCGCTCCAGCAGCGGCAGGGCCGGCAGCATGACGAGGCAATAGGCGAGCGCCAGCGCGAGCAGGCCCGCGGCCGTCAGCCGGATGATCGAATAGGCCTCGGAGATACGGCCGTGATGGATGTGATGCGCCATGCGCGGCAGCACGATCCGCCCGATCGCCATCATCAGCAGGATGATCGGCGAGATGATCAGCCGTCCGGCATGTAGCGTCGCGGTCGCGACCAATCCCCGGAAGGCTTCGACGAGGAACAGGAAGGTGCGCGACTGCACCTCAGTTGCGATGCCGGAGACGAGGTTCCAGCGGGTCAGCTTGAACAGGGTCCTGTAGCGGCGCAGCGCTTCCGGCGTCCGCCGCACGCTGACATGCAGTTCGGGACCGAAGATGAGCGTCGCCGCGCCATGCGCGATAGCGATCGACCACAGGCAGGCGGCTTCCGGTTCGTTGAACTGCCACATCACCGGCAGCAGCGCGACCGACCCGACCGCCGCCAGCCCGTCGACGGTGAGACAGCGGCGCATCCGGTCGGTGACGATCAGCACCGTACGCGACAGTTCACGGTAGAGCCCGGTGACGACCGTACCCAACATGGCGAACGTCAGGTCGAGGTCGAAGCGCAGCCACGCCGCGCCACCGAGCGAGACGATGATGGCGCCGGCCATCAGCACGACCATGGCGACCGTGGAGATCAGCCCGATCATGTCGCGCTGTTCTTCTCGCGGACGGGCAAAGACCCGCACCGAAAGGATCGCGCCAGCCAGCGCATCCTGGATCGCCAGCAGCACGAAATAAATCGCCATGGCGAGTGCGAACCGGCCCACCGCCTCGCCGTCGCCGAAACGGATCAGCACGAAGGTGACAAGCAGGGACTGGGCGCTCAGCACGCCCTGGTCGATGATGGAGATGGCGAGCGCGCGCTTCACGACAGTGATTATCCCGCGCGTTCGAGAAGCGAGGGAACGGGCCTTGCCCGGCCCTGTTCGCGCTCACGCCGGACGGGCCTGAGAAGATGGCGCAGCCAGGCGATGCCGAAACCGGCGCACAGGCCGAATACCACCGATCCGGCCAGCAGCAGTGGCACCGGCGGATAGCTCGGCTTCGACGCCGAATAGGCCGTGGAGATGATGCGCGCCGTGGAACTTGGAATGTCGACCTGCTCGCGCGCTTCCTTGGAGCGCGTCAGGAAGGTCTCGTAGACGGTACGGCTCGCCTCGGCCTCGCGCTCGAGTTCCTTCAGCCGAACCGAGTCGGCGTTGGAAAGCGCCATCTGGCGCTGCAGGTCCGTGACCTCGGCGGAAACGGATTCGGTTTTCTCGACGGCGGAATCGTAATTGGCTTGCAGCCGGCGCACGATGCGCTCGTATTCCGTGCGCAACGAGGCCTCGATCGCCGCCTTGCGCTCGCGCAACTGCACCAGACGCGGATGGCGCGGCAGATTGGTCGCGGAAAGTTCCGCCTCCTGCGCCTCGATGCCGGCGAGCGTGGTCTGCAATTGCGACATGACCTGCGACTGGCCGATCTCTCCCGAGGGAAGCCTTGCACCCAGTTCGCCGGCGCCCTTGACCTGGTTGAGTACGGCGAGCGCCGTCTGCGCCTCGACCCTTGCCCGGCTGAGCTGGTCGTTGAGGTCGCGCAATTGCTGCTCGACCACCAGCATCTGCTGCGCACCGATCAGGCCCTTTTCGCTCTTGTAGCGCTCGACATCTTCCGCCGAACGCTGCGCTTCCTCGCGCAGCTGCACCAGCTTCGATTCCAGATTGACCGCCGCCTCGCGTGTGCTTTCCGAAGCCGCCGAATTGACGTTCTCGATATAGATTTCCGCGACACGGTTGGCGATGCGCGCCGCCTTCTCCGCATTGACCGACATCATGGAGATGCCGATGACATAGGTGTTGCGCTCGCGGCCGATCTCCAGCCGCTTGCGCAGTTTCTTCAGCGCCTTGTCATGCGGGCTCGTGCTCTGCCAGCTCGCTTCGTGCGGGCCGAACAAGACCGTCTTGATCACGTTCTTGATCGACTGCGCGGTCGGGCCGGAGGGGCTGGTGACGAATTCGGGATCTTCCGTCAGGTTTTCCTCGCGCATCAGCCGCTCCATCACGGAGCGCGACGCGATGACCTCGAGCTGGCTTTCGAGCAACAGCGTGTCGGCACCCGCCGCCGAGGAACCCAGACCCGTCGGCGAAATCTCGTCGTCGATCGTCTGCTTCTGGCGCGGGTCGACCAGCAATTCGACCTTCGCCCCGTAAAGCGGCGGGGTGATCCAGATGAAAACCAGCGCCAGGAAGATCGTGGCCGCCATGACGCCCAGGATCAGACGGTAGCTGCGCACAAAGACGAGGATCAGCTCGCGCAATTCCTCGCCGACCGTCGTTTCCTCGACCGGTGCCATGCGTTCGTCGCCGTAAACGGCCCGACGATAGTCGCCCGGTGGCGTGTTGAAGGTCATCGTCATCGCGCGGTGCTCCGATCAGGCATGGCCGACTTCATGCGGCGGCTGCTCGCCCTGATCCGCGAACCGGCTGAGGCCCGTCCACTGCAGGGCAAGAAGGGTGAGGAACCGGGGATTTAGCAGGAGGTAGCGCTTCCACAGCCGGGTCGGCTCCTTGATCAGGCGGAACAGCCATTCCAGCCCTCGGTCCTGCATCCAGCCCGGCGCCTGCGGCAGCAGGCCGGCATGGAAGTGGAACGCCGCGCCGACGGCCAGCATCGGCCGGTCGAGCAGATTGGCATATTCGTGCAGGAAGATTTCCTGACGCGGGCAGCCCAGCCCGACGAGAACGATATCGGCCTTGCTCGCACGGATGTCGGCGACGATGTCGGCCTTCTCCTCCTCGGTGCCGAGGCGGAACAATCCCTTGCGGATTCCCGCGATCTTCAGCTTCGGAAAACGCCTCATGAGATTGGCTTCCAGAAGGTCCAGCACTTCCGGCAGGCTGCCATAGAGATAGACCGAAAGGCCCTCCTCGGCGGCCCGGCGGCAGACCTCCAGCATCAGGTCGGGTCCATAGACGCGCTTCTTCAGGCCGCGACCGTGCAGCAGGTTGAGCGCCCAGCGTACGGGCTGCCCGTCCGGCGCGATGATGTCGAACCGGTTGAGGCGATAGCGATGATGCTTGTCGAGCGCCGCGGTGACGATGCCGTGGACGGCCTGTGCCGTCACCTTCAGCGGCCGTTTTTCGCGCGCCGCGTCCACGATGGCCTGCGTGACGCCCTCATAGTCGACCGAGCTTACAGCTACGCCCAGAACGTTGAATTTGCCGTCATTGCGCATGGTTCGTTTGGCCTCCTGGCGCCGCTTGCGTGGGTTCGTCTTCCGGACCGGATCGATCGAACGGCATGCTGGCGGACAGACATGCCGGCGGTCGCCCGCTCGGGCTGACGGCGGCATTCTCGCGGTTTCCGCTTCTGTGCCGGTTCCCGTTGCCGCCCGGAGAGTTCCACGGCGTTATCGACGAATGGGGGATCGACCCTGCGTAAACGCTTCGCGACGAGAAAGGACATCCGGCGGGGCGAGACCTGCCGCAGGGTTATCCTTAAGAATTTCAATAAAAATCGTCAATCCGACCCTAAATATATAGTTAAATACAAAATTTGATTCAAATTTTATCTATTTCATTCGGATGGTGGCAAGAAATTGTATCAAAATAATACACTTCGACTTGCGAAAATTAACCATCGATTCACGCAGAGCTATACGACCCGAATGCGCGCCGCTAATTTGGTCGGGTTATGGTTACCGAATTGACCTTCGGGAACGCTGCCCTCAAAATCGATCCGGCATCTGTCCGGAGACACAAGAAGAAGCGGATTTGCTGCAATGCCCCGACTCTATGACAGCCGCAAACGAATCCTGATCACCGGTGGGGCCGGGTTCCTTGGATCGCATCTCACCGACCGTCTGCTCGATCAGGGGCATGAGGTGCTGTGCGTCGACAATCTGTTCACCGGCACCAAGCGTAACATCGACCATCTGCACAACCATCCGCGCTTCGAATTCATGCGCCACGACGTGTGCTTCCCGCTCTATGTCGAGGTCGACGAGATCTATAATCTGGCCTGCCCGGCCTCGCCCATCCACTATCAGCACGACCCGGTCCAGACGACCAAGACCTCCGTGCACGGCGCGATCAACATGCTGGGCCTGGCCAAGCGCCTGAAGTGCCGCATCCTCCA
The DNA here is from genome assembly GCA_041987205.1 of Rhizobiaceae bacterium. GTDB lineage: Bacteria > Pseudomonadota > Alphaproteobacteria > Rhizobiales > Rhizobiaceae > BOKV01. Next base: position 3,624 of record JBHIWX010000123.1, on the reverse strand, counting down.
GGCCTCGACGAGCGAGGTCTATGGCGACCCGGCGGTTCATCCGCAGACGGAAGGCTATTGGGGCAATGTCAATCCGATCGGCCCGCGCTCCTGCTATGACGAAGGCAAGCGCTGCGCCGAAACGCTGTTCTTCGACTATCACCGCCAGCACGACCTCGACATCAAGGTCGCGCGCATCTTCAACACCTACGGCCCGCGCATGCACCCCAATGACGGAAGGGTGGTCTCCAACTTCATTACGGCCGCGCTTTCCGGCCGCGACATCACCATCTTCGGCAAGGGCAACCAGACACGCTCGTTCTGCTATGTCGACGATCTGGTCGAGGGCCTGATGCGCCTGATGGAATCGGAAACGGGGCTGACCGGTCCGGTCAATCTCGGAAATCCGGGCGAATTCTCGATGGTGGAACTGGCCGAACAGGTCATCGAACTGACGGGCTCGAAGTCCGACACGATCTTCATGCCCCTGCCCGCCGACGACCCTAAGCAGCGCAAGCCAGACATCACGCTGGCCCGCTCTGCCCTAGGCTGGGAACCGAAGGTGGCATTGCGCGAGGGCCTGAAATCGACCATCGCCTATTTCTCGAAGATGCCGGAATTCGGCGGCGTGCAGCACACATCGCCGGCCGCCGAATAAAACGATCCGCAAACGCGAGACGGGCGGCCCACAGGGAACCGCCCGCCTGACTGGCTTGTCGTGTGGAAGCGGCTTTTATGTCCGCTTGATCACGAAGCGGAACTCGCCATTGCCCGACTCGGACTCCATCAATTCGTTGCCGGTCGTGCGGCAGAACGCCTCGAAATCCTTCACCGCGCCGGGATCGGTGGCGATCACCTCCAGCGTCGCCCCCATGTCCATGTCCTTCAGCGTCTTTTTCGCACGCAGGATGGGCAGCGGGCAGTTCAGTCCTTTTACGTCCAACACCTGGTCGGCCATCTTGTACCTCTCATTTAGTGCTATCTTTTGCCGCGCGAGCGCGGGCTAGATGAACAGATTGATGTCGCTCTTGGTCGCTTCCTCGATATAGGTCGCGGCCCCGCCGAGCACCGGCCCCTCGATCATGTCGTCGAGCTTGTACTCGAACAGGTCCATGGTCATCTGGCAGGCGATCATCTTGACGTCGGCTTCGATGGCCATCTCGCGCAGTTCCTCGATCGAGGCGACGCCCTTCTTCTTGATGAGGTTCTTCATCATCGAAGTGGCTGCAGCATCGACGCCGGGCAGCGCGGAAATCGCGTTCGGCATCGCCATGTGCATGCCCATCATCGGCATCTCCATCGCGGGATTGCCGAGCGTGGTCACCTTGAGGTTGAGATCCTTCTTGAGCAGCGTCAGGCCGTAAAAGGTGAAGAACATCGTCACCTCGAGCCCCATCGCGGCCGCCGTCGTGGCCAGGATGAAGGGCGGATAGGCCCAGTCCAGCGAGCCCTTGGTGACGATCATGCTCATCGTCTTGGCATTCGTACCGGTATCGGCGTTCATCATTTCCTCCTGCCGAATTGCCCCGATTGGCCGGGTCGGCGTCCCGGGTTGCCGGGGTCGTCACAATGACGCTCCCGTCCATGGTCGAACCCTGAGCTAGCTCAGTTCCTCGCAGCCGGCGAACTCGTCGGCCGCCATCTTGGCTTCATAGGGTCCCGCGACATCGCTGCCGACGATCAGGGAGCCCTTCACACCGCCCCAGTCCTCCGGCTTGACCTTGACCAGCCAGCCCACGCCATACGGGTCGGTAGCGCCCATTTTGGGGTCTCCGACCAGATCGTCATTGACCTCGGTCACTTCGGCATCGAAAGCGATCTTCGCCGGGCCGACCCATTTGCCGGATTCCACCGTCGCGCAGGACTTGCCCGCCTTGACACCGCGGCCGACCTTTTTCGGCGTGAACGCCACCAGCGGACCGGCCATGGCCGCGGCCACCGCCGTCATGCCGAGCGTCACGGTGCCATCGTCGTTTTCGCGGTACCAGATATTGTTGTCCACGTCGTAGAGGAGATCGTCTGGCAGATTGCAGCCCCTTACCATCGGCATGGTCGTCAGCTCCTGTTCAACTTGCAGGGACGGGCAGGACCACGTCCCTCGTTCTCAGTGTTTTGGAAGAGCAGCAGAATTCGCCGAGACCGGCATTCTCCAGCTTTCCATCGATAAACAATAGCAGATGCCGCGCCACCATGGCAGCCAGACGCAGCTGTCGCGCGACATCTTCGCGCGCCTCGCCAGATCGCGCGCAATTGGTCCGGTAGACCAGTTCGCGGCAGGTCTCGCGACACGCATTGAAGGAGGGATCGCCCCGCGCCCCGTGGCGATGCAGGCCGAGCAGACGGAAGCCCTCGACCGGCTTTACGTCGACCGGTTTGTCGCGTGCCTCGAGCCAGGCTTCCAGCACGTTTTCGCCGATGGCGAGCAGTTCATCGGCAAGCGCCCCGGCATCTGCGAACAGGGCAACCTCGTCCATCCGCGCGATCGCGTCGAGCCGGTCGAAGACCGTCAGCGACACGCCGCCTTGCTGCGGAGCGATGCCTGCCTGCGACGCCATCAGGCCAGTCCTTTCTCGCGCAGGAGATCGCGCGATTCCGACATGTTCTCGTGGACGCCGACCTTGCGCGGGGAAAGGCCGAGCGCGAGGCCGAGCAATTGCGTGAAATAGAGGATCTTCACATTAGTCTTGCGCCCGAGCACCTTCTCGGCACGGGCCTGATGCATTTCGAGCCCGGTATGGCAGGTCGGACATTCGGTGGCGATCACGTCCGCGCCGCAGGCTTCCGCCGTTTCCAGCAGGTTCAGCACCAACCTCGTCGACGTGTCGGAATCCGACAGCGTGTGCGCGCCGCCGCAGCAGGCCGTCTTCAGCGGATACTCGACATTCTCCGCGCCGGCCGCCGCCAGAAGGTCATCCATGAAATGCGGCTTGGAGGTGGATTCGGAACCCTCGCCCTGATCCTTTTCAGGGAAGATGTGGCGCGGCCGCGTGTACATGCAGCCATAGTAGTTGGCGATCTTCAGGCCGCTCAGCGAGTTCTTCACCTTCGCCTTCAGCCCCTCCTCGCCGACCGAATCCTTGATCCAGTCGAGTGCGTGGATGGTCTCGACCTCACCGGATTCGTAGACGCCATGCCCGGCCTTGGTGGCAAGCCGCGTATTGACCTCCCGCGAGGCCTCGTCATGGGCGAGATCGTATTCCGCCTTCTTCAGATTGTGGTAGCAGCCATTACACGGCGCCATCACCGTGTCGAAACCCATCTCCTTGGCGATGTTCAGGTTCCTGGCCGACAGATAGGTCTGCAGCTTGGGGTCGACATTCTTGACCTCCATGGCGCCGCAGCAATTCCAGTTCTTAAGCTCCGTCAGTTCCAGGCCGAGCTTCTTGCCCACCGCCTTGGTCGAGCGGTTGTAGGCGTGCCCCGTGCCTTCCAGCGCGCAGCCGGGATAGTAGGCGACCTTCTGGTGTTTCCCGCTCATTACTCGGCGGCCTCCATTTCCAGTCCGAGCGCCTTGCGGTCTTTGCGGTGACGCTCCTCGATATATTCCTCCATCGCCGCGCGCGATTTCGCCCAGCCGGACGTGCGCGGATGGAACAGTGTGGCGAGGCCGAGCTTCATCAAAAGACCGACCGGCAGGCGGAAGAC
>JBHIWX010000122.1:0-10550 GCA_041987205.1 Rhizobiaceae bacterium | reverse complement strand
ACATGGGCCGGAGCGCGCCTGCCAAGCGAGGCCGAATGGGAACATGCGGCGCGCGGACGTAACGGTGGCGTCTATCCGTGGGGCGATCGTGAGCCAGACGACAGCGCGTTCTTTCCCTGCAACATATGGCAGGGCCGATTCCCCGAGAACAATCTTGCTCTCGATGGCCATGCCGGGACCGCGCCAGTCGATTCCTTCGAGCCCAATGATCTTGGCCTGCACAACATGGTCGGCAACACCTGGGAATGGTGCGAGGATCCGTTTCGTGTCCGTTCGCTCTCGCGGGGTGCAAAGATCCGCAACGCGGCGGCGCGTCAGCAGCGCCAGCGCCTGATGAAGGGCGGTTCCTATCTTTGCCACCAGAGCTATTGCCACCGCTACAGGATCGCGGCCCGGCTCGGTTGTCCGCCCGACACGGCAACGGGCCATCTCGGATTCCGACTTGCCTACGACCCCGGGACGACAGCAGCTGGGCCGGAAGCCGTTTCCGCACGACCATGAGCGGCAAGGCAAGAAACCGGGTCATGCGATCGGTCGAGGTCTGCGCCATCTTCGCGGGCGCCTTCCTTGCAGGCCTGGCGGCCAATGCAATGGGGGTGCCACTCGCATGGATGATCGGGCCGATGGTCGCCAGCGCGATATTCACATTCACGCTTGGGCGAAAGGCACCGCCTGTTTTCCTGCGGGTCCTGGGCCAGTTGATCATCGGCGGCGCTCTCGGGCTGCATCTCACGCCTGAAGCGTTCGAGCGCATTCTGTCGAACCTCCTGCCGATCGCAGCGGGCGCCGTCATGCTCACCTTGATGGCGATTGCCTACGGGCTGGCCCAGGCGAAGTTTCTGGGCACCCACCGCGCAACAGCACTTTATTCCGCCGTACCGGGCGGACCGATCGAGATGGCTGTCCTGGCCAACCAGAATGGTGGAGACGGAGCAAGGACAGCACTCGCCCAGACTCTTCGGATCATGTTCGTCGTGCTGCTGTATCCTCCGATCATGACGATGGCTGCCGTGACAGGAACGGCGACGCCGCACGTCAATGGCGGTTGGCCGGACACGGCAATACTTCTTGCGATCGCGGCCGTGGCGGGAATCGCCGGTCATTTCGTGAAGCTCACCAGCCCGTTCTTTCTCGGACCCATGATCGTGGTCGGCGCGGCAACAGCCTACGGTGCTCCGCTCGCAGCCCACCATGAAGGCGTGGTGCCGGCCGGCCAGATTCTCATCGGCGTTTCGCTTGGCGCCATGTTCAGACGCGATCTCCTGAGCGAGGCGCACAAATTCCTGGGCAGCCTCGTTTTCTCCACGATCTTTCTGATCTGCGCGTCGGCTCTGGTGTCGGTCGTTCTCTCGGTCGTGTTCGGCCTGGATCTGTCGACCATGATGCTTGCCAACGCGCCCGGAGCGGTAACCGAGATGGTGATCACGGCGGAACTGCTGCGCCTCGACGTCGCCACGGTCGCCAGCTTCCAGTTCGTCAGGGTGATGTGCGCGTTGCTTCTGGTCGACATCATCAATCGCCTGATGCAGCGTCAGAGCGCACGCAATCGCTGATCGGCTATTCCGCCGCCCGGTGATCGTGTTCAGCCTGCGGACGGGTATTGCTAGTCTGTCACGGGCTCCATCCAGTCGGCACCCTTGCCGTCCAGAAACTCCGTGAGCGAGATATGCACCATGTTCGTCGTGGGTCCGGCGCCGTGCCAGTGCTTTTCGTTGGGCGGAAACCAGACGGCATCGCCTGCCTTGATCTCTTCGGCGGGCTGGCCCCAGACCTGGACATATCCCGCACCGCTGAGCACATAGAGAAACTGACCCAGGGGATGTGTGTGCCAATTGGTGCGCGATCAGCCGATTTCAGGTTCGAAATCGAGATCTTCGTCCAGCACGGTCGCCGGGAATGCCGGCAGGACCCAACCCATGTCGCGGATAGAGCACCCGGTGACCTTCACATCGCCCAGAATGTCGAGTTCCTCGTCGCCGCAACCGCCGAACTTCACCTCAGCCTTGCCGAATCTCGGCTCCGAGGCCCAGCCATCGCGGGGCGAGATTTTCAGCAACTGGCGGATGCGGTGAGACGGATCGCCGTCAGGCGCCGCCAGGTGGCGCACGGTATAGAAGCCGTCGAAAGGCGGAATGCGCGACGGCGCCAGACCGGAATCCAGTTCGCCCTCGACCTCGATGATGGAACTGCCGTAACGGCTGATCCTGGCGCCGAAGGTATTGCGTGTGCCGACCTTTTCGTGTGCCACGCCCTTCTCCGGAACGATCGGCCAGGCAATGTCGATATCGGCCATTTTTTTCGGCCAGCCAAGCACTTCGCGCGCCTTGAATATGGCCCAGTCGCGGTCGAGCCACATGCCGAGATTGTAGTGCCGCTCGGCAGGGTCGCCCGGCATGGTCACGCCGACGGTCAGACAGACCTCGTGATAGGCGTTATAGCCGATCGGCCGCGACTTCTCGCCGACCGGATTGCGCGTCAAATGATAGATCTTCAGGAAGGCCGAATGCGGATCGACTGGCTTCAGCGGCGCGGGCACCCATGGTGACAGATCGAGCGGCGTCTCAAAGGTCAGATAGATGACGCGACCGATATATTTCTGGTCCGACATGCGGTAGCTCGACACCTTGTTGAGCCCGAACGGACCGCCCGCACCAATCAGTTTTCCGTTCGCCATGTCATCCAGCCTTTCGCTTCGGTTCCTCGCTGCATGCCTGGTCCGCTGACACCGGGAACCCAAGGGTTCCCTGCCCGTCAGCGCCACCGGCAGCGCATTGACGTTTCCACTCATTTGTACTTAAGTGATTACAAAGAGACAATAGGTTCGTTCAAGCGATTTCGACCATTCCGCAATGCAAGGAGAAGCGAGTTGGCAACCGTCGTCGATGCATCCGTCAATTACCGAGGGCACACCAAGCTGCCATTCTACCAGCTTGAAACACGTCGCGAGGCGCGCGAGCGCGCCGAGAAGCCCTGGTCCGCCGAAACCCTTCTTCCGGTGCTCGATGACGCCGGCATCGACAAGGCTGTGCTCCTGTCCAGTATCGCCGCATCAGGCGTTGGCGGCGAGCCAGACGAGATCCACGCAGACGAACTGGTGCCCGAACTGGAAAAGGCAAAGGACCGGCTGTTCGGCTATGTCGGCCTGAACCCGACCCGGCCGATCAACGAAAACCTTCGCTATCTCGACTATGCGATCGGCGAACTCGGTTTTCGCGGCGCGCATGTTTATCCGCACTGGTGGGGCATCCGCATCGACGACCGTCGCTACTGGCCGATCTACGCCAAATGCGAGGAACTGGGCGCTCCCATCATGATGCAGGTCGGCGCCCCAACCCCGCGCAACCGGGCGATGATCGCGGCCAAGCCGAGCTGGCTCGATCCTGTCGCGTGGGATTTCCCCAAGCTGACCATTCTGGGCATCCATATTGGAACGCCCTGGGTCGACGAAATGATGATGATGTGCCGCAATTACGAGAACGTCTACATCATTGCAGACGCGCACATTCCCTCCACATGGGAACCGCAGCTCATCGAATATCTTAATGGCGGCGGACGTGCCAATCTTGACGGAATCAAGAAGGTGATCTGGGGCACCGACTGGCCGATCCAGGACTTCAAGGCTTCCATCGCCGAAGCCAGGAACCTGCCGATATCGAAGGAAGCCTATGACAATCTGATGGGCCTCAACGCCATGCGTGTCATGAATCTGGGCTGAGATTTCCCGGCATTCCTGTCCTGCAAGACAGATTGCACCGGATCAGCGCCGCGCAGGTCCGACGGACTTGCGCGGCGCTGATTTTTCATCCGACCCGGAAACGGGAGCGCGGCTCAATCCGGCCGCTTGCGCAGGTCGATCAGCGGCTTGGCCTTCCAGCTCCCGCCCGAGACCACGGCCTCGTCGGCACCGACCATCTCCAGCACTGGCGTCACGCCGACCGTTGCCTTCACCTTGCCAGTGACGCGACGCTCGAGATCGCCGCCCGCGCCTTCGCGCGGCTTCACGCGGATCCGCAGCCGATCCATCGACAGCGCATCGTTCTCGTCTTCCTTGTCAACGAAGGCCTGGAATTCAGCTATTTCGTCGTCGGCGGTTAGCGCTTCACTCAGTGCCTGCGGGTTCACGAGCATGCCCCTGATCTTGACGAAACCGTCCCGGCGCACCGGCACGCTGACGAGGCGTTCGGTCAGCGCACCGCAATGCGGACAGCGTTCACGTGTCAGACGTGCCGTGTCGCCCAGCGCATAGCGCAGCACCGTGGTCCCGCGCCGGTCGAGATGGCTGAGAAGGATCAGCCCTTCTTCGCCATCCGGCACCGGTTCGTGGCTTACGGGATCGACCGCCTCGAACAGGAACTGCAAGGGCGCGGGATTGTGATAGCCGGAGCCCGGCACACATTCGACCATGCCACCCTGCATTTCGGTGGCACCGTAGGAAACGCTGATCTTCGGATCGGACGCCCCCAACCGCTTGAGCCGGGCAACGAGATCCTCGCGGGCCGCCTCGCCGAAACCCTCGCCGGTCACGAAGACCAGGCGCACCAATTCCAGTCGGATACCCATCTCTTCGGCGCGGCCGAGCAGTTTGCGCAAATAGGACGGCACACCCCACAGGATGGTCGCGCCGGTACGCCCGGCCAGCTCGCAGACCGCATCCGTGCGGTTGCCAAGTTCGGGATGGCGCGCACTCGGCGAACCGGGCATTGCCGCAATGACCGGAATGTTGAAGGCCGCGCCTGCATTCATCGCCCGCGCAAATGCGCCATGCGGATGACGGGTCAGCGGAAACAGGTTGAGGATGCTGTCGCCGGACGTCACGCCACGCAACCGGAGCATGTTGCGGTTGACCGCCAGGACATTGAGGAAATCGTAGGAAGTGGTGGTGAACGGCGTCGGATCCCCGGTCGAGCCGGTCGTGTACATCACGTCCCAGACGATGCGCTCGTCCGCGTCGTAGCTTTCGGGCAAGTCCAACGCGAACTCGCCGGGGCGACCGACATAATCGGCCTTGCTTGTGACCGGCAGGCGGGCAATCTCGGCAACACCGGAAATCGCGCCGCGCTCTATGCCACGTTCGGCGAAGAGACGGCTGTAATAGGGGTGATGGCGAAAGACCCGGTCGAGCGTGGCGGAGAAAACTTCGTCGCGCGCACGTTCGAGCGACTGCGGATCGTCAAAAAACAGGTCTTCGGACACGAATGTTTCCTGGAATGCGATGTGGGTTGACGGTCATCCGCCCGTTCTGTCCGGGCTCCACAGTACGGCGTTCTCGCCGTTCACCCGCGACATGCTCATCTGGTATTCATAGATGTCCGGGCGGTAGAGCGCGTGGAGATATTCGACCGGGCGGTCGTTCTGGTCCGAGACGGTGCGCTTCACCCACAGAAGCGGAGAACCGGTCTCGATACCGAGCAGCGGCGCGACCATCGTATCGGCGAGCTTGGCCGAGACCGACTGGTCGGCGGATGTGACCTTGATGCCGGCGCGCTCCATCAGCAGCAGCAGCGGCGTCTCGGACAACTCCTGTTCATCGCACTGCTTGCCGATATCCTCGGGCAGATAGGTCGTCAGATGCGAGAACGGAACGTTTTCGTGGTAGCGCACGCGCACCGCGCGCTGCACCGTCGCGCCGGGTTTCAGCTTGAGCTTCTCGGCCACCAGGGGCGGCGCCGGCACATAGCCGAACTCGATGAGCTTGGCGCGCGTACGTAGGCCCATCGCCACCAGATTCTCGAAAATGCCGCGCAGATTGGCTGAGATCGCCTGAGGCTGCGCCGGCGTGCGCGCGAAGGTGCCCCGGCCTCTCGTACGGCTGACGAAACCCTCCTGCTTCAGGCGGTCCATCGCGCGCCGGATCGTGATCCGCGAAACGTTGAACACCTGGGAGAGTTCATGCTCGGAGGGAATGGGCTTGTCGCCCGCATACTGTCCCTCTTCGATCTGCTGCTTCAGCACCACATAGACCTGATGGTGCAGCGGCGTCACCGCATCGTTCGAGGGCGAATCCGGGCGCATCAGGTACCTCCCCAACAATTGTTATATTGTTATATCTTTTCAGAAGGCGAGAAGCAAGTCTCAAATCGCTTGAAGACGGACCCGCCATTTTGTGAGGCGAGTGTCTCGCCCATGGCGTGCATCACGGGAGATTACGAGCAAAACAGGCGTTGTCTCCGCCCTTTGATACCATAAGCGAATTGAATGTCATATCATTATAACATACTCTCTAAGCTCGATGCATCGAATTCGGGGAAGCAGGATAATGGCAAGACATGTGGTGGCGGCCGCCCACGCCTCGTCGGTGATGCTCGACAAGCGTGCGTCGATCGAAAAGGCCCGCGACATCGTGCTGGAAGCCGGCAGGAACGGCGTCGAACTCCTTTGCTTCCCGGAGACCTATCTCCCCGGCTTCCCTTACTGGATCAACCTGTACGCCCCCGCCGAGCAGCATGGCATCTATCTCACCTATGCTGACCAGTCCGTGGACCTTTCCACCGACGAGTTGAAACCGCTGTTCGAGGCTGCCGGTAAGGCCGGCACCGCAGTCGTCATGGGACTGAGCGAGCGCGTCGGCGAAACCATGTACAACACGCAGTTTTTCATCGGTGCCGATGGCGAGATGCTCGGCAAGCACCGCAAGCTGCAGCCGACCTATGCGGAGCGGATGATCTGGTCGCAAGGTGACGGTTCGACCCTAAAGGTGCACGACACGGGCGCGGGCCGCGTCGGCGCGCTCATCTGCTACGAGCACATGCTCAACCTGGCCCGTCAGGCGTTGATCGAGCAGGACATGCAGATTCATTGCGCGAGCTGGCCCACCTTCGCCAGCAGTCGCAATGCACGCGCCGCCGTCTATGATAAGAGCGTCGAGGTGCTGATGCGCGCCCACGCCATCACCGGCCAGTGCTTCGTCATCGTCGCGCAAAACCCTGTCACACAGCAAAACGTTGATGCCATCGAGGCAGCGCTTGGCCCGCAGGAAATTCTCGGCACGGGCGGCGGCTGGTCGGCCATCATCGGACCCTCCGGCGAATTCATCGCCGAGCCGCATGTCGGAGCCGAAGAGAAACTGGTGATTGCCGAAATAGAGCTGGACGCGATCCGCCGTGCCAAGGTGCTGGCGGACACTGCGGGCCACTATTCACGGCCCGAGGTCCTGTCGCTCTCGATCAACGAAACGCAATTCCGGCGCTAGTCCCGTCAACGCCGGCGGCAAAATCCGTCACACGCGGCCTCAGCCGCGAACGCCCATGTAGAGCCGCGACACGCGCTCGTCGGCGATCAGCGCCTGCGCCCGGTCCTTGATGCGAACCTGGCCCAGTTCGAGCACATAGCCGCGATCGGATGCCTGCAATGCCTTCTTCACATTTTGCTCGACCATGAGAATGGCCTTGCCGGCATCCGCCAGTTTGCGCGCCGTGTCGAAGACGAGTCCCACCATTTTCGGCGCCAGGCCGATGGAGGGTTCGTCCAGCATCACGACCTTGGGATCCATGATCAGCGTGCGCGCGATTTCCAGCATACGCTGTTCGCCTCCCGAAAGGCTGGCCGCAAACTCGTTGCGGCGCTCGCGCAGAATCGGGAACATTTCCTGCACGCGTTCCATGCGCTCGGCCAGCAACTTGTGATCGTTCAGAAGATAACCACCCATACGCAGGTTTTCGGTGATGGTCAGCTTGGGGAAGACGCTGTGGTGCTGGGGAATGTAGGAGAGACCCACGGTCAGCATGCGGTAGGGCGAAACGTTGAAGATGTCTTCTCCGTCGAGTTGCACCTCGCCTTCGCGCACCGGGGTCATGTTGAAGATCGATTTCAGGATGGTCGATTTTCCGGCGCCGTTCTGGCCGATGACGGTGACGATCTCGCCGGCCTCGACCTCGATGTCGACCCCGTCGACGATGAGCCGGCCACCATAGCCGCCCTTGAGATTGCGTATGTTCAGCATGGCCATGGCACTTATCCGAGATAGGCGTCGATGACGCTCTTGTCTGACTGGACCATGTCGGGAGGCCCCTGCATCAGGACCTTGCCCTGGTGCATGACAACGATCTCGCTTGCGAGTGACATGATGAATTCCATGTTGTGCTCGACGATCAGGAAAGCGATCTTCGTCTCCTCGTACAGTTCGACCAGAAAGTCGCGCAGCGTGTTGAGCAGGGTCGGGTTGATGCCTGAGGCCGGCTCGTCGAGCAGCAGGATGCGCGGTTTGGTCATGAAACAGGACACGATTTCCAGCAGGCGGCGCTGGCCGTAGGAAAGCGCGCCAGCGGGCTGGTTGGCATACTGGTCGAGATTGATCAGTTTCAGAAGGCGATGCGCTTCATCCCGGGCCCCGCGCCGCGCCGTCGTGTTGCGGGTCAGCGCACGCAGCACCTCAGGTCCGAGACGCTTGTCCTGCGCGGCGAACAGCACATTGTCGAGGCAGCTTTCCTCGGGCAGCACGCGGCACTCCTGAAAGGTCCGCGCCAGTCCCTGCCGCGCCAGCCTGAACGGCTTTGCCCCGTCAATCCGCTCGGCATGGAAATGCACCTCGCCCTTGTCCGGCACCTGCCTGCCGCAGATGATGTCGAACATGGTGGTCTTGCCCGCGCCGTTGGGCCCGATCAACCCGTAAATCCCGGGCTTGTCGAGCGAGAACGTTGCGCCGTCGACGGCCCTGATGCCGCCGAACTGCTTGGAGACATCGCTTACGTCAAGTATGGCCGACAAGTTTCGCCTCCTTTTTCATGGCTTTGCGGTAAAGGCTCTCCGCCACGCCGCAAATTCCGAACGGTGCGAAACGCGCAAGGATGAGCAACACGAAACCGAAGAAGATGAAGCGCATCTCGGCGGCAACGCGTAGGAATTCCGGAAGCGCGATGAAGGTGACCGCGCCTATGATCGGCCCGATCAGATAGCCGGCACCGCCCAGCACCACCATCATCATCAGGTTGATGCTTTCCTGCAGCTCGAAGGAAAGGGGCGCGGCCGCCCGGAGGAAGAGCACTTTCATGGCGCCACCCATACCGGCAATCGCAGCCGACAGGACGAAGGCGAACAGCTTGTGCGAAAAGACGTCGACGCCCCGCGCGGCAGCCAGCGACTCGTCCTGCCGCACGGAAGAGAGCGAGCGGCCGAAATCGGAACGCACCAGCATGTATTGCAGGCCGAAGATGGCCAGCGTTACCGCAAATGTCAGCATGTAGAAGCCGCCAAGCGTCCTGAACTCTACTTCGAACGAGCCGATGGTGAAGCCTGTCGGACGCGGCACACCGGGAAGACCCTCAGCACCACCCGTCAGGCCGTCGAGATTGTTGAACAGCGTGTAGAGGATCATTCCGACGGCAAGCGTCACGATGATGAAGAAATGACTGCGCAGACGCAGGCATGGAATGCCGACAAGCAGGCCGAGCACTCCCGCCGCTCCGGCGCCGGCCAGGAGCGCGGGCACGAATGGAACAACGGCTCCCTTCATCAAGAGTGCCGTCGTGTAGGCTCCGACCCCGGCAAAACCCATATGACCCAGCGAAACCAGCCCGGTATAGCCGAACAGTATGTTCATGCCGATCGCCGGAATGGCGTAGCAAAGGCACAGCGTCAGCACGTACAGAACATAGGGCTGGCCGGAGAAGATGATGGGCGCGAGGGCGCCGACGGCGATCAGAACGAGTGCCGCGATAACGGAAGGGGAAAGTTTCATCGTCAGTGCTCCCCGCGCACACGAACGCCGAAGATGCCCCAGGGCCGCACGAGAAGCATGAGGATCAGGACGCCGAAAACGATCGTGTCACGGTAGTCGGTGGGGATCGCGAGCGTTGAAAGCGATTCGACAATGCCGATGCCGAGCCCGCCCACAATCGCGCCGGGTACGGAACCCATGCCGCCGATGATAATGGCGGAAAGCGCCTTGAGCATCGGTGCATCGCCCATATGCGGGAAGATCAGGAAGAGCGGCCCGAGCAGCGATCCGCCTAGACCGGCGAGCGCGCAGGCGATCATGAAAGTGAGCGTGAACACCCGGTTCGGATTGATGCCGACCACGACGGCGGCTTCCGGATGCTGGCTGGTCGCGCGCATGGCGGTGCCAAGCCGGGTTCGGGTGAGAAAGAGGTAGAGCGCGATTACCGCCACGAACACCACGCCGATGATCACGAAATGCTGCACGGTGAAGCTGAGTGGACCGACACGCACGAGCGCCTCAACCGTCGCGGGACGCATCTGCAGCGCGTGTGGACCCCAGATCTGCATCACCCCGTTCTGGATGATGAGGATGAGGCCGAGCGAGGCGACGATCTGCATGCGCAGGGCGCCGGCCAGCGATTCCATGGCTTTCAGGATGCCCTGGCTGCGCGGCCGCCGGCTCATCGTCATCGACCAGCGCGGCGTCGGCCTGTCCCAGCCGGCCCTCGACTGCCCGGGCCTCTACGATCCGGTCGGCTGGAGCGGCGTCGTGCCGACGCCGGACATCGAGCCGGACCTCTCCGGAGACCAGGCGGCGCAGATCGAGGAGTGCCGCGACAACCTGCTGTCGGCCGGCATCGAGCTGGCGGCCTACAACACGCGAGAGAGCGCCGCCG
>JBHIWX010000121.1:0-10596 GCA_041987205.1 Rhizobiaceae bacterium | reverse complement strand
TCCTGGCTGCGCGATACCGGCCGCGTCGACGACGTGCCGATCATGGACAAGGAGGCGCTCGAAGCCTTTCAGCTCCTGTGCCGGCTCGAGGGCATCATCCCGGCGCTGGAGCCGTCCCATGCGCTGGCCGAAGTCGTCAAGCGCGCGCCCAAAATGGGCAAGGACAAGATCATCGTCATGAATCTGTGCGGCCGCGGCGACAAGGACGTCTTCACCGTCGGCAAGCATCTGGGCGTGGAGCTGTAAAGAGTAATGACCACCCGCATCGACACGCGCTTCGCCGCGCTGAAAGCCGAAGGCCGCCCGGCACTGGTGACCTTCATCACCGCCGGCGATCCCGACATGGCGACCTCGCTCGACGTCCTCAAGGCCCTGCCGGAAGCGGGTGCCGACGTCATCGAACTCGGCATGCCCTTCTCCGATCCCATGGCCGACGGCCCGGCGATCCAGCTCGCCGGCCAGCGCGCGCTGAAGGGCGGCCAGACCCTCGTCAAGACGCTCGAAATGGTGCGCGCCTTCCGGGAGGGCGACGACGCCACGCCCATCGTGCTGATGGGCTACTACAACCCGATCTATTCCTACGGCAATGAACGCTTTCTCGCCGATGCGAAGCAAGCGGGCGTTGACGGCCTGATCATCGTCGACCTGCCACCCGAAGCCGATGACGAGTTGTGCCTGCCCGCGATCGATGTCGGGCTCAACTTCATCCGGCTGGCCGCACCGACCACCGACGAAAGGCGCCTGCCGCGCGTGCTCGAGAACACCTCGGGCTTCGTCTATTACGTATCGATCACCGGCATCACCGGCTCGGCCTCGCCCGATCCGGCCAAGGTTGCCGCTTCCGTCGCCCGGATCAAGGCGAAGACCGATTTGCCGGTGGCCGTCGGCTTCGGCGTCAAGAACGCGGAACAGGCGCGCGCCATCGGCGAGGCGGCCGACGGCGTGGTGGTTGGCTCCGCCCTGGTCGGCGCCATCGCCGACACGCTCGACGGCGAAGGCAAGGCCACTTCGGCAACGGTCGGCGCCGTCACCGATCTTGTGCGCGAGCTTGCGCAAGGCGTGCGTTCCGTCGCCAAAAACACCGCGGCGGCTTGAAAATCGACTGAAACGCCTCAATTTGCGCGCCAGGATTTGCCATGACGCTACGCCATGGCTTGGCGGAATGGCTGAACCGCACCATTATGTGCCGAGAGCCCGAAACGGCTGAAACCCGAGGAACAGGCAGACCATGAACTGGATCACCAGCTATGTGCGGCCCAAGATCAACTCCCTGCTTCAGCGCAAGCAGATGCCGGACAATCTGTGGGTCAAATGTCCGCAGACCGGCGAGATGGTGTTCCACAAGGATCTCGAAGCCAATATGGGCGTCATCCCGGGGTCCGGCTATCACATGCGGATCACCTCGATCGAACGCCTCGGCTATTTCTTCGACAAGGGCGAATACGAGCTGATCGAAACGCCCAAGGTCGCCGCCGATCCGCTGAAGTTCCGCGACAAGGCGCGTTATTCCGACAAGCTGAAGGAGCAGCGCCGCAACACGGAGCTCGAAGATTCGGTCATCGCCGCGCGCGGCAAGGCCGACGAGATCGAGATGATCGCCGTCGTCCACGACATGCGCTTCATCGGCGGTTCGCTGGGGCTTGCCGCCGGCGAGATGATCGTCGAGGCAATGCAGATCGCCGCGCGCGAACGCCTGCCGCTGGTCCTGTTCGCCGCATCCGGCGGCGCGCGCATGCAGGAAGGCATCCTCTCGCTCATGCAGATGCCGCGCACCACCGTCGGCGTCGAGATGCTGAAAGAGGCCGGTTGCCCCTATATCGTGGTGCTGACAAACCCGACCACCGGTGGCGTGTCGGCATCCTATGCCATGCTGGGCGATGTCCACATCGCCGAACCCGGCGCCGTGATCGGCTTTGCCGGGCGTCGCGTCATCGAACAGACGATCCGCGAGAAACTGCCGGACGACTTCCAGACCGCCGAATATCTCGAGGAACACGGCATGGTCGACATGGTCGTACCGCGTCCCGAACTCAAATCCACGATCACGCGCATGGTCGGGCTGCTGACCAAGCGCCCGCCCCGGCAGATCCTGCTTGGCTATGACAGCGAGCCGGAGGAGTCGCAACCGCAGCCGGCCGTTGTCGCGGATGCGCCTGCCGAAACCGTTTCGCCGCAATAGCAATAGGCTTTTGTTGCAACGGCGGACGCGGAACCTCGATGAACCTGTCTTTTCAAGCCGCATCCCGGCAGGACTGGGCGACGATGAGCGTTGACGAACTGATCGATTCGCTGTCGGCGATCCACCCCAAGGGCTACGACCTTTCGCTGGACCGCATCAGGCGGGTGCTGGCCGAACTCGGCCATCCCGAGAACCGTATGCCGCCGACCCTTCACGTGGCCGGCACCAACGGCAAGGGATCGACCATCGCGTTCAGCCGGGCCATCCTGGAGGCAGCCGGGAAGTCGGTCCATGTCCACACCTCGCCGCATCTGGTGCGCTGGCATGAGCGTTTTCGTCTCGGCAGGCCGGGCGGTGGCGTGCTCGCCGGCGACCCGCAATTGCGCGACGCGATCGCCCGTGTCGCCGAGGCCAATGGCGGCGATCCGATCACCATCTTCGAGATCCTCACCGGCGCGATGTTCCTGCTGTTCTCGGAGAACCCGGCGGATTACGCCCTGGTCGAGGTAGGCTTGGGCGGCCGCTTCGACGCGACCAATGTGATCGACGAACCGCTCGCCGCCGTCATCGCCAACATTTCGATCGATCACCAGCAGCAGCTAGGCTCCACGGTCGAGGAGATCGCCTTCGAAAAGGCCGGCATCATCAAGAAGGGCCGGCCGGCGGTGATCGGCCCTCAGCAGGAATCGGTGCTGGAAGTCTTCGACGCGGTGATCGCCGAACGCGGCGCGACGCCCGTTGTCGCCGGGCGGGATTTCACCTTCTTTGAACAGGGCGGACGTCTGGTCTATCAGGACGACCATGGCCTGCTCGACCTGCCGCTGCCGCGGCTGCGCGGCCGCCACCAGCATGCCAATGCTTCGACCGCCATCGCGGCCATCCGCCATGCCGGCCTCGCCATTCCGGACGAGGCCTATGAGACGGCGATGGCGACGGTGTCATGGCCGGGTCGCATGGAGCGCCTGAAGGAAGGCCGCCTCACCGCGCTGGTGCCCTCGGCCGCCGAAATATGGATCGATGGCGGCCACAACCCGTCCGCCGGCAGCGTCGTCGCATCCGAACTCGCCGAACTGGAAGAACGCGCGCCCATGCCGTCCGTCCTTGTCGCGGGCATGCTGACCACCAAGGATCCGGAGGGCTTCTTCTCGGCCTTCGACGGCCTGGTCGAACGCATCTTCACCGTGCCGCTGGCCGACAGCGAGTCGGATTTCGATGCGCAGACGCTGGCCGGCCATGCCCGTGCCGCAGGGATCGCCGCCGAACCCACCGCGTCGCTCGACGAGGCGTTGAAATCGATCGAGGCCCGGCACGATGGCCGTCCGGTGCGTGTCCTGATCGTCGGCTCGCTCTATCTGGTCGGCGAGGCGCTGCGCGAAAACGGCACGCCGCCGGAATAGCCAAGAGGCGAGGAAGGGCTTTAGCCCGGACTGGGACAAAGAATAACCGGGCGAGGAGGGGTCAAAGCGCCGACCGGACCAGATCTAACCGGGTGAACAGCACCGCCCACGCAACTGCCAGGAAACACGCGCAACCGCCAAAGAAAAAGCCGGAGCCTCGCGGCCCCGGCCTGTTCAAATCACGAATGTACTGGTCTCAGCTTGCGCTTTTGATCCAGTCGGCCAGTGCCGATTTCGGCCGCGCGCCAACCTGCATCGAGGCCGGCTCGCCGCCCTTGAACAGCATAAGGGTCGGGATCGAGCGCACGCCGTACTGTGCCGCCAACTCGGGATTTTCATCGATGTTGAGCTTGGTGATCTTCACCGCGTCGCCCATTTCGGTGGCGATTTCCTCAAGGCTTGGCGCGATCATCTTGCACGGGCCGCACCATTCCGCCCAGAAATCCACGACCACAGGCACGTCCGCGTCGAGGACGTCGGCCTTGAAATTGTTCTTGTCGACTTTGACCGTTGTCATGTTCTGCTCCTTCGATCCGTATCACCGGGCCATCGGCACCGGCCGGATGCCAAACGCATAGGGTTATGCGTATATATTAGCAAGTAGTAATATTTCGAATCCAAAGGTAGGAACGCTTGCCCCTGACGTCAAGGCCGGGTGCGGGCAAGTGCCGCCTCCATTGAATCGTTGTCGAGCTCGTGGATCGTGCCGTCCCGCGTCCAGATCAGCAGGCACCGCACCTGCCGGCCGGGATAGATCTGGCGCAGCAGCGCCCGGTAGAGCGCCATCTGCAGGAGATAGGCCTCGCTCACCTGATCCGGCCCCTCCGGCACGAAACGGTTGGTCTTGTAGTCGGCGAGCACGATTTCGTGTTCGTGCAGGGCGAGCCGGTCGATCTGCCCCGATACCAGAATGTCACTTCCGCCGATGGCGACATTGCCGGCGATGGCGGCTTCCGCGCGGCTGCCCGGCGCGAAAAGCGGCGCAAGCCGCGTGTCGCCGATCAGGCGCATCGCTTCGCCAAGCGCTTCGTCGCGCGCGTCCGGCGACCAGTCGGGAAACTGCCGTTCGAGCCAGCGCGCCGCGAGATTCTCGCGCTCGGCCGGATCGGTGTCGGGCAGCATCTGCAGCAGGCGATGCACCGCCACGCCGCGCGCCATGGCGGCACGCCGTTCCTCCGCGCTGATGCCGACCTCTGCGGCAGGCTCGCCTGGTGCGTCGGAACTCTCCGGGAAATCCGGAACGGGCTTTCCTTTCAGCGCCAGCGCCGCCGACGGGCTGAGCGGTCTCGGCGTCGCCGCTTCGCGTTTGGCGTCTTGTGTCAGCCAGGCCGGAGCCTCGACGGCGGCCGCGCGGTCCTCCGCCGCGCCTTCGATCATCGGCCGCTCCCGCGCCTGCCCTCGAATGGCCGCATCTGGGCTCTGCCATATCCGTTCGACGATTTCGCCGTCCGCGCCGACCACTTCCCGCGCCTCGTCGCGCAGCGCGTGGTCGATCATGGCGTGCCAGTGTGGCTCCCTCGGCTCGCGAACGCCACGATAGCCGCACACGATCAGCCGGTCGGCGGCTCGCGTCATGGCGACATAGAGCAGCCGCCGGTATTCCTCTTCCGCCGAGCGCTTGATCGCCGCAAACCGTTCCTCGATCTCGGGCGCGGCATCCTTCGCACCCGTCGCCCAAAGGAAGGCACCGTCCTCGTCCCCAAGCCGGATCACCGATGGCGCATGCTGCGGGATGAAGGCCGGCGAGCACGGATCGACCAGGAAGACGATCGGCGCCTCCAGCCCCTTGGCCGCATGCACGGTGATGACCCGTATCTCGTCGCGCCGGACATCGACCTCGCGCTTGATCTCGGGCGAGGCGCGCATCAGTTCGGCGAGGAAGGTTTCGAGCCCCCCGGCGCTCTCGCCCTGCCGTTCATGGTCGAGCGCCGCCTTCTCGAACGCGTCGAGCACGTCTTCCGCCTCATTGCCGAGCCGGGAGACGAAGGCGCGTCTGCCACCCATCCGGCCCAGCACATGGGCGTAGAAGCCATGCACGTTGGCGCTGGCCGCCACAACGCGCATCCGTTCGAGCCGTTGATGAACGCCGCGCGCCAGTGCGGCAACGGGTGATTCGCCCTCGCCGAGCCGCACCAGATGATCGAAAAGCGGCACGCCCTCGCGCTGGCTGGCAAGCGCGATCAGATCGTTGTCGTCGAGGCCGAACAGCGGGCTTTTCAGGACGCCGGCCAGTGCCAGATCGTCTTCCGGCAGCACCATGACGCGGCCGAGCGCCATCAGATCCTCCACCGCGATGTGTTCGGTCAGCTTCAGCCGGTCGGCGCCGGCGATCGAAAGTCCCGCTTCCTTGAGTTCGCGGATGACCGCCGTCATGAACCGGTCGCGGCGACGCACGAGGATCAGAATGTCGCCATGGCGGATCGGTCGGCTGGTCCCCGGCAGTTTTTCGCCGTCATCGATCCAGCCCCTGATCGTCCCGGCGATACGTTTCGCCAGTTCTACCGCCGGATCGCCCGGCGGCTGCGTGTCGATCGGCGCCAGCCATTCCGTTTTTTCCGCCGTCTCCTCCCTGGCATGGATCGGCCAGATTCGCACCTCGCCCGGATCGGACGCGCGGATCGCCGTATGCACGGTGCCATTGTCGTCGGTACCCAGCCCGCGCGCATGGTCGGGCTCGGAAAACACCTTGTCGACGGCGCCGAGGATATCCGGCGAGGAACGGAAGGACAGCCGCAGCTCGACCGATTCGAAGGTCATCCCGGCGTCGCGGCTGCGGCGCTCCACCGCCCGCTTCTGCGCCGAGAACATCTCCGGTGCCGCACCCTGAAAGGAGAAGATCGACTGTTTTTCGTCGCCGACAGCGAACACGGTGCGGGTGCCGCGCCAAGAACCTTTGCCGGCAAAAAACTCGTCGGTCACAGCGTCGACGATGGACCATTGTTCAAGGCTGGTGTCCTGCGCTTCGTCGATCAGCACATGGTCGATGCCGCGATCGAGCTTGTAGCGCACCCAGTCGCGCACATCGGCGCGGCCCAGCAAATTCGCGGCGCGCGCGATCAGATCGGCGAAATCGACCAGCCCGTTGGCCCGCTTGGCGCGCTCGTATCGGGCCAGAATTTCGTCGGCAAAATAAAACAGGGCAGCGGATAGCCTGAGTGAGCGATACAAGGAAAGCCGGCTAAGTATAAGCGCTATTCGTACTGCTTCCTCAGCCAGTTCCTCGTCCATCCCCGGATGTTCGGCAAAGACCTTCCCCGTCACCCATTGCTTGCGTGGCCCCTTGTCGGTGAGAAACAGGTCCCGCCGCGCGGTGAACCGCTGTTGCGCGTTGTCTGCCGCCAGAAAGGCGGACGCGCGGGCGGCGAATGCATCGTTCCAGGCGCCCGGAAAGCGGGTCGCCGTCTCAGCCAGCGCCGCAATCTGCGCGTCGCTGAGTAGCGCGCCCGTCTCCGCCTCGTCCAGGATGTCGGCTTCGGTTGTTTCGGGCGTGAAGCCGAGGCGCTCCCACAGTGCGCGCATGGCTTCATCGAAATCTCCGCCGATCCAGGCATCGAACTGCGTGCGGCTGCCGATGATTTCACCGAGCGCCTTGTCGATGGCCGCGTCGGAGGCGTGGTCGATCAGAAAGTCGAAGGCCTCCCGCAAGCGGTCGGCACCGCCGCGCTCCATCTCGCGCAACGCCCCAAGCCTTGCTTCCTCCAGCAATTCGGTCTGCCGCAATTCCTCGACAACCTCGAAATGGCCGGGAACGTTCGCTTCAAGCGGAAACTGGTGCAGCAGCGCTTCGCAGAAGGCGTGGATCGTCTGGATCTTCAGCCCGCCGGGTGTGTCGAGCGCCAGTGCGAACAGCGTCCGCGCCCGTGCCGTCTCGCGTGATTGCGGCGCGCGGCCCAGAACATCGGTCAGCGTCGCGGCAAGATCGTCCCCGGAAGCCGTGACCCATCCGGCCAGCGTCTCGAAGATGCGGTTCGACATCTCCGCCGCCGCTGCCTTGGTGAAGGTCAGGCACAGGATGCGCGCCGGTGCGACGCCCGCGAGCAGCAGCCGGATGACGCGCCGCGCCAGCACAAAGGTCTTGCCGGAGCCGGCATTGGCCGACACCCAGGCCGACGCATTGGGGTCGCTGGCGCGCGCCTGCGCCAGCCTTGTCTCCTCGGGGATGGCGCGCGCTTCAGCCATCGTCTTCCGCCTCGCCGAGCGACCATTCGCGCACCCGCGCCAGATGGTCGTAATCGCCGCCGACCTCGCCCTCGCGCATCACGGCATAGCGTGACAGATAGCCCTGGCTTTCATTTTCGTAGGCGGCGACCAGCTTTTCGAGCTCCGCCCAGGTCCGGGCGACGAGATCGCGCACTGGCACCGGATCGCGCCCACCCGCGATATCGTCGACCTTCAAGACGTCGCCGGCCCGCAGGCGCACATAGGCCAGCGCCTCGACCGGCGCCGCCAGATCGTCGCCGAAACCGCCCAGTTCGGCCATCCGGCCCTCGAGCGAGAGTTGCGGGGAGAAGATCCGCGCCTGCGTGATCGACGGGTTGGTGCCCGTCTTGTAGTCGAACAGGGCGATGCCATCGTTGTTCATCCGGTCGATCCGGTCGGCCCGCCCGCGCAGCACGAAGCCGTTCGCACCCACCTCGATCTCCCCGGAGACCTCGCACAGGCTCTGCGCGATGTCGGCGGCGCGCCCGTGCTCCCAGGCGATGAAGGCCCGGCCGATCTCGACGAAGCGCGGCAGCCATGACGCCGCGATCTCGACTGGCACGAAATGCTTGTCGAAAACGGCCTTTGCGATGTCGGTCAGCCGCGAAAGGGCGGCCTCCGGTGTTTCCTCCGGCATGCCTTCGCGCACGAACCGCGCCAGCGCTTCGTGATAGAGCGTGCCGCGCAGCGCCGGGTCGGCTTCGCGCTCCAGCGGATCGAGCGGTCGCAGTCCGAGAACGTGCTTGGCGTGGATCGCGTAGGGGTCGCGGATCCAGGTTTCGATCTCGGTGATCGTCAGCCCCTTCGGCCGCAGCGCCACGGCGGGGCGGGGGCAGGGCCGCTGCGCGCGGCGCACGCTGCCGTCGCCATGGGCATCGACCATGCGGGCCATGTCGAGATGGCCCCGTCCGCGCGCCAGCATGCGTTTGGCGCTTTCCTCGCCGGCAACGGCCATCAGCCGCTGCAGCCAGCGCGAGGCGACGGTCGGCGCATTATCCGCCTTCAGCGCGCGGCTGTAGATGACACGGCGGGCGCCGCTGAGCTGCTCGAAATCATGCGCCGACTGGCCGATCCGCCGCTCGGGATAGGACAGGCCGATCGCCCCGCGCATCGGCCGGTTGAGGAAGGGGTCGTTGCGCACCGCCGTCGGCCAGCTCCCTTCGTTGAGGCCGCCGAGGATCATCAGATCGACGCTTTGCAGTCGAGCCTCGAGCGGCCCCCAGATGAACAGGCGCGGATGGGGATGGCGCACCTCACGCACGGTGACGTTGCGCGCGATCGAGCGGAAGATCGCCGACAATTCGTGCGGCGGCGCGACCATGCCGCCGGACGGCCCGTCCGCCCCGTCCACGGCCAGCGCGTCGAGCGTGTCGAACAGGCGGATGAGTTCGCGCCCGCCTGTCAGATCGGCAAGCCCCTCGCTGTCCTCGTGTGCCAGCAGCAGGTCGAGTGCGACGCGGATCGTGCCAAGCCCTTCGGCGAGCGTCATCCCCGCATGCCGGTCACGCAGGGCGTGGAGTCCCGCGCAGGCCCGGTCGACATGCGCGGCAAGCGCGAGCATCGCCTCCCAATCTTCGTCATCAAGATTTGTTCCGTTAACGGAACGATGTCGATGCAGGACGGCCCTGGCGCGTTCGACGACCTGTTCCAGCTCGCCCGGAACGGGTACGACCAGCGCCCCGCGCAGCACCACGCGCTCGAATGATCGCGCCGCCTTCGCCCATGCTCCGCTCGCAACGGCCCCGCGTGAAATGGCGGGGTGTTTCAGCAGCGCGGTCAGCATCACCGGATCGGCGGGCCCCGTCGCCGTGGCGCTGACGAGCAGGGCGAGGCGTCCCGCAGGCGCCTCGTCGAGCGGCGTGCCCGCGCTGTCGTCTATTTCGATGCCCCATCGCCCGAGTTCCGCCGCCACACGCCGCGCCAGCGCCCGGTCCGGCGTGGTCAGCGCGGCGGTTGCCTCGGAGTCCTCGAGCGCTTCGCGCAGCGCCAGCGCGATGGCGAGTGCCTCCTCGCGTTCGCCCGGCGCCTCGATGACGGCGATGGCATCGTCATCCTGTTGGCCAGCGCTTCCGTTTCCGCTTGTTGACCATCGCCCGGTCTCCGGCGCCGGCAGCATCGCGAGCCCGATCATGGCCCGCCGCGACCGGATATCGGGCGGGGCCTCGCCGAGCGGCCGGATCGCATCGCGCGCAATGCCCAGCCGGGCCAGCAGTTTGGCGAGCCCATATTGCGGATGGGTCGATAGTACCGGCGCGTCGTCATCCGCGCCCGCCTCGCTCAAATGACGCCAGACCTCGTCGGGGAGGTCGAAATCGACCCCAGGGAGCACGATCGCGCCATTGTCGAGCTGCGAGATCGTCTCCAGCAGGCGTGCCGTGGCGGGAATGGAGCCGGTCGAGCCGGCCGCGATCACCGGTCCGGACGACGGTCTTTCCTTCAATTGCTTCGATCTGAAATCGAGCAACGTGCGGCGTGCCTGCGCCGGGTCGATCTTGCCGTTCTGACGCAGATGTTCGGGCCAGTATTCGGCGACGATCTTCAGGAAGGTCGCGGTCAGGTCCCACCATGCCGCGTGTTCCGCCTCGATGGTTTCGCCGAGCGCCGACCAGGCGATTTCCTCCGTCTCGATCTGGTCGAGCAGGCCCGCCAGATCGCTGGCGAGCCACAACGCGTCGCTGGCCGATGACGGGATGACGATGTCCTCGTCACCGAACTTTTCGCGCGAGGCTTGCGACAGGGCGCTGGTCCAGCCGCGCACCAGTTTCGCCAGCGTGAACTGCCGTTCCAGCGCGCCGGCGGCCGGCGGCAGTTCGGCGGTTT
>JBHIWX010000120.1:0-10658 GCA_041987205.1 Rhizobiaceae bacterium | reverse complement strand
GCTGCTTGCCCCTCGACCGGGGCGCGACGCGACCGGCCGGGGGCTAGTATCCTGCCAGAGGATACACCCTGCGAAGAAAACGGAGGAGATCGTTGATCCGAACCATGTCGCAGAGATTGGGAAGGCACGATGGGAAAGTCAAGGGACCCGGCGCCAGGTTTCCCGCCTTTCGATGCGGCACGGTTCAGTCCGTCAGGATCAGCCGGTCGCCGCGAAAATCGAAGCTCGTCAGTGTCGACAGGAAGTTCATGCCGAGCAGGCTCGTGTCGAGAGAGCCCGGCCGCGCCACCATCGCCACCACGTTCTCGCGCCGGATCTCGCCGATATCGAGCGTGTCGATGTTCACCCGTGCCGCCGTGGTGCGGCCATTGGCGGTCGTGACCGGCATTGTGTAGGACAATTGCTCGGGATCGAAGCCGGCGCGTCTGGCATCGGCATCGCTCAGCACCACCGTCGAGGCGCCGGTGTCGACCAGGAAGTCGACCGTCGCGCCGTTGACGCCGGACCGTGCGTGGAAGTGCTCGTCATTGCCGCGAATGAGGGTGATGCGCATGCGACCGGCCTCGTCGGCCTGCGAGATCGGACTTCCCGGAATGAGGCCGCCGCTCAGCCGCGCGCCGACATCCTGAAGGTCGTAGCGGTAGAGATAGCCGGCCATCAGCACCAGGATGATCGCCAGCCACAACACGGCGTTGCGCGCGACGTCGCGCCAGCGCGCGCGCCGGGGAAAGATCGCCGCCGCCACGACCAGCGCCCAGACCGAATAGAACACCGCGCTTCCGAACTGGTCGTTGTCCATGCCGAAAACCGTTCCGGCGTCGTGGTTGAGCACGAGCAGCAGCGCGGCCGCGCCGATGATCCCGAGGATGAGCCAGAGAAAATTCATTCGCTGCCCTCCGCGCCCGACGCCGATCCGGCGCGTTCGCGCGCCATGCGTCGCCGCTTCGTCTCGCGTCTCGGCTTGCGTTCCACGCCTGCCAACCGTTCCTTCAGGCCGGCCATGATCGTCTCGCGTTCGGCGTCAGTAAAGTTGATCCAGCCGGCGATTTCCTCGCGCGTGCGCCCGCAGCCGAAACAGTAGCCGGTTACGTCGTCGATCGAGCAAACGAGGATGCAGGGCGATTTCAATCTGTGCCGGCCTGTTGTGAGTCGGGCCCGTCTGGGCAGGTTCGAACCAAGAGGTAAGGATCACGACGAGAATGGCAAGAGCGGCCATGCCCCGGCGCGCCCGTTTGCGCCGCCGGGCGATGCCGCGCGCGACGCTTGGCGAACGTCAGATCGGGGAGGGGCTCAGGCGCGTCTGCGCCGATCGGGCTCGTGTACCGGCGGCATGACTTCCAGCACGCGCGACCGCGGGAAGGACGCGATCACCTCGGTGCCCTCGCGTAGCTTGGACTGCAGGTCGAACTTGCCGTCATGCATGTGGACCAGCGCCTGGACGATGGGCAGGCCCAGCCCGGAACCCTGTTCGGCGCTCTTGATCGCGATAGAGCCCTGGCCGAAGGACGACAGCACGATCGGGATTTCCTCCTCGGCGATGCCGGGGCCGGTATCCTTGACCGAAAGATATTGCCCGCCGGAACTCGTCCAGCCCGCCTTCAGCCAGATCGTGCCGCCCTGCGGCGTGAACTTCAGCGCGTTCGACAAGAGGTTGAGCGTGATCTGTCGCACCGCCTTTTCGTCGGCCCATATCAGCGGCAAATTCTCCTCGTATTGCGTGACGATGGAGATGTCCTTCGCCTTCGCCTTCATCTGGACCATGTGGAAGGCGTCGTCGACGACGTTGACCAGCCGGATCGCTTCCTCCTGGAGCTGATGGCGGCCGGCCTCGATGCGCGACAGGTCCAGGATCTCGTTGATCACGTTGAGCAGGTGCTGGCCCGAATTGTTGATGTCGGCGATGTACTCTTTGTAGGACTCATTGCCGACCGGCCCCATCACCTCGTTGCGCATGACCTCGGAGAAACCAAGGATCGCGTTTAGCGGCGTGCGCAGCTCGTGGCTCATGGTCGCCAGGAAGCGTGACTTGGCCAGATTGGCCTCCTCGGCGCGCCGGCGTGCCTCTTCGGAGATCGAGCGCGCCGTTTCCAGTTCTGCGATCAGCGTTTCCTTTTCCGCCTTGTGCGACAGGATCGAAAGCACCGACAACCTGAACCGGTCTGCGATAAGGTAGAAGAAGGCCTGTGCACCGACCAGGATGCCGCCCATGATCATCAGCGACGGCTCGTAGGACAGCATGAAGCGCGCCGAGAGCGCCAGCGTCGGCGGGGCGGAGGCGATCAGCAGGCTGGCGCCCGATCCGTAGGACAGGATCATGGTGACCGCCTGGATCACCAGGATCATGGAAAACTGGATTATGGCGTAGGTTTCGCCGATGCAGCTCTGGCAGTCGTAGAGCGCGAAGACCGACCAGCTCAACGCGAGCAGCAATTGCGCGAGATTGAACGGCCGGCGCCATTTCTCGACGGCGTTTTCCTCGTTCGCCTCGCGCAGGAAACGCACCGAAAGCGCCGTCATCAGGCCATAGCTGAGCAGGGTCAGCATGAACCAGTAGATCGACAGCGCGGCGCCAATATAGGACGAAACGACGAGGGCGACGATGGCGATGAAAAGCGGAATGGCGATGAAGGCGTTGCGGTGGTTTTCCGCAAGGCTGGTCATCAGTTCCAGCTCGTACTCGACCGTCTTGCCCGGATTTTGCGCGAGCCTCTGCCGTTGATCCTTCACGAAGCGGGCCGTGGGGCTCCGTTTCTTCGTGCGATCGACAATGATCTTGTCGGAACTGGTTGGCGCGGACTCGGCGTGCATCGACACTGGTACTCGGGTACTGGAACGAAGCCTCTCCATAGCTGCTTTTTGGTTAATATCCTGTTAGGTCGAAGCATCCGGAGAAGCCCGATTGCCGAAGAATCAGCCATTCGCCAGACGCCGCATGCGCGACATCGTCGCGGCCATCGCCGTGCTGGCAGCCGTTGCGGCACTGGCCCTGATCGTCGCGAGGCTGGCGCAGGACGATATTTCGGGCAGGGCGCGGGTTGTCGACGGCGATTCCCTGGAGATCGACGGGCGCAGATTGCGCCTGCGCGGCATCGATGCGCCGGAATTTGGCCAGAACTGCCGGGACGGTACAAAACCCGTGTCGTGCGGCCGGTTTGCGCGTGAACATCTGCGCCTCCTGATCGCCGGGGCGCCGGTCGATTGCCAGGGCTGGGAAACAGACCGTTACGACCGGCTTCTGGTCACCTGCACGGCGCGCGGCACCGATCTCAACAAGGCCATGGTTCGCGACGGCTGGGCGCTGGCCTATGGCGGCTACGCGGCCGAGGAGGCGGAAGCCCGCCGGGCGGGGCGCGGCCTGTGGGCGATGGATTTCGAGACACCGGCCGACTGGCGCGCCGATGCGCAGCTTGATTGGTCGCAGGACGGGTCATCGACGGTTGCGGAATGGGCCAGACCCATGTTGACGCGGCTCAAGGCTTGGCTCACATCTTGGTTCGACGGATAGCTGGAGAGCCGGAGGAGGGCATTTTGACCAAGCTGGAAGGCATGAAGCTTTACGACGGGGGCAGGGCGCCCAATCCGCGCCGCGTCCAGATTTTCATGGCCGAGAAAGGCCTCGACATCGAACGCGTTCAGGTCGACATCGCGAAACTCGAGCAGAAATCGCCGGAGTTCACGAAGATCAACCCGCTGCAGCGCCTGCCGGTGCTCGAGCTGGACGACGGCACGATCATCGCCGAGACCGTCGCGATCTGCCGCTATCTTGAGGAACTTCATCCCGAGCCGCCGCTGATGGGCGTTGATGCGAAAGACCGTGCCATTGTCGAGATGTGGCAGCGCCGCGTCGAATTCGGCTTCCTGATGCCGGTCGGCTTTGCCTTCCGCCACCAGCATCCGGGTGCTGCCACGCTGGAACAGCCGCAGGTCGTCGAATGGGCAGAAATCAACCGGCCAAAGGCGCGGGAGTTCATGGAATTCCTCGATTCAGAACTGGCGACGCGGCCCTACATCGCCGGCGAGCGCTTCACGATCGCCGACATCTCGGCCTATGTCGCCTATCGCTTCCTCAAGCCCGGTCGCATTCCGCTGCCGGAGGATCTTGCCAATCTGCAGCGCTGGTATGGCGAGGTTTCGGCGCGCCCGAGCGTGCAGGAAACGGCGCAGGCCTGAGGGTGCCGTGACGGCGGTGCGCGGCGAACTGGAGCGTCTGGCCGGCGAGATCGGCGCTTGCCGCATCTGTGTGGACAATCCGCGCGGCAAGCCCTTGCCGCACGAGCCGCGCCCGGTCGCGATCCTGTCGTCGACCGCGCGGATCGTCGTGTGCGGCCAGGCGCCCGGCACGCGAGTGCATGCCTCGGGCCGGCCGTTCACCGATCCTTCCGGCGACCGGCTGCGCGACTGGATGGGCATCGGCGAGGAGGAATTCTACGATTCCAGCCGCCTCGCCATCGTGCCGATGGGCTTCTGCTTTCCGGGTCTCGACGCCAAGGGTGGCGACCTGCCACCGCGCCGCGAATGCGCGCCGCAATGGCATGCCCGCATCTTCGAGGCCATGCCTCAGATCGAGCTGGTGCTCGCGGTCGGGCAATATGCCCAGAAATGGCATCTGGGCGACCGGCGCGGTGCGAACCTCACCGAGACGGTGGCGAACTGGCGTGAAGTCCTGGGCGGCACCGCCAGCCCCGCCATCCTGCCCCTGCCACACCCATCCTGGCGCAACAATGCCTGGATACGCAAAAACCCCTGGTTCGAGAACGACTTGCTGCCGGCCTTGAAAGCAAGGGTTGAAGCCTTGCTGTAGCGGGTCGGTGCGGCCGGCACGCAGGGAAACGCTTGGTCATTACGCCTGCCCTGTGGGCAGGTCGGCGCAGCGGCTTGCGCAAATCTGTTTCTCATCCTAGAGATATCAGGAACAATTTTCTAATCGAGCCGCCGATACCGTCATGGACCGCACCGACAAGATGATCCTGAGCCTCCTGCAGGAGGACGCCACGCTTCCCGTCGCCGACATTGCCAAACGTGTCGGGCTTTCGACCACACCGTGCTGGCGCCGCATCCAGAAGATGGAGGAGGATCACGTCATCCAGCGCCGGGTGGCTGTGCTCAACCCGCAAAAGGTCAATGTCGGGGTGACGGTCTTCGTTTCGATCACCACCGACAAGCACAACCACGAATGGCTGAAGCGCTTTTCCGAGGTGATCTCGAAGTTTCCTGAAGTGGTCAGCTTTTACCGCATGAGCGGGCAGGTCGATTACCTGCTCAAGGTCGTCGTGCCCGACATTGCCGCCTATGACATCTTCTACAAGAAGCTGGTCAAGGAGATCGACATCGAGGACGTGTCGTCGGCCTTCGCGATGGAGCGCATCAAGGAAACGACCCAGCTTCCCCTCGACTATATCCCGCTCGAAAAGCCGGCCAAGGCGCGCGGGTAAACGCTTAGCCAGAGTGAGCGAAGGCCGCCCGCCTTCGCTGGACTGATTAGTTCCAGATGTCGACCTTCACGCCCTCAGCCTCCAGTTTCTCGACCTTGGCATGGAGAAAACGCTGGAAATCCGTGTCCGCATAGGCGCCTTGGCGGACATATTCGAACATGGAGAGGAAGTGGAACGGTTTGAAATAGCCTGGCATGCGCGCGACCTCCAGGTCGCGGCCGGACTTGCCTTCCTCCGGTTCGCCCATGCCGAAATAGATGAGCGTCGGGGTGAAGCTCACGCCCCACTTGCGAGCGAGGTCGCGTTCCTCGAGTTCCTCGCCGTCGAAATCGGTGACCGTTTTCGAACCCCAGATATTGATCCGCACGGCCGCGAAATTCTCCTTCACATAATCGGCGATGTCGGGCCGTGCGAGATTGACCTCGTGCATCTCCCGACAATAGGGGCAGCCGCGTTGCTCGAAGAAGACGACGAGATTCTTGCCGGCGTCATTGGCCTCGGCAATGTCCTCGCGCATCTCCATGAAGGTGTTCATGAACCAGGGCTGGACGTGCAGCCCGTCATCGTCGAGTTGCGCGGCGTGGGCGGACGAAACACGCGCGAGCGTACCGGCAGCGGCCAGCACAAGCGGTGCGCGCAACAGGAAACGGCGGTCGATCATGGCTTTCCTCCGCCATGAAGCATGCCACAGGTCGCCATTTTTGCCAGTGCCCGACGATCAATTCGGCTTGATGGCCCGGTCTGCGCCCAAGTGGCGGCTCAAAGCCCGAGGCGCATCCTTACGGCATCCGATTCCAGTTCCTTGACCGCATCCTTGCCGATCCAGCGCGCCGTCCTGTCTTCCGATACGGCGAGTTCTCGGGCGAGGTCGAGGCATGGGCCGTGCAGGGTGGGGGAGCGCTTGCCCATCTGGCGCAGCGCCCAGTTGACCGCCTTCTTCACGAAGTTCCGGCCATCGGTGGCCGCTTTGAGGATGAGTGGCAAGTAGATCGTCAGCGCGTCGTCGGCCGCGTCCTTGTCGTGCACGGCGCGCCACGCCATCATCGCAAAGGCCCCGCGCTTGACGAACTCGCGCTCGTCGCCGGCCCATTTCACCGCCATCTCATGGGCAAACGGCGTCTTGTCGAACAGGCCGCCAGTGACCTGGTCGCACAGATCCCATGAATTGAAATCGCCGGCCCAGGCTTCCATCTGGTCGCGCGTCACCCATTGCGGCCGGTCGACCAGCGAGGCGAGGATGCGCGCCTCGTGGATGCCGGTGTCCCAGAGCGCCTGCGCGAGGTCGTGATCGTGTTTGATCGCTCTGCCGGCGGCGCGGATGTTCGGCATCGAAACGCCGAACGCCTTGTCCACATTGATGCCGTAGCGCGCCATGCCGGTTCGGTTCTTTTCCGAACCATGCACCCGCAGCAGGTCCAGCGCCTGCTCGACCGTGTGCGGTGCGCGCGCCATCGCCGGGTTGTGTCCTACTTGTTCTTCAGCCGGGCGAGCAGGCTGGACGTGTCCCAGCGCTTGCCGCCCATCGCCTGAACCTCGGAATAGAACTGGTCGACCAGCGCGGTCACCGGCAGGTTCGAGCCATTGCGCCGCGCTTCCGCTAGCACGATGTCGAAATCCTTGCGCATCCAGTCGACGGCGAAACCATGATCGTATTTGCCCTCGTTCATGGTCTTCCAGCGGTTTTCCATCTGCCAGGAGCCGGCCGCGCCCTTGGAGATGACTTCGATCACCTTGGCGACGTCGAGCCCGGCGTTCTGGGCAAAATGAATGCCTTCCGACAGGCCTTCCACCAGCCCGCCGATGCAGATCTGGTTGACCATCTTGGTGAGCTGGCCCGAGCCTGCGGGGCCCATCAACCCGACCATGCGCGCATAGCAGTCGATGACCGGCTTTGCCGTGTCGAACACCGACTGTTCGCCGCCGACCATGACGGTCAGCACGCCGTTTTCGGCGCCGGCCTGGCCGCCCGAGACGGGCGCGTCGAGAAAGCCGAAACCTCCCTTGGTCGCTGCCTCATCGAGTTCGCGCGCGATCGCCGCCGACGCCGTGGTGTTGTCGATGAACACGCTGCCGGCTTTCATCGTCGAGAACGCACCATCGGAGCCGGTGGTCACGGAGCGCAGATCTTCGTCATTGCCGACGCAGGCGAAGACGAAATCCTTGTCCTTCGCCGCTTCGGCCGGGGTCGGCGCGGAAGCACCGCCATGTTCGCCTACCCAGCGCTCTGCCTTCCCGGACGTGCGGTTGTAGACCGTCACGTCGTGGCCGCCCTTCGCGATGTGGCCGGCCATGGGATAGCCCATCACGCCCAGTCCGATGAAAGCCACACTTGCCATTGGAATTTCCTTTCTGCCATTGTCGCCCGAAAACAGGCAGGCGATTGCAACGCCACAGATGCAACGCCTTGTTGGGGGATAACGCAATGCGACGGCTTTTCAAATGGTTTGTCGGCGTGGTGGTCGCGCTGGCGATCGTCTTGCTGCTCGTAGTCGGCGCCGGGCTCGCCTCGCTCTACGCCACGCTGCCGGCCGATGACGGTCAGGCCGGAATCGCGGGTCTCAGGTCCCAGGTGCGTGTCGTGCGCGATGCCCACGGCATTCCCCATATCGAGGCCAAGAGCCGCGCCGATGCGTTCCGCGCGCTGGGCTTCATCCACGCCCAGGACCGGCTCTGGCAGATGCACACGTTGCGCATGGTGGCGCAGGGGCGCCTGTCGGAAATGTTCGGCAAGCCGACCGTCAACACCGACATCTTCCTTCGGACCGTCGACCTGACCAGCGCCTCCAAGGCCTCCTACGAGGCATTGTCCAGCGAGGCGAAGGAGGCGCTCACCGCCTATGCGGAGGGCGTCAACACCTGGCTGGAGCGCGACCGCAGCCTGTTCGAGCCGGCCCTGCCGCCCGAATTCATGATCCTCGGCGTGGCGCCGGAACCGTGGCAGCCATGGCAG
This sequence comes from Rhizobiaceae bacterium, assembly GCA_041987205.1. Taxonomy (GTDB): domain Bacteria; phylum Pseudomonadota; class Alphaproteobacteria; order Rhizobiales; family Rhizobiaceae; genus BOKV01. The sequence goes on along the minus strand of JBHIWX010000120.1, from coordinate 2,276 downwards.
TCCGTGGCGCTGCTCAAGGTCATGGCGCTGACGCTCGATTCCAACCTCGATCAGGAGATCAAGCGCTTCGCGCTCGCAGCACGGGGCTTCGCGCCGGCGGAAATCGATGATCTCGTGCCCTACGGGCCGCGCGACAACCCGCCGCCACTACCCGACCTGCGCAATTTCTACGAATTCCGGAAGGATGCCGACCAGGCGTCGTTGCCCAAACCGGATGATGCGCCCGGCATTCCCGGCCTTGCCTGGGACATCGGCATCACCGCCTCCAACAACTGGGTGGTCGCGGGCAACCGCACCGAAACCGGCAAGCCGCTACTCGCCAATGATCCCCATCTGGGCCTCACCGCGCCCTCGGTCTTCTATCTGGCGCATATGGCCTTCGAGCAGGACGGTCAGTTGCGCCACGTCATCGGCGGCACGCTGCCGGGCACGCCGCTGGCGCTGGTTGCACGCAACGACAAGGTCGCCTGGGGCCTGACGACGACCACGCTCGACTCGCAGGATGTCTTCATCGAGCGGATCAATCCCGACAATCCGGACCAGTATCTGACGCCGCAGGGCTGGCGCGATTTCGAGGCGCAGGAGATCGAGATCGGAGTAAAGGGCGCCGATCCGGTGGCGTTTACCCGCCGCGCGACCCGTCACGGCCCGGTGCTTCCCGATACCTATCGCGGGCTGCCGGACCTGCTGCCGACCGGCCATGTCGCCGCGCTGCAATGGGTGACGCTCGCCGGGGACGACACCACGGTCGAAGGCGCGCTCGAGATCGCCGGCGCTTCCAATGTGGACGATTTCCTCGCCGCCGTGCGCAAGGTTGTCACGCCCATGCAGTCCATGGTCGTTGCGGATACCGCCGGCAGGATCGCACTGGTGGCGCCCGGCCGCATCCCGAAGCGCAAGCCGGGCAATCTCGTAAATGGCCGCGCACCCGTGCCGGGCTGGCTGGCGCTCTACGACTGGGCCGGCTATCTGACTCCTGACGACGTGCCGAGGGTCGTCGACCCGGAGGAGGGTGCGCTGGCGACTGCCAACGCAAACTGGCTGCCGCCCGACTATGCCAACCACATCACCTATGACTGGGATGAGCATTACCGTCAGGGCCGTGTTGAGGAACTGGTGATCGGCCGCGAAGAGAAGCACTCGATGGCGACCATGCGCGCCATCCAGGCAGACGAGCTGTCACCGGCGTTGGTCCAGTTCCGCGACGAGGCCCTTTTGCAACTCGAACGTGGAGCCGGGCAGGACGACGCCATGTTGCGTGCGCTGGCCGATTGGGACGGGATGATGCTGGCGGACCGTACCGAGCCGCTGATCATGACGGCGTGGTGGCGCCATTTCCAGATCGCGCTTTTCGGCGACGAACTCGGCGAGGATTACGAGCGTTTCGGCAAGGGCAACCTGCAGCCCGTCATCGCCGCGCTGCGCGGACAGACCAGCCGCGACTGGTGCGACCGTACCGATACGCAGGATGTCGAAAGCTGCGGCATCGTCCTGTCGGGCGCGCTGACCGCCGCGCTCGACGAACTGAAAGAGGTGCAGGGTGCCGACTGGCGCAACTGGCGCTGGGGCAAGGCGCATCAGGCATTCGGCGAACACCGGCCGTTCTCTTCCGTCGATGCGCTGTCGGGCTTTTTCACCGTGATGGAGGAAAGTGCCGGCGGCTCCTACACGCTGCTGCGCGGCCGCACCGATTTCCGCGAGAAGCATCCCTATTACAGCGTCCATGCTTCCGCCTATCGCGCGATCTACGACCTCGCCGACCCGGACAACTCGAAATTCATGATCTCGACCGGCCAGAGCGGGCATTTCATGTCGTCGCACTATCGTGATCTTGCGCCCTTGTGGGCAAAAGTGGACTATCTTCCCATGACGACGCGTCGGGAAGATTACGAGAAGGACGCGGCGGGTGTCTGGGTCTTCGACCCGATCGAATAAAGGCAGCGGGGAGGGCTGCCGGAAATGCATGCGGGCCGCCATGTTCCGGAAACAGGGAGTGGGGCCATGAAAGGGAACGAAAAGTAATGCGTGATCTCAAAGCCTGGCGCGAAGTGGCGCCGCGACTGGTCGATGTTGCAGCCGGGCGCACGCCCGCCGACCTGGTGGTGCGTCGCGGCCGCTGGGTCAACGTCCATTCCGGCGAGATCGTGCCCGCCACCGACATCGCCATTTCCGCCGAATTTCTTTTTACACCCGGCCGGATTTTTTATCCGGAAAACATTTCATTGTTTAATTTCCTTCAAATTCTATATATTGTATAATTCTGAATAATACGATTG
>JBHIWX010000119.1:0-10786 GCA_041987205.1 Rhizobiaceae bacterium | reverse complement strand
AACTGGTCGTGCAGTGGGCTGGCGGGATTGTCGGCGGCCATTACGGCGGTCTCGTATTGCCGGCGTGCCGCGGCGAGCCAGCCGGTCTGGGCCAGCGCCGGAATGGCGATGGCGAGCGCCGCCAAAACCGGAAACCAGCGCTGATATCCGGAGCGAATGCGCAGCCAGAAATGGACGCCGATCACCGCGTGAACCCAGACGATCAGAAGCAGGAAGCTCTGGCCCAACCAGGACCAGGGCCAAAGCAGGGCCAGTTCCCCGGCATAGTCGACTTCCACCCCGAGCAGATTATCGGCACCGCGCGTGTAGATGATATGGCTGATCAGGAACCACGGGATGGCGAGGCCGAGTGCGATCTGTGCCCATTGCCAGAACGGCAGCCGCCAGGTGCGGATCGTCGGCAGTTTGGCAAGGCCGAGCGCGACGTGAATGACCAGCGCGCCATAGAGCACGATCTGGCCGACGACATTGGTCCAGATCGCCTCCTGCCATTCGAGCACGGCTTCCATGGCCGACAGCGAGATATGGCCGGCTATGTGGTTGAGATAGTGCAGCACCACATAGGTCAGCAGCACCAGGCCCGATCCGAGGCGCAGGCGCTGTGTCAGCGATCCACGGCCCGCACCGCCGATGCGATCGAGAAGCTGGTTGCCGGATTTGCTCAACTGTGTCCCCTCCATGCGCACCGGAAGCGATGCGGCGGAATGCGGTGAACTTACCGCCAGTATCGCGCGATTGCATCCCGTTGCCTGCAACCGAATGTGCCAAGCCTGTTTGACACTGTGTCACCCGGGGCGCGAACCGGTGGGAGCCGATTGCCGATTGAACTCGACGCGCGAGTCTCCACATAAGCGCTGGCGCCGCCAATCTAGAAGAGAAACGACATGTCGCATCAGGTACTGGTCAGGCCGATACGGGAATGGCTTATCGATCAAGCGCTTGGTCAGGCCGATATCGTCTACATGTTCGAGACGATGTGCCAGCGGCTGGCCGGCATCGGCATTCCGATTGCACGCGCGCGGCTGGTCTGGCCCACGCTTCACCCGCTTTTTCGTTCCGAAACCGTCATGTGGAACCGTGGCACGCCGGCACGGCTGGAACAGTTCGAACATCAGGAACAGGTCACCAATGAATGGCTGCAGAGCCCGTTCCGTTTCGTGCTGGAGAACGACGTCCACATGCTCCGGCGCGAATTGCAGGGCCCGAACGAAACCGTCGATTTCCCGATGCTCGAGGAATTGAAGGCCGGAGGAATCACCGATTACATCGTGCTGGCGACCTCCTTCGAGCAGGGGCTGCCCGACAGCCACAGGGACGTCCGCGAGCGCCAGGGCATTCTGGTGAGTTGGGCAAGCGATCGGGCGAGCGGCTTTTCCTCGGATGATCTGGAAGGTCTGCAACAGATCCAGCGCATCTTCGCACTGGCCTGCAAGACGGTCATTCAGAACCGGATTTCAACCAATATCGCAACGACTTACCTTGGCGAGCGGGCCGGCCGCAGTGTCTTGCGCGGGCAGATCCGGCGCGGCGACGGCCAGCATACGCCTGCCGTGGTCTGGTTTTCCGACCTGCGCGGATCGACCACCTTCGCCGAGAGCATGCCGGCCGATTCCTATTTCTCGCTGCTCAACGCCTATTTCGAATCGACCGCCGGCTCGGTCGTGGATCATGGTGGCGAGGTGCTCGATTTCATCGGCGACGCGGTGCTCGGCATCTTTCCGTTCCAGGACGACAGTGGGCTGGAGGAGGCGGCCGATCGCGCCAATGCGGCGCTCGACCAGACCATCAAGCGTGCCGCCGAGGTCAATCGCGAGCGCGAGACGCAGGGCCTCGAAAGGTTCAAGTTCGGCGTCGGTCTCAACGTCGGTGAGGTCAAGTTCGGCAATATCGGGATTCCGCAGCGCCTGACATTCTCGATCATCGGTCACACGGTGAACGAGGCGGCGCGCATCGAATCCATGACCAAGCTTTTGCAAAAACCCATCCTGTCGGGTGCGGGACTGGCCAGGCTCAACCCCGAGCGCTGGCATTCCATTGGCGAGCACAAGCTGGAAGGGGTGCTCGACCCCGTCGAACTGTTTGCCTTCAACTGCGCAAAGGCCGCCTGAATCGCCGGTACTATCCGTTCACGTTGAGAATCGGTTAACCATGCACGCAGTCCGGGTGTCAGCTTACCGGGTCGTTTCCGTGTTTTGCCCTATTTTGACGTGGGTTTTGACGAGGTGACGGAATCAGGTCCATGATTCGACAGTTGAGGGAGCGTTTTGAAAGCTGGTCGACCCAGGCGCAGGCTTGGGCGATTGTCGCTGCCGCCCTGATCGGCGCGAATTCGCTCACCATCGTTTTTTATGGCCTGTTTTTCCAGGAACGCCTCGTCCTCGACCTCGTTTTGACCAGCGTGATTGCCATCACGGTGGGTTGGCCACTGGCCAATTACTTCATGCGGCAGCACTATGAGTTGCGCAAGATGACCGCCCGATTGCGTCGGGCCGTCCGCTTCGACGACCTGACCGGGCTTTTCAATCGCAAGACCTTCATATCGGAAGCGAGCGCGCTGACCGGCTTCGCCAGGAAGGACCGTGGCGCTGGCGCGCTGCTGTTCCTCGACGTCGATCGTTTCAAGTCGATCAACGACACCTATGGTCACTCAGTGGGCGACCGTGTGCTCAAATCCCTTGCGACGGCGATCAGCGACTGCATCCGCGAGGGCGATCTGGCGGGCAGGCTCGGCGGCGAGGAATTTGCCGTCTTTCTGGTCGATGCCGACCGCGAGGAGGCGAGGCGCATTTCCGAACGCATCAGGCTCGCCGTGCGCGAGGTGGCCGGCGGGCTGGGCCTCGACGACAGGATCATCACGATCAGCATCGGACTTGCCATGCACCGTCCGGGCGAGAACATCGACGAGACGCTGAAACAGGCCGATCACAACCTCTATGCCGCCAAACGGCGCGGACGCGACCTCGTGGTCGACGACGACACCGATCTACAAGTCGCCTGAGATCGCAGCCTTGCTTACCCGTGCCTCGCGCACAGGCCCGATCCGCGCCTGACTACCCCGAAAAACCTTCCGATTGCGACGCCAACGGCCCGGCGTGGGGCGGTACATGCGCTGCTGCGCGCGAAATCCGGCGTGAATACGCCAAGAAGCTGGACAAATTGGCGGCGCGCGTGATTGTGTTGCCTACCGCGTGAGGGCGGGCAGGCGCGGCATCGTCCGCCCCCGGTCAATCCTCGCGACCAAGGACAACAGGAAGGGGAGAAGATATCATGAAGAAACTGCTCACCGGTCTTGCCGCGGCTGCCATGCTGACGGCGGGCGCCGCGCAGGCCGAACCCGTCAAGGTAGGCATGATCACCACGCTTTCGGGTGGCGGCGCCAGCCTCGGCATCGATGCGCGCGACGGCTTCCTGCTGGCGATCAAGAATGCCGGCAACAAGGATGTCGAGGTCGTGGTCGGGGACGACCAGCAGAAACCCGACGTCGCGGTGCAGCTTGCCGACAAGATGATCCAGTCCGACAAGGTCGACATCCTGACCGGCATCATCTGGTCGAACCTCGCCATGGCGGTCGTCCCGGCCGCCGTCCAGCAGGGCAAGTTCTACTTGTCGGTCAACGCAGCGCCTTCCGCGCTCGCCGGCAAGGGCTGCAACGCTCGCTACTTCTCGATTTCCTACCAGAACGACAACCTGCACGAGGCGGCCGGCGCCTATGCGACCAAGGCTGGCTACAAGAAGACCTTCATCCTTGCGCCGAACTATCCGGCGGGCAAGGATTCGCTGACCGGCTTCAAGAACTTCTATGAGGGCGAACTGGCCGGCGAGGTCTACACCAAGCTCGGCCAGACCGACTACGCCGCCGAAATCGCGCAGATTCGCGCCTCGGGGGCCGACAGCGTGTTCTTCTTTCTTCCGGGCGGCATGGGCATCGCTTTCATGAAGCAATATGCCGGCTCGGGTGTCGACATCCCACTGATCGGTCCCGCCTTCTCCTTCGACCAGAACATCCTTCAGGCCGTGGGCGACGCCGCGCTCGGCGTCAAGAACACCGCCAACTGGTCCAAGGACATCGACAACGAGGCCAACAAGAAGTTCGTTGAGAGCTATCAGGCCGAATATGGACGTCTGCCCTCGGTCTATGCCTCCTATGGCTACGACACGGCCAATCTCATGCTTTCGGCGCTCGGCAAGGCTTCGGTCAGCGATGCCGCAGCCTTCCAGAAGGCCCTTGAGGAGGCCGATTTCGACTCCGTGCGCGGCAAGTTCTCCTTCGCCGCCAACCATCACCCGATCCAGGACATCTATGTCCGCGAGGTGATCAAGGAAGGCGACATCTTCACCAACAAGATCGTCGACACCGCGATGACGGATCGCGACAACGCCTATGTCGGCGAGTGCAGCATGTGATCTGCCGTCATGAGGACGGGCTGTTGGCAACATCGCACGCGGCCGGTCCTTCTTCTGCGTATCCCGCTCCCGGCACTGTAATCGCCGGGAGCGGAAACGGGGGCGGCGACAGTTGACCTTCGCGCTTTTCGTCGAACAGGTCCTCAACGGTCTGCAACTGGGCGTCATGCTGTTTCTCATGGCGTCCGGGCTGACGCTCGTCTTCGGCGTCATGGGGCTGATCAACCTGGCCCATGGCTCGCTCTACATGGTCGGCGCCTTTGCCTGCGCGGCGGTTGCCACCGCGACGGGTTCGTTCTGGCTTGGTCTCGCCGCCAGTCTGGTCGGCGCGGCGGCCGCCGGCGTGATCGTCGAGATCGTCGTCATCCGCAGGCTCTACGACCGCGACCATCTCGACCAGGTGCTGGCGACGTTTGCCCTTATCCTCGTCTTTTCGGAGGGCACGCGCTGGCTGTTCGGCTCGCTGCCGCTCTATCTCTCGGTCCCGCCTTCACTCGCCGGCGCCGTCATGCTGCCCGGCGGCATCCAGTATCCGCTCTACCGGCTGGCGCTGATCGTCGCCGGTCTTGTCGTGGCGGCGGGCCTGTTCGCCCTGATCGCGAAGACGCGGCTCGGCATCCGTATCAGGGCCGGCGAGAGCGACCGCGAGATGATCGCCGCGCTCGGCGTTGACATCGCCAGCCTCTACACTGTTGTCTTCGCGCTCGGTGCCGCGCTCGCAGGCCTTGCCGGCGCGCTGGTCGGCACCATCCAGTCCGTACAGGTCGGCATGGGCGAGCCGGTGCTCATCCTCGCCTTTGTCGTCATCGTCATCGGCGGCATCGGCTCGATCAAGGGCGCGCTTGTCGGCGCGTTGCTGGTCGGGCTCACCGACACGCTCGGCCGCTTCCTGCTGCCGATCGCCTTTTCAAGCTTCCTCGACGCCTCTGCCGCGACCTCGGTTGGCTCCGCGCTCGCCTCCATGTCAATCTACCTGCTGATGGCCGCCGTTCTGGTGTTCAGGCCGAGCGGGCTGTTCGGTCAGGCCGCATGACCGGGGAGGCCATGCGATGAACCGGGAAACGGCGGCAAGTCTCGTTCTGGCGGCAGGCCTGCTGGCCGTGCCGCTCATTGCGCTTTATGCCGACGAGCCTTTCGTCATCACGCTGGCGACCAAGGTCGCTATCCTCGCGCTGGCAGGCGCCGGGCTCAATCTGGCGCTCGGCTTTGGCGGGCTCGTCTCCTTCGGCCATGCCGCCTTCTTCGGGCTCGGCGGTTATGCCGCCGGCATTCTCGCCAGCCATGCGCTCAACTACGAGCCGCTCTTCGTCTGGCCCTTCGAGATTTCCGGCACGACCTCGATGCCAATCATCTGGCTCGTCGCCATGGCGGCCGGTGCGATCGTGGCAGCCGCCATCGGCGCACTCAGCCTCAGGACCGGCGGCGTCTACTTCATCATGATCACGCTCGCCTTCGCGCAGATGATCTACTATTTCGCGATCTCCTGGCCGGCCTATGGTGGCGAGGACGGTCTGTCCATCTATGTCCGCAATGGCTTTCCCGGGCTCAACACGCTCGACCCGCTGCAATTCTTCCTGCTGTGCTACGCCGTCCTGATCGTGGTCCTCGGCTTCTCCTTCGTTGCAGTGCGCTCGCGCTTCGGCCTCGCGCTGCAGGCGGCGCGCCAGAACGCGATACGGCTCGCTGCCGTCGGCATTGCGCCGTTCGGGATCAGGCTGACGGCCTTCGTCGTCTCCGGCGCGATCACCGCGCTGGCCGGCGCGCTCTACGCCGACCTCAACCGCTTCGTCAGCCCGGCCATGCTCAACTGGCACACCTCGGGCGAGATCATGGTCTTCGTCATCCTTGGCGGAGTAGGGCGCCTGTTTGGCCCCGTGGCGGGCGCCGCGCTCTACATCGTGCTGGAGCACAAACTGGGCGGGTTGACCGAATACTGGCAATTGCCGCTCGGCCTGCTGCTGCTCGCCGTGGTGCTCTATGCGCGCGGCGGCGTGCTCGGCATCCTTTCGGGGAGGGCGCGCCATGACTGACCTGCAATCCGGCGAAGCCGTTCTCTCCGTCACTGAGTTGTCAAAACGCTTCGGCGCGCTGGCGGCAAGCGACGGGGTCAGCATCGATCTGGTGCCGGGCGAGATCCACGCGCTGATCGGCCCGAACGGCGCGGGCAAGTCGACCCTGATCAACCAGATCACCGGTGCGCTGAGGCATGATTCCGGCTCGATACGGTTCGAGGGACGCGAAATCGGCGCGTTGGGCATCGCCGAACGGGCGCGGCTGGGGCTCGCCCGGACCTTTCAGGTCTCCTCGCTCGCGCCGGAATTCACCGCCCTGCAGAACGTCGTGCTTGCCGCTCAGGCGAGAAGCGGCCGCGTCTTCCGCTTCTTCCGCCCGGCACTCTCCGATCCTGCACTCGTATCACCCTCCATGGCCTGCCTCGAACGGGCAGGTCTGAAGGAACGGGCGCACATCCGCACCGCCGACCTGTCGCACGGCGAAAAACGGCAGCTAGAGATCGCGGTAGCGCTGGCGCTGAAGCCGAAGGCCTTCCTGCTCGACGAGCCCATGGCCGGCATGGGGCCGGAAGGCTCGAAGCAGTTGACGGGCTTCCTCGACCGGCTGCGCGCCGAGGCGCCCATCCTCCTTGTCGAGCACGACATGGACGCCGTCTTCGCGCTGGCTGACCGCATCTCCGTGCTGGTCTATGGCAGGCTGATCGCGACGGGTAACGTCGAGGAAATCCGCGCCAATGACGAAGTCCGACGCGCCTATCTCGGAGAGGAGGACGCATGAGCGCGCTCCTCGAAATCGAAGGTCTTCAGGCCTTCTACGGCGCCTCGCAGGCGCTGTTCGGCGTGTCGCTGTCGATCGGCGACGGCGAGGCAGTTGCGCTCATGGGGCGCAACGGCATGGGCAAGACGACGACCATCCGTGCGCTCACCCGCATGCTGACGCAGACGCGGGGGTCGATACGGTTCGCGGGCACAGAGATCAGCCGCATGCCGTCCTACCGGACGGCGCGGCTTGGCATCGGCCTCGTGCCGGAAGGCCGGCGCTGCTTTCCCAACCTCACGGTGCGAGAAAACCTGATTGCCGCCGCGCGGCCCGGCGAATGGGATTTAGAGCGCGTGGCCGGCCTCTTCCCCCGGCTGGAGGAACGCCGCGACCAGCGCGCCAGCACGCTGTCGGGCGGCGAGCAGCAGATGCTGGCGATCGGCCGTGCGCTGATGACCAATCCGAAACTGCTGGTGCTCGACGAGGCGACCGAGGGGCTCGCCCCGGTGGTGCGACAGGAGATCTGGTCGGCGATCCGTGCGCTGAAGCCGACCGGCCTGTCGATCCTCGTGGTCGACAAGACGCTCGCCGAACTGACGAAAGTCGCCGACCGATGCGTCATCCTCGAAAAGGGCGTGACCGAATGGACCGGCGCGCCGAAGGATCTGTCTGCCGACATCCGCGACCGTTATCTCGGCGTATGAGTTCTCACATCACCGCGCCGATCTGCCAGGGCACGAATTCATAGTCGCCGAGCCCCTGGGCTTCCGATTTCGACGGCTCGCCCGAGGCCACGCGCAGCAGCAGATCGTAGATTTCCCGGCCCTTGTCCTCGAGGTTTACGCCTGCCGACAGCATGTCGCCGGCATTGACGTCCATGTCGTCCGTCATGCGCTGATACATTTCCGTATTCGTGGCGATCTTGATGCAGGGCGCAGGCTTGGAGCCGAAGGCCGAGCCGCGCCCGGTGGTAAACGCGATCAGATTGCAGCCCGACGCGATCTGCCCGGTGACGGAGGCCGGGTCGTAACCCGGCGAATCCATGAAGACGAAACCCTTCTCGCGGATCGGCTCGCCATATTTGTAGACGGCGTTGAGCGGCGAGGTACCGCCCTTGGCCGCCGCACCCAGCGATTTCTCCAGAATGGTCGTGAGCCCGCCGCGCTTGTTGCCGGGCGAGGGGTTGTTGTCCATCGAGCCCTGATTGCGCGCCGTGTAATCCTCCCACCAGCGAATGCGCTCGATCAGCCTTTCGCCGGTTTTCCGGTCCCTGGCCCTGCGCGTCAGCAAATGTTCTGCACCGTAGATTTCGGGCGTTTCGGCCAGTACGCCGGCGCCACCCTGCGCGGTGATCAGGTCGCAGGCATGACCCAGCGCCGGATTGGCGGTGATGCCGGACCAGGCGTCGGAGCCGCCGCATTGCAGGCCGACGATCAGTTCGGATGCGGGGCAGGGCTCGCGCCGCGCCTTGTCGGCTTCCGGCAGCATGGCGCGCACCTTCTCGATGCCGAGTTCCACCGTTCGGCGCAGGCCCGCGACGTCCTGGATGTTCATGGTCTGGAAGGTCGGACCGCGTTCGAGCCCGTGTGCTTCGATCAGCCAGTCGATCTGGTTCATCTCGCAGCCGAGCCCGACCATCAGTGTCGCGGCGTGGTTGGGATGGCCGGCATAGCCCCACATGACCCGCTGCAGGGTCTCGAAACCTTCGCCGGACCCCGCCATGCCGCAACCCGTGCCGTGAACGAAGGCGACGACGCCGTCGACATTGGGATAGCCTGCCAGTTCCTCCGGGCCGAACGCTTCGGCGATCATCCGCGCGGCGGTCGCCGAACAGTTCACCGAGGTGATGATGCCGATATAGTTGCGCGTGCCGACCTTGCCGCTGGCCCGGCGGAAACCCATGAAACTGTCGCGCGCGGCCTCCGGCACCATCTGGACCGGGCGCAGATCGGTGGAGAATTCGTAAGCGGCATCGGTGGCGCGGAATTCGACGTTATGGGTGTGGACATGGTCGCCCGGCGCGATATCCGCCGATGCATAGCCGATCACCTGCGCATATTTGCGCACGGCCGCACCTTGAGGGATGGCCTTCGCCGCGATCTTGTGGCCGCGCGGTACAAGCCCGGTCGAGACGACAGCCTCGATCCGTGTGCCGGCCTCGATCGGCCTCGTCACTGTTACGACATTGTCCGCCTCGTGCAGCCGGACAAAGGACTGGCTGTTGTCGCTCAATGCCACCTCCCGCAAGCCATCGCGCAATCGTCCGGGTCACGCTAGAGCAAGTGCGGCCATAGCGCCATCACCATGCGCCATCGTCATGTATCGGTCGGGTACATCGGGGCGGTGCGTCGGGCCGTGTGATCAGCGGGCGAGGAAGTCGCGCATCAGGGCGATTTCATCCGCCGACATCAGCGTGGGGGCGTGGCCGACGCCTTCATAGACCTTGATTTCCGGCTTGGGGCCGCGCGCACACATTTCGTCGGCGATCTCCGCCGGCAGCACGTCGGAGGTCGCGCCGCGAATGATCAGCGTCCTGGCCGTGATCGCGTCCCACGAATCCCAGAGGTCGAAATCCTGCGGCTGGGCCGTCATCTGGGTGACGATCTTCGGGTCGTAATGGACGGTGACCTTGCCATTGTCCATGCGGCGAAACGATGTGTCGGCCATGCGGCGCCAGAACGAATCCGGATTGTCACCGAAGGGGGCGTAGACGGTCCTGAGCCAAGTCTCCAACTCGGCGACCGTGTCGAAGACCGGCGGATTCCCCACATAGGTCACGATCCGGTCGGTGGCGTCTCCCGGCAGAGCGGGGCCGATATCGTTGACGATGAAATGGCTGATGCGGTCCTTCATGCGGCCCGCCGCGAGCGTCATGCCGAGCAGTCCGCCCATCGAGGTGCCGACCCAGCGCAGGCTGTCGATGCCGTAATGGTCGACGATGGCAAGCGCATGATCGCCGAACACCGAAAAGGTATACTCTTTCGACGGGTCCGTCGCCCAGCCGGACTGGCCGCGTCCCAGCGTGTCGGGGCAGATGACGAAATAGGTGTCGGCCAGCGCCTCGGCTGCCTCATCGAAATCGCGTCCGGTACGGGCCAGACCGTGCCACATGACGAGCGCCGGCCTGGTCCGGTCGCCCCATTCGGTGACATGGATCTCGTGCGGGCCGGCCTGCACATATTCCGATTTCGGTTCGACGCGGAACGCGGACATCAGTGACTTCCCTTTTTCATCAGCGTGCCGGCGATCCCCGCCGGGAAGAAATAGACGAGCAGGATGAACAGCAGGCCCAGCCACAGCAGCCATCGGTCCGGCGCCAGGATTTCCGGCACCAGCGGAATGCCGGCCGTCGCCTCCGAGGCTGCCGCCATAAGGTCCTTCAGGTAGAACTGCGCGAGGCTCATCACGACAACGCCGATGACGGCACCGACCATGGTGCCCATGCCGCCGATGACCACCATCAGCAGGATGTCGGTCATGATGACGAAGGACAGCGTCGTGTCCGGCCCGGTATATTTGAGCCAGATCGCCCACAAAATGCCGGCGATTGCCGCGACCACCGCCGCGATGACGAAGACGGCGGTGCGATAGGCGACGACCCGATAGCCGA
>JBHIWX010000118.1:0-11260 GCA_041987205.1 Rhizobiaceae bacterium | reverse complement strand
CATGCGCGCAATCCGGTGCGGTTTCATGCCGGTGATGTCACCGCCGGCGAACCGGATTGTGCCGCGATCGGGCTTGTGCTGGCCCGTCAGCACGTGGAAGCATGTCGTCTTTCCCGCCCCGTTCGGCCCCATGATGCCGGAAACCTGCCCTTCCTCGAAGGAGAGCGAGATGTCCTCCAGCACGACGCGGCTGCCGAAGCGCTTGTGCAGATTGGTAGCTTCGAAAAGTGCCATCGCGCCTACTCCGCCATGTTTCCGGCGGGCGCCGTCCTGGCGCTCGCCCGGCCCGTCGTGAACCTGCCGGAGATGAGGTGCACCACGCCCGCAATGCCTTCCGGGCGGAACATCACCATGACGACGAACATCAGCCCGTACCAGAGCAGCCAGGTTTCGGTCAGACCGCCGAGAATGTCGCGGGCGATGAAATAGAGCAGTACGCCGAACACCGGCCCCCAGAAGGAGACGAGCCCGCCACCGACCAGCACCATCATGACGATCAGGCCGGACTGGTGCACGCTCATCACGTCGGGGTAGGCGCTTTCCTGCGCCATCGCGAACAGCCCGCCGGCGAGCCCGGCCAGCACGGTGGACAGAACGAAGGAAGCGAGCTTGTAACGCCACACCGCATAGCCGACGAATGCAGCGCGCGTCTCGTTCTGGCGGATCGCCTGCAGGATACGGCCGAAAGGCGAATGCACCAGCCGCCACAGCCCGATGGTAATGGCGATCAGCAGCACCGCGACGACGTAATAGAGCGCGGTATTGTCGGAAAGATCGAAGCCTGCGAGAGCAGGGCGAGGAATGTTGAGCAGTCCGTCCTCACCGCCGGTGAGCCAGTGCAGTTTGATCGACGAGAACCAGAACACCTGCCCGCATGCGATGGTCAGCAGCGCGTAGTAGATACCGCGCCGGTGCGACACGATCGCGCCGACAACCAGTCCTGCGATGCCCGCCGCGGTCATTGCGGCAAGCATGCCGCCGACCAATCCGACCTCGACATTATGCTGGTAGAGGCCGAACGCGTAGGCACCAACACCGAGATAGGCGCCATGGCCGAAGGAGTGCAGTCCGGTGTAACCGAACAGCACATTGAAGCCGAGGGCATAGATCGTCCAGATCGCGATCTCGATGCCGATATACTGGTAGAGCCCGATCGCACCGAGCCAGAGCGGCGCGGTAAGCAACAGTGCCGAAAAGACCAGAATCTGCGGCGTGATCCAGGAATTCGAACCCGGCGTGATGTCTGAAAGCGTGATCACCGGCTCAGTTCTCCAGTGCGCTCTTGCGCCCGAGCAGCCCGCGCGCGCGGAAGCAGAGGACAGCAATCAGAAGGATGTACATCGACATCATCGACCAAGCGGACGCATAGGCGCCGGTGATGCCCACGGCAAGGCCGACCAGAATTGCCGCGAACACCGCTCCCCAGAAGCTGCCGATGCCGCCGAGCACGATGATGAGGAAGGCCGGGATGACGACATCGATTCCGATATGCGGGCGCAGGCCCCAGATTGGTGCCACAACGATGCCGGCAAGCCCGGCAAGCGCTGCGCCGAAACCGAAGACCAGCAGCCGCAACTTGGAAAGATCGTAGCCGAGCGCGCGCACCATTTCCGAATCGTGCGCTCCCGCCTTGATGATCGCGCCATAGGGTGTCTTTTCCAGAAACGCCCAGACACCGATGATTGCGAGCAGCGCGAACAGCGCGGCAAAAAGCTTGTACTTGGAGAAGATCAGGCCGCCGATCAGCACCGCGCCGTTAATCGCCTGCGGCACCTGAAAGTTCTGCTCGCCCGTTCCCCAGCCGAGCCGGATGATCTCCTCGATCACCAGCGCCGCGCCGAAAGTCAGCAGCAGGCCGTAAAGCGGCTTCTGGCCATAAGTCGGGCGCAGGCACAGTTCGAGCACCATGCCGGCAAGACCGGCCAGGATCGGCCCCAGGACGATCGCGAAGATGAAGCGGCCCTCAAGCGGCAGGCCGAGCCACCAATGACCGAATGCCGTGCCAGCGAACCAGTCGCCGCCCATCACGGTAAGCGCAAAATACGCTCCGAGTGCAAACAGCGAACCGTGCGCCAGATTGATGACTTCCATTACGCCGACGATCAGCGTGAAGCCGAGTGCGATCAGCGCGAACAGCAATCCTAACGTCAGGCCGTTAATGATATGAGGCAGCACAGCCATCATTGCGGAGAATCCCGATACTGAATTTTGCAGCCGACCAGCCGATGAAGGCTGGCCGGCCACGATACACTGACACTTTCCCCGGAGGCTACGCGTCGAAAGACGGCGTCTCTTCGTAGGATTCCAGTTTGCACTCGGCCTGGGCGTTCATGTCCTGAACGGCTTCCGGTGCGGAGTTGGCGACGATCTTGAACAGGTCGTCCTTGTCCTCCGTCCCGGTATTGGCCTTGGCAAGATAGATCGTCTGCTGCACCTGATGCGTTACAGGGTCGATCCATGCATCATGGTGCTGCATGCGTTCTTCGGCCGACATCTTGTGGCCTTCGAGTGCCTTGATCACCGCGATGTTGTTGGTCGTGCCGGCGCGCTCGATGGCGGCGAGCAGGTTCTTGGTCGCCATGTAGCCATTGTAGAAGACGTTGCCGGGCACCCGCATGGCTGTGTCCGGATACATCTCCTGATAGCGTTTCACGAACTCGTCGACGCCCGGAAGGTCCAGCTTGTAGTACCAGGTGGTACCGAACACACCGAACAGATTGTCGGTCGGCAGGCCGTATACGTCCGGCCAATCCTGCTGGTTGTTGATCCAGGCCGGATTGTCGCCCATGCCGAGTTGCGCGACCTGCTGGCGCATCGCCTTCTGGTCGTCACCGCCGACGGCCGCCGCCACGACGGCCGGCTTGGCCTGCTGGATTTTCAGCAGCGCGGCGGAGAAATCGCGCGTTCCCTGCGGGACCAGGATTTCCTCCGAAACCTCACCGCCATATTCGGCGAGCAGAGCGCGGGTCGCCTTCGCGGTGTCATGACCCCAGACATAGTCGTTGGTCAGCAGCATCCAGTTCTTGCCATAGGCATCGATTGCGTTCTTGACGGCGGCCTTGGCAAAATTTGTACCGTTGCCGTCCCACACGAACTTGACGCGATGGCAGTTGGCACCCGATTCCGACGGCGAGCTGGAATTGGTGTTGAGGTAGATAACGCCGTATTTCTGTGCCACCTGGCTGATCGCGTTGGCGACGCCCGAGCTGACAGCGCCGATCAGGAAGCCGCATTCCTCACGGCTGATCATGCGTTCGGCGACACGGCTGCCGGTTGCCGGCGTGGTCTCGGTGTCGATATGCGTCGTCTCGATCTTGCGGCCGAGCACCCCGCCCTTCGCGTTGAACTCCTCGATTGCCATCATCATGCCGCGACGGTCACTGGCGCCGGAATTGGCATATTGGCCGCTGGCATCTGACGTCAGGCCGATCTTGATCGGCTTGTCTGCGGCCGAGGCATGCATGCGATTGTATTTCCACGGTCCGAATACGGTAGCGACCGAACCGGCTGCAGCGGTACCCAGAAGCCCGCGACGGGTAAGTTTCGACTTGCTCATTGCTTCCTCCTCCAAAGGATGACCTCAGGTTGCGGCCATCATACCGCCTCCCCGGCGGCCCCTCTCCCAATCACCGGGATGGCCGACACCCTGGTAATTGAAAAAATATTCATTTGATAGAATTAAAATTCATTCACCGTGTCAACCCACAATTTCTGGGATTGAGCATGAGCCGAAAATTACGGGAAAAGCCCAGCCATTCTTGAATTCGAACGAATTTTCATTCAATCATGTATCATGGATGACAATACGGATTTCGATGAACGGCTGCCGAACGAGACCTTCGATGCGTTGCGCAACCGTATCCGCGACCGCTTCGATTCGCTCAGCCCGCATCTCCAACGCATTGCGCGCGCCTCGCTCGACCAGCCCAATGGCTTCGCGCTATCCACCATCGCGACGATAGCTTCGCAGACCGGGGTCCAGCACTCGACGCTCATCCGCTTTGCCAAGGAATTCGGCTATTCCGGCTTCTCGGAAATGCAGCAGGTCTTCCGCCATCGGCTGATCGAAGGCGCGCCGGTCTATCGCGAACAGGTCTACGAAGAGCGCACCGCTGGCGCACGCCCGGCGGGGCTTGCCGGAATACTCTACGAATGCGTCGATGAGCAGATCGCTTCACTCGAAAAGGTAAGGGCGACCGATCCTCGAGCGCTGGAGCGGGCGCTGAACATGCTCGACGCCGCCGATCACGTCTACGTCGCCGGCCTCAGGCGCTCACGTCCCATCGCCACCTATCTCGCCTATGGCCTGATGCGCAGCGAACACAAGTGCACCATGGTCGACTTCGGCAGCGGCATGGCCGAGCAGCAAATCGCCAATATGGGCGCAAACGACCTCCTCGTCGGGATTGCGTTCACGCCCTATTCGCCGCCCGTTGTCGATGTCGTGCGCGAGGCGCATTTGCGCGGGCGTTCGATCATCTCATTGACTGACATGCCGTCGAGTCCTCTGGCGCTGGGTTCCACTGTCACCTTCTTTGTCGACAATGGCGACCATGGCCAGTTCAGGCCAATCGCCGGTGCGATCGGGCTTGTGCAGACACTGCTGGTCGGACTTATGCAGGCGGAGGAACTTGCCGGCCAGAGCTGAACATCGCATTCGGCTCCTTTCAGTGCGGTTTGATTAGCCCAAGATCAAACAAGCTTGTTTCAGCAAAATCGACAAACCCTCTGACGCTGGCGCTCTCGATCAGCACCAGGGTACTCCTTGTCGATCCAGCCGAGGGCTTCTTCGCAATCAGCGCAGTGACAATCAGTACAGTGCGTGGCTGATCCGCATCAAAAAACGGAAGGCCCCTTGAGGCGAACTGAGGCTGTGCATGCCGACCTCTGACGCCCCTTGTTTCCTTGCGGGTCGCCCTCGCCGTGCGGCGAACGAGGATGGGGCAGAGGTCTCTAATTCGCCAGGTCTTCATGCCCATTTCAAGGCTCTGCCCGCGTTCACAAGTTAGGTCTTTCCACGGTATTCACCCGAATCCGCACACCGTGACGATCATACAACTCAAGCACGGCATTGCCGTAACCTGCTCCCGTGCATTCTCCTCGGATGGGATTGGCCCGCAACCAAACTGACCAAGACCATCCGTCGCTCCTCCCGCAAATCCCATTCTGCGGAGGATGAGATTCATGCCAATCCGGCGGCCTGTGCGATGCGGAGTCTACGGCGTGCACATTATTTCACAATGAGTTCGACTTCACGCCTGATCGGCATTGAAGGCGCCGCGCCATGACGGGTGGTCGACATGCCCGCCGCACTGTTCGCCAGTTTCACCGCGCTCTTCAGTTCGTCGCCGTTTGCGATGCAGGCCGCCATTACGCCACAAAAGCAATCTCCGGCCCCGGTCGTATCTACCGGTTTCACCATGATAGCCTCAATTCGAGTGAAATCGTCGGCACTGACGATCAACACACCTTCTGATCCCAGTGTCACCACGATGCGCTGTTCCCGGGAGGAAAGCAGCTTCATTGCGGACTGGACGATCGCCGTGAGGTCGCTCTTGTTCACGGAGTTTCCGGAGTAAGTGGCAAGCTCGGACTCATTCATCACGAGGATGTCGGCCAACGCAAAAAGGCTGTCTCCGCCGACAATGGCGGGTGCGGTGTTGATGATGCGTATGCAGCCGGGGGCTTGGCTCTCAAGAAACTGGCGAACCTGTTCAAGCGGCACCTCGAATTGCGTCAGGCATACTTTGGCGTCCGTATCGCGAACAACCCCGTCTGCTCCCCTCCCCGCATGATTCGCGCCTGGAACAACCACAATGGTGTTCTCGCCCTTTTCGGAAACGCAGATATGCGCCTGCCCCGTTTCACGATTCTCGAGGGTCTCCAGACCTGTCGTGTCGACAAGATTCTCTTCCAGATAGCCGATCAGCGCGGCGCCGAAATCATCGTCTCCTACGGACCCTATGATCGAGGTCGTCGAGCCGAAACGCGCGCACGCAATTGCCTGATTTGCACCCTTCCCGCCCGGCATTCGCTTTATACTCGATGCGCTGACCGTTTCGCCGGCGACCGGTAGCTGGTCGACCGACAGGAAGATGTCCATGTTGACACTGCCGAACACGACGACTGTCATCTGCCCGCAGCCTCACTTTGATCGATGAGCGACAGGAACTGATCATACTCTTCGGACGCCATCGTTACGGTTTCACTTGCCGCCGGAAACGAACCATCTCCGACAGCTTCCCGGAACCGGGTGAGTGCGGCGACGCGCTCGCGCGAAATCTCATCGCGAAGCCGCAACAGGTCACCGAAAGCCCTGGCATGGCGTGGGCGTTGTGCATCTTCGCCGCAAATGTCGCGCATGAACAGGAAGGCGACATCGCCATCCGGACCCGAGCCGAGCGAGATCGTCACAAGCCCGGTTCGCGGTGAAATCGCCGACAGAATGTTGGCCGGCACCACCTCGACTTCGACAATCCAGGCGCCGGCATCCTCGAGACGCGTCATTTGCCCAAGCAGAGTGAGTCCTTCGCCAGGGGTATTCCCGAACGCCCTGAGCCCGCCTATCCAGCCCGATTTCCTGGGAACGAGACCGACATGGCCCGCGGTCGGGATTTCCGCACGCGCGAGAACCTCGACTATCGCTGGCTCACGCTGCGTGAACACGCCATCCGCACCGTCAGCCATCGCAGCAAACGCAGCTCGCAGAACATCGTCGGCGGTCGGCAGTTGCACGAGCGGCAAAACGGCAGTGAGAAACAGCTCCGGGGCACCCTGGCGCACTTCGCGTATCATTGTACAGTCGCAGATGACCATATCGATCCCCGCCGCATTGGCGGCCGCGGCCTCTTCTTCCGAACTCGCGTTGACCTGCGTGAATTTTCGTTTGCCCTTTGCCGCGATGATGTCGCCGACGGTGAGCTTGCGCGTAACGGCTTCGGGGCTGGACCAGGTGTAGATTTGCGGCATCAGTTGAACCCTCCGGCAGTCCGTCCCTCGAGGCGTCGATCCGTTTCAATGATTGTTGCGATAACGAAATCGACGATCTCCCGGCTTGCGCAGGCAACCGCGACCTGCGTATTGGCGGGTTTCGACGGGCGAATATGTGAAACCGTCTGCGAATGCACCCTTCGGAAATCGCACACCGTCATTCCCCGAGTGAGTTCTCCGCCCGTCTCGACCGCCACGTGAGCCGGTCGATAGGTGAACAGTTCCGGTCTGATAAACGCCAGAACAGCACATGGGTCATGGAAAGGTGCAATGTGTCGATCGTAGATTGCGATCTGACGACGGCGGTAGAAATCGAGCATGCCAGATGCCGCAGCGGCGACCCGGCCACCGCTCTGCCGCAACCTGTCAATATCCGGCTGATCCGCGCCGACGGTCGTCGTTACGTTCAGCCCTGCCATGATCAATGGGATGGCGGACCCGAACACCATTCTTGCAGCTTCGGGATCGGCGTAAATGTTCAACTCTGCGGCCGGCGTCACGTTGCCGTTTCCAGTGCTGCCACCCATCAGTGAAATGGACTTGATGTAGCGACCCGCATCTGGCCATTCGGTCAGGAGATCCGCGATGTTTGTAAGCGGCCCCGTCGCAATCAGGTCGATGGACCAGCCATTTCTTTCCAGAATATCCGGCAGATAACTCGCCAGCGGCGTTTCAACCGGCTCCGCGCGCGGCGGCGGGAGTTCGGCGCCGTCGATACCCGTTTTACCGTGAACGTCCGATCCGTCTATGACTTTGCCGATCAGAGGTCCGGCGGCGCCGCGAACCACCGGAACATCGATACCGGCAAGGGCACTGACACCCAAAGCGTTGGCGGTGGTTTTGTCTACCGACTGATTTCCGAACACCGTCGATATCCCGATGAGGTCGAGATGCTCATGGGCGAGAATGATCGCAAGTGCATCATCATGACCTGGATCACAGTCGATCCACACGCGACGCCTTTCTGCTCCTGAGCCAGGATCAGACAAGATCTCCTCCGTGGCAGATGGCAGACTGCGTTTCGACATCGAAGAAATGCGCCCGCGAGAGATCGGGAACCGCAACGACCTTCTGACCAATTTCCACCGGATCGACAGGGCCAAGCCGCACCTGCAGCACGAAGCCGCCGCATTCGACATCCACGAGTGTCTCGGTTCCCAGTCGTTCTACGAGCTGGATTTCACCGGGAATTCCTGCCTTGCCGGATGAAGTGTCTTCGAGGCTGACATCATGCGGCCGAATCCCAAAAATGACGCTTGAGGAATCAAGGCTGCCAAGTGCACCGCGGAGCGAAGCAGGCATGGCCAGTTGGGTCTGTCCGAACCGCAATGCAAGCGCATCACCCGTCATGGCAAGATCCGCTTTGACCATGTTCATCGGAGGCGCTCCAATAAAGGAGGCCACGAACACGTTGTTGGGCCGGTTGAAAACCTCAAGCGGCGCGCCGTGCTGCTGGATGCGGCCATCACGCATGACCACGATGACATCTCCCATAGTCATTGCTTCGATCTGATCGTGGGTGACGTAGATCATCGTGGCCTGCAGACGCTTGTGCAGCTGGATCAGCTCCTTGCGCATGGACCCGCGCAAATGGGCATCGAGATTGGAAAGCGGTTCGTCGAACAGGAAGACCTTCGGATCGCGAACGATAACGCGCCCTACCGCCACGCGTTGCCGCTGCCCTCCGGAGAGCTGGGCCGGCCTGCGTTCGAGCAGGGATTCGATCTGCAGGATCGAGGCGGCGGACTTCACGCGGCGCTCGATCTCGTCACGCGAGGTCGAACGCATCCGCAAGCCAAACGCCATGTTGTCGAAGACTGTCTTGTCGGGATAGAGCGCATAGTTCTGAAACACCATGGCGATGTCCCGATCGCGGGGTTCGGCAAGGTTGATCACGCGCCCGTCCACCGAAACGGTTCCGCTCGAAATGGATTCCAGCCCGGCCGTCATGCGCAGCACGGTCGACTTGCCGCACCCTGACGGGCCGACGAGAGCAACGAACTGCCCGCGTTCGATCCCGAGATCAAATTCTGAAACGACTTTCAGGTCGCCATAGGATTTCGAGAGTCGGTCGAAAGAGACGAATGCACTCATAGGAGACAATTTCCCCACATTACTTGATTGCTCCCATTGTCAGGCCCCGGATCAGATGGCGCTGCATAAGAAGTACGAAGATGAGGATCGGCAGACTGATCCCGACCGCCCCGGCAGCCGATAGCGTCCAGTACGAGATGTCTTCGGCTCCGAAACTGGCTATCGCCACAGGCAGTGTCTTGGTGTCCGAACCGGTCAGCACCAGTGCGAACAGGAATTCGTTGTAGGCAAGCTGAAGGCTGAAAAGCGTTGTGACGGCTATCCCGGGTCGCGCGATCGGCAGAATGACACGGTAGAAAGCCTGCCAGTTGTTGCAGCCATCGATGAGGGCGGCTTCATCGAGTTCTTGCGGAACGTCTACGAAGAAACTGCGCATGAGCCAGATCGTGAACGGCTGGTTCAGCGCGACAAACGCGAGAATGAGGACGAGGTAGGTGTCGATCAGGTGCAGTGATCGCGCGAGCAGATAGAAGGGTATGACAAGAAGGATGTGCGGGAACATCCGCATCGTCATCAGGCCGAAGAGAACGGCGCGGCTGTGCCCGGTGCGTATCCGGGCGAAGGCATATCCACCCAATGTCCCGAGTGGCACCGAGATCGCCACGGTGCACACGGCAACGATCAGGCTGTTCACCAGGAAAGACCAGAAGCCGTGCTCGAACCAGACCTGCCTGTGGTATTCCAATGTCGGAGTGAAGAAAATCGTCGGCGGCACGGTGAACGCATCGACCGGCTTCTTGATGGATGTCAGAAACGCCCAGATCACCGGGATCAGGGTGATGATCGTGAATATCCCTAGAAAGGCGGAAAGCGTTGCCTGCTGGCGGAATGAACCTCGCATCAGAATGCACCCTTCTCTCGCCGATAGAGCAGGTAGGCGGTGGCCATTACCAGAACGCTGACAAGGACTAGTGTCACGACCCCCAACGCAGCCGCCTTACCCATTTCGAGTTGGCGAAAGCCGAGTGCAAAAGTGTAAATCGTAAGCGTTTCGGTCGCAGTTCCCGGCCCACCTCCCGTGAGCACGTAAATCGTGTCGAAGAACCTGAAGGCGTCCATTATGCGGATGATCAGCACAAACAGGATCAGCGGACGCAAAGCAGGAATGATGACGTGATAGAGCAGCTGCCATCCGCTTGCGCCGTCAATGCGGCCCGAATCGATCAGATTGCGGTCGATCGACTGAAGCCCCGCATACAGCACGAGAATCATGAAAGGCGTGAACTTCCAGGCATCTGCCAGAATGACAGTTAGTTTCGCCCAGGCCGGAGAGCCAAGCCAGTTCGGCCCAGTCAGGTCGAAGCTGGCGAGTGAAGCGTCAATCAGCCCCCACCGTGCTACGAACATCCATTTGAGGAATAGCGCAGCCACGACGGGTGTTATGATCAGCGGGAACAATTGCAGGACGAGGAAGAACCGCGCGCCACGCTGGAGCGAGTACAGACACAGCGCGACTGCCAGACCGAGCACGAACTCCAGCAGCACCGAACCGCCGGCGATCAGCATGGTGTTTGACAGGGAACTCCAGAACCGGCCTTCAGTGATCAGGTCGATGTAATTGTCCAGGCCGACAAATGTCGCGTCGTTCGGCCGGACGAGATAGTAGTCATACACACTCAGCCGTATCGCCGAGAACAACGGATAGAACATTACCGCAGCAAGCAGCAGAAAGCTGGGGGCGGCGAACCACCATAGATTTTTTTGCCATCGCATGGTGACTCACCGCCTCCCCGAATCGTGCCAGTCGAGCAACTGTTACTGCAGGTCGTAGCCACGCTTGCGAAGCAGTTCTGTCACCTCTTCGGCCGCCTCGTCCAGCGCATCCTGCACCGGCATTTCGTCGGACAATGCCTGGTGAACCCGGCGGACCAGAATCTCACCGACCTCAGAGTACTCGGGAACCGGCGGATAATCGCGAGCGGTTTCGATGGTTTTGATGGCCGCTGCAAAATGCCGATTGGATTTCTGAATCTCAGGATCGCTGAGAACTGAAATGCGTGAGGGAATCGAGAAATCCGCTCCGGCACGCATGCGTTCCGCCTTGCTCGCTTCGGCCAGAATACGGAAGCGTACCTCCCGATCGATATCCGAACTGCTCGGCAGGCAGAAACCGATCACGACGACACGGCTGCCACCACCGGGAGGCGGTGCAAAGTCGATCTTGTCGACGACCTTG
>JBHIWX010000117.1:0-11382 GCA_041987205.1 Rhizobiaceae bacterium | reverse complement strand
GCCATGTTGGAGAACACCAACCGCCAGGTATTCAATGAGCTGCAATTGCAGGGCGACCAAAATCGCCTGTTGGATATGGGGTGTGGCGTGGGGGCCACCGCGCGGTTTTGTGCCGCCCAGGCGGGAGTGGCGTCCGTCACCGGCATCATCCTGCTCCCCTTCGCCGGCTGGCTATGGCATGCGCAGCGCAAGACAGGCGCTCTTGCCGTCTTCGCCCTTGGCTGCGTGGCCATTGCCTTTTCCCCCGCACAGACGCCACTTCTCGCCATTGCCGGCGGGCTGGTCATCGCCGATGCGTCGCTGATGCCCGTGCTGCCGCGCGCCAACACCGCCCTGCCGACGCTGATGATCGCGGAGAAGATCGCGCAGGGCTTGATCGACACGGCCGTTTGAAGCGCATATCTCATGGTAATGCCGGGCGGGCTGTTCGCTATGGGAACTATGACAAATCAAGCCGAGCGCAGATTCGGTATCGGCCTATGGTTTTTGAGACTTGTCTGCGCTCGTGAACATGTTTTTTGCGCGGGTCCGGGTCTTAACTGAACCTTCAGGAGGTACGCATGATAAGAAAAAACAGCATTTCCCGTCGATTTTTTCTCGGTACCTCGGCCAGTTTGGCTGGGGCCGTGGCATTTGGCGGCGTTGGGCGCGCATTCGCGAGTGAATCGCTAAACTACATCACGTCGTTCGGGTATCTGGTCGATTTCGCACCAGACCTGAACATGCATTCCGGCGGTCATCTCAAGGACCAGGGCTTCGAGAGCGAGTTCATTGCCGGCCGCGGTTCTTCCAATGCAATTCAGGCACTCGTCGCCGACCAGGCGAAATTCACCCGTCTCGGCGCGATGGAAATCCTTCGTGCGATGAGCGCCGGGGAAGTCGAGCTGGTTTCTGTCGCATCGCCGTTCCAGAGCTCCAGCTTCTCGCTGGTCCATGCCGGCGACACCAAGCTCGCTTCGATGAAAGAACTGGAAGGCAAGACGGTCGGCATCATGTCGGTCGGCGGCCTGTCGGAAAACTTCCTCGATCTCATGTTGACCGCGGATGGCGTGCCTCTCGACAGCGTGAAGCGCGAAGTCGTGGGCAACAACCCGGGCAATTACGAGCTCATCAAGCTTGGCCGTATCGACGCCTTCATGTCCTCACTGGGAACGAATGTCGCCCTGTCGCGCGACGGCGTGGAATTCCAGGAGATCAGCACGGACGAATACGCGCCGATGCCCGGACAATGCTACGTGACGCTTCGCAGCACCGTGGAAGAAGAGCCTGAACTTGTGCAGCGTTTCGTCAACGCGGCCAACGCCTCCGTCCGCGAATTCCTCACCGGCGATCTGGGCGAAATCTATGACCGCCTGAAGGCCGATTTCGATATCGGTGGCGATCGCGATCAGGTCATCCAGGCCATGGAAGGTTTCCGCGGGCTCGTGGTCTCCGAGGGCGAAGAAAACATCCTGCGCAACATGCCGGAGCTCTGGGAAAACGCGAAGAAGAACCTCGAAGCCAGCGGCATGGCGTCCATCGACGACGTCACCAAGGCCTATACGAACAAGTTCGTCGACAACCTCTGACCCAAGGTTCCGCCGGAGCCGGGCGGCTCCGGCGGAATTGTTCAAGACCGAAGAGCCGAATTTGAGAGTTTCATGCTTCAGAATGATGTCCAGGAACCACTGATAGACCTGCGCAAGGTCGAGATGCAGTTCGGCAGCGGGGCGGAAAAGATCACCGCTCTTTCCGAATCCAATCTCGAGATCGAAAACGGGTCGTTCGTTGTGCTTCTGGGGCCTTCAGGCTGCGGCAAGACGACATTGCTGCGCATCATTCTCGGTTTGCAAAAGCCGACACGCGGCGAGATCACGATTTCCGGCAAGTCGGTCTGGGTCAACAATCGCCTCAACCCGGCAGCCGTCAGCGAAACGGGCATCGTCTTCCAGGAAGCCAATCTTTTCCCCTGGTACAGCATTCTCGACAACATCGCTCTTCCCTTGCGAATCAAGGGCATGGGCCGGAAAGCTCGCACGGAACGGGCGCGCGAGCTGATGGAGCTCGTCGGTATCTCCGGGTTTGAAAACCGCTGGCCGCGCGAACTGTCCGGCGGCATGCGCCAGCGCGCCGCAATCGCCAGGGCACTGAGCTACGATCCGGAAGTGCTCCTCATGGACGAACCCTTCGGCGCACTCGACGCGATGACGCGCGACAATCTCAATCTGGAACTTCAGAAGATCTGGCTCAAGACGAAAAAGACGATCGTGCTGGTGACGCACTCGATCAGCGAGGCGGTCTTTCTGGCCGACAAGATCGTCCTGCTGTCGCCACGCCCCGGCAAGATCGACCTCGTCGTCGACGTGCCATTCCCCCGCTCCCGGCAGATTGATCTGCAAAGCACGCACGAGTTTCAGGAAATCGTGCTGATGCTGCGCAATCGCTTGCTTGAGATGAAATAACAGGATGGCCCGTATGCCGCTCAGCTTCATCACCACGCCATTGCTGACAATCGCGCTCGTCGCGGCCTGGCACTTTTATGTCACGATTTTCGACGTCTCGTCCTTCATCATGCCGGCGCCCGAGAGCGTCGCGCACGCGTTGATCGAGCAAGTGCAGGATCCCAAAGTCTGGTTGCATGCTTGGGCGACGGTATATGCCTCTCTGGTTGGCTTCCTTTACGCCGTCCTGATTGGCGTCGCCCTCGGCGCGCTCATCGGCAAGTTCGACTGGCTGGAAAAGACGCTCAATCCATTCATCGTCGCCACGCAGGTCATTCCCAAGGTTGCGCTGGTGCCGCTGTTCATCGTGTGGTTCGGCTTCGGCAGCACATCGAAAATCATCATAGCCGCCGTGCTCGCCTTCTTCCCGATCATGACCAACACGGCTCTGGGCGTTAAGTCGGTCAGCATCGGCTATCGTGAAGTGATGGCCAGCATCGGCGCAACCCCGTGGAGCACAATGTTCAGGCTCGAACTGCCGAACGCACTGCCTTACATCCTCACCGGCATGGAAGTCGGCATCGTGCTCGCGGTCATCGGCGCCGTGGTCGGCGAATTCCTCGCCGGCAGCACCGGCCTTGGCTATCTCCTCGTGGCAAAGATGAACAACTACGAGACCGCGCAGATGTTCGGGATCCTGATCCTGCTAACGGCGATCGGCTTCATCTTCTATCTGGCGATCGGCCTTGTGCGTCACAGGATCATCCCGTGGCATGAATCCGTCACGGTCAATTAATGCTGGACGTTCATCCAAATTGCATAACACAGGACGAGGGCTCGTCAGGCTGCGGCGAAGCGCCGGACAACGAGGCCGTCTCGGTGCGCGAGCAAGCGGCCCGAATACGTGACGAGCACTGGGGCAGGACAATCACCTATTCCCGCAAGGTGTTCATCCCGCTGACGACCATGTGCCGGAACGAATGCGGCTATTGCACTTTCGTGAAGCGGCCGAACGAGCCCGGCGCTTATTACATGACGCCGGACGAGGTTCTCGCCGTTGCCCGGAAAGGGCAGGCGCTTGGGTGCAAGGAGGCGTTGTTTTCGCTCGGCGAGCGGCCCGAGCGGCGATACCCGGAAGCGCGTGACGCGCTTGCCCGGCTCGGGTTCCGGTCCACCGCCGATTATCTTGTTTTTTGCTGCGAACTCGTCGCGCGTGAGACGGGGCTGCTGCCGCACGCCAATGCGGGCGCGCTTGTCGAAAGCGAATTGCTGGCGTTGCGCGATCATTGCGCCTCCATGGGCATGATGCTGGAAAGCACGAGCCGCAAACTATTCGCCAGGGGCATGGCGCATCATGCCTGCCCGGACAAGTCGCCGCGCAGACGGCTTGCGACGATCGAAGCCGCGACGAAGCTGGAAATCCCCTTCACGACCGGCATTCTGATCGGCATAGGCGAGACGCCGAGGGACCGGATCGAGAGCCTGCGCGCGATCAACGAAATCCATCTGCGAAATGGTTTCGTGCAGGAAGTCATCATACAGAATTTCCGCGCAAAGCCCGGTACGGCAATGGCGCTGTGGCCGGAACCGTTTCTCACCGAGATGCTGGACACGATTGCCGCCGCCCGCCTGCTGCTTCATCCGTCGATCAGCATACAGGCACCGCCCAATCTCTCGGAGACCTATGGCGACTACATCGCGGCAGGCATCAATGACTGGGGCGGCGTCTCCCCGGTGACGCTGGATCACATCAACCCGGAACGGGCGTGGCCTTCGATTGCGTCGCTTGCCGCCGAAACCCGCTGTGCCGGCTATGCCCTCGACGAGCGCCTCACCGTCTATCCCCGTTTCCGCAACGCTGTTTCCAGAGCGCTCACGCCGGCATTCGACAGGCTTGTGGCCGACGACGGCCTCGCACGCGAAAAATGGGTCGAATAATGGCCAGTCCGACTATCGCGGCAATAAGAGAGTTCCGGGAACGGGTAACGACGTCGACGATCGACGAGCTCTTGCGGCCGGCGGACGCCACGGTGGCGCGTATCCTTCGTGGCGCGCTTGACGGCCGCCGGATCGAGCGCGAGGACGGGGAACTGCTTTTCGGCGCGGACGAGCGCAGCCTGCCGTCGATCGCGAAAGCGGCCGATATCATGCGTGCCAGGCGGGTTGGCGATAACGTCACATTCGTCAATGTGCGCAACATCAACTACACCAATGTCTGCTACATGGGGTGCCGGTTCTGCAATTTCGGCGTGCGCAAGGACAATGCCGATTCGTACTACCTGAGCTGTGACGAGGTCGCCAATCGCGCGTCAGAGGCTTGGGATCGAGGCGGAACGGAAGTCTGCATTCAGGGCGGGCTGCATCCGGATATCCCCGATAATCACTACGAGACCCTGATCCGCGCCGTGAAGGCGCGCGTGCCGGGCATTCATGTTCACGCCTTCTCGCCTTTCGAAATCTGGTATGGCGCGCGCAAGGCCAGAAAGACCTACCGCCAGTTTCTCGAAATGCTGAAAACGGCCGGACTCGACTCCATGCCCGGCACGGCGGCCGAAATCCTCGATACAGAAATTCGTACGCAACTGACGCGCAACAAGCTGTCCTCCGATGAATGGGAAACCATCATCCGCGAAGCGCACGGCATCGGCCTGCGAACGACCGCGACGATCATGTACGGTCATATCGACGGCCCCGCCGTCTGGGCTGCTCATATCGACCGGATCAGGCGCATCCAGCAGGATACCGGAGGGTTCACGGAGTTCGTGCCGCTCGGATTCATTCACCACAATACCAGTCTGTATCGCGAGGGCGTGAATGTCCGTCCGGGGCCGACATTCGCCGAGAACGTGAAGATGCACGCCATTTCCCGCCTCATGCTGGATGGCTGGGTCGACAACATCCAGACGTCGTGGGTGAAACTTGGGCCGGCGATGGCACAGGCGATGCTGTCATGTGGCGCCAACGATCTCGGCGGTACGATGATGAACGAGAGCATCTCGCGGGCTGCTGGCGGCGAGAACGGCCAGGAAATCGTTCCCGGCGAAATGGTCAGGCTGATACGTGATTGCGGCCGTGTACCCCTCCAGCGCAACACACTCTACCAGACCGTCGCAAACTACGAGATGGAAGACCCGGCGGCGATTGCCCCTCTGGTTGCGCGTGCCGCCGGTCGCGATCCTCTCGGCTTCATCGCGTCATGAAGGCGGCTCCGGATTCGTTGGCCAACGCGGCCTCCAGGCAGCGCCTGAAGGTGGTCCTGCTGGCCGGTGGCGTTGGCGGCGCGCGTATGGCGCAGGGGCTCAACGCAGCCGGTTTCGGCAAACTGACGATCGTCGCCAATGTCGGTGACGATGACCGGTTCTATGGGCTGCATGTCTCTCCGGACATCGACACCATCCTCTACACCCTGGCGGGACGCATTGCGAAGGAGCGTGGCTGGGGTGTCGAGGATGACGGGGGCAGGGCGCTTTCCACACTCGCGGATCTTGGCGAGGACACATGGATGACGCTTGGCGATGCCGATCTGGGTCTTCACATCTGGCGGACGATGAAGCTCGCCGAAGGCTGGTCGCTGACGCGCGTCACCCGCGAGGCGGCGGCGCGTTTCGGTCTGTCGGCGGATCTCCTGCCCGCGACGGATGATGAGCATAGAACGCGCATCGTCACGGAAGCCGGCCGTCTCGATTTTCAGGATTGGTTCGTCAGGCAACGGTGCTGCCCGGCGGTGGCCGGCCTGGAATACGGAGGCGCGCCACCGGCGTCCGTTTCAGAGGCGGTGGTCGAGGCAATCGGCGACGCGGACATCATCGTCATCGCGCCGAGCAATCCGTTTCTTTCTATCCAGCCCATCCTGGCGCTGCCGGGTATGCGCGATCTGCTGGTGCGGTCTTCGGCATTTCGCGTCGGCATCTCGCCCATCGTCGCCGGTGCGGCGGTCAAAGGTCCGTTGGGTGCGCTCCTGTCGCAGTGGAATCATGCCGTCAGCCCCGCGGGAGTCGCAGGCCTTTACGACGGTCTTCTGGACCTGTTCGTTATCGACGAGGGAGATCGCGCCCAAGCGCCTCTTGTCGAGGCTACGGGCATTGGCTGCGTTTGCGGCAACATCCTGATCAAGGAACTGCCTGCCGCGCGCGACCTGGCGTGTCTCGTCGCCGAACTCGCACGGGACAAAATGCGCCCGGCGGTCGCCTGAGACAGATGCTGGCCGTCGCTCTTTTGATGAAAGCGCCCGATCAGGCAAAGACGCGCCTGCGGGAGACGTTTCGCCATTCCACGCACCGCCTGGCCATCACCATGTTCGAGAACACGCTGGCCAGGGTGAAGCGTGATTTCGGCAATTGCCCTATCGGAGTTGTCACCAGATCGCCGGAGATAGCGGAAATCGCCGCATCATTTGAGTGCGCGGTCATCGAGGAGACCGAAAACGCGGGTCTGAATGGCGCCGCACAATGCGCGGCGGGCTGGTCAAGCTCAGCCGGGGCGTCTTCTCTGCTGCTCATGCACTGCGACATACCGTTTCTCGACAGCGAGGAGCTTCGCACGGTGATCGATGCCGGCAACAGCAACGACGTGGTGCTCGTCGAATCCTGTGATGGCGGAACGAATGTCCTTCTTGCCACCCCGCCGGATTGCGTTCCGTTTCATTTCGGCATCCAGTCGGCGTCGCGTCACGAGACGGCGGCCAGGGAGGCGGGAAGATCGGTCGTCCGGCTGTCGTTGCCTTTGATGTCGAGGGATCTCGATACGCCGTACGATCTCGATTTCCGCAGCCTGTCTGCCCGAACGGGGGAAGCGATCACGGCGCGGGCCTTGCGCGATTTTCCCGAGGTAGCTGCGGGCGACGACCTGCCGGCGTTGATCGCCGATTGTCTCGAACGCAACCGGCTCACCCTGCACCCCAACGACATTCTGATTGTGGCGCAGAAGGTGGTGTCGAAAGCCGAAGGCCGCCTCAAGCATCTGTCGGCCTATACGCCAACCCGAAAGGCCAACGAGCTGGCGGCCGAGACCGGCATAGACGCCCGCAAGGTCGAAGCCATTCTGCAGGAATCGACCTCGGTCCTGCGCACGCGGAAATTCGATGCCGGCGGCATGATCATTTCGCGCCACCGCCACGGCTGGATCTGCGCCAATGCGGGCATCGACGAATCGAACATCGGGGCGGACAGCGACGGCCAAATCCTGCTTCTGCCGGAAGATCCGGACCTTAGCGCACGCAAGATCGGGGTCCATCTGGAGCGTGAATGCGGCCATCCGGTTGGCGTGATCGTGTGCGATACGTTCGGCCGGCCATGGCGCGACGGGCTGGTCAACATCGCGATAGGTCTGCATGGCGTTCCGGCGATGATCGACTGGAAGGGCAGGACGGACCGCTACGGCCGCGGCTTGAAAGGCACAATGCCGGCAACAGCTGACGAGATATCGGCGCTGGCAGGCCTGCTGATGGAAAAGGACGCCGGCTGCCCCGTCGTGTTGCTGAGCGGCTACAATTGGCACGCCAAGCCGTCTTCGAGCGCGAAAGACATTCTTAGAAACATCAAGGACGAAATGTTTCTGTAGGTCGTTTCACGCTTCTGTCGCGCCGCACTGATCCCGTCGCGCATCCCCTCGAGGCGGGCCTGTACTATGATTTTGCCGTATTGGCATTTAAAAGGGCCGGCATGATGAAGACCACATCACTGCCGGCCCCGTTCGCCGAAACCCATCGCGGTTTGCGGCCCGTGCTTGCCATTGCGCCGATGATGGATTGGACGGACCGCCACTGCCGGTTCTTCCATCGCCTTTTGACGCGCCGTGCGCTGCTCTACACCGAGATGGTGACGGCGGACGCGGTGATCCATGGCGATCGCGAACGGCTGATCGGCCGTGGCGAAGTGTCCTCGCCGGAGGCGCTGCAGCTTGGCGGCAGCGACCCGGCGAAACTGGCGGAGGCCGCGCGCATCGCTGAAGGCTTCGGCTATGACGAGATCAATCTCAATGTCGGCTGCCCCTCCGACCGCGTTCAGTCCGGCACTTTCGGGGCGTGCCTGATGCGCGCACCCGATCTCGTCGGTCGCTGTGTCGAGGCGATGGCCGGCGCCGTTGCCGTGCCCGTCACGGTCAAGTGCCGGCTCGGCGTTGACGATCAGGATATTGGCCCCGCGCTTGACGATCTGGCAAAAGCCGTATGGCGTGCCGGTGCGGATGCACTGTGGGTCCATGCGCGCAAGGCCTGGCTGGAAGGGCTAAGCCCGAAGGAAAACCGCGACGTGCCGCCACTCGACTATGACCGCGTGCGGCGCCTGAAACTGGAAAACCCGTCCCGATTCATCGGGCTGAATGGCGGGCTGAAGAACCTAGATCACGCCATGGCGGAGATGGACAATGGCGCGGTGGCGCTCGACGGCGTCATGCTTGGCCGCGCCGCCTATCACGATCCGGGCCTGCTGCGGGACGTCGACCGGCGTCTCTACGGTGATCCCGCGCCTGCGATCGAATGGTTCGAGCTTGTCGAGGCGATGACCGACTACGCTGCCCGCCATGTCGCGTCGGGCGGACGCGTCCACCACGTCACCCGCCACATGACCGGCCTCTTCACCGGCATGCCGGGGGCGAGGCGCTGGCGCAGGACGCTCTCGGAACAGGGCGTTCGTCCGGATGCCGGGCCGGAGCTGATCGCCACGGCCTTTGCCGAGATCGGCGAAAGACTGGCGGCCTGAAAACTCGCATGCCGCCGTTTTGAAGACCGCTGCCCTGGCGCGCATTACGCAAAACGGTGATTTACATGCGCACCGTGAAATTATAGCCATTACCGTCGCCACTTCTCTCGGCGACGCAAACGACTCCCGGGGACAGAATTGCCTATCAGCGAAATACTCGCCTTTGCGTCAGTGGCCATCGCGGTCGGTGCCGTGGCCGGCCTGCTTGCCGGCATTTTCGGCATTGGCGGCGGCGCCGTCATGGTGCCGATCTTCTATCAGGCGCTGGGTTACCTCGGCGTCGACGAGAGCGTGCGCATGCATGTCGCCGTCGGCTCCTCGCTCGCCATCATCGTCCCGACCTCGATCCGCTCCTTCATGGCACATCTGAAACATGGCGCTGTCGATACGGAACTGCTCAAAAGCATGGCAATCCCGGTCCCGGTCGGCGTCGTGCTGGCCTCGCTCACCGCGGCCTATCTGTCGTCGGCCAGCCTGCGCGCCATCTTCGCCTGCATTGCCATCGTCGTGGGGTTGAGGCTCCTGCTCAACCGCGAGAGCTGGCGCCTCGGTGACACCATACCCCGCAATCCGTGGCGCGCCCTGATCGGCATGCTGATCGGCTATCTGTCCACCCTGATGGGGATCGGCGGAGGCATCCTGAACAACACCTTCATGACGCTGTTCGGCAGGCCGATCCATCAGGCCGTGGCGACGTCTGCCGGCGTCGGCGTGCTGATCTCCATTCCGGGCCTCATCGGCTATGTCTGGGCTGGCTGGGGCGATCCGCTCCTGCCGGTCGGCTCCACCGGCTACGTCAACTGGATCGCCTTCGCACTGATCATACCGGTAACGCTGGTCGCCGCGCCGATGGGCGCGAAGATCGCCCACAGATTGCAGAAACGGCAACTGGAAATCGGTTTCGGCCTGTTCATGCTGATCGTCGCCGCGCGCTTCTTCTACAGCCTTTATGGCTAGTGCATGCTTGCGCACATTGCCCGGTCCTTCGGATGCGAAGTCGCGCCGGAGCAGGCAGCCGCGGCACTTCGCTCACCATCGTGGGGACATCGGACGGTCCTCGCCAGTGTGGCGATCATTGCCTTGTTCCGAGCCCCTTTCCGGCTCTTCCCGTTTCCCGTCTATGACACGCAGGGACGGTCGCTTGCGAACCGACAGCGCGATCGCGTCTCGTGTCTTCGCCAGGCGCGATGCCGCTTCGGGCTGAAAAAGCACGCGTTCGAGCAGGAGGGTTTCCTCCACGCCTTCACGGTTGCGATAGCAGAATGCCTGCCCCTCCGACAGGCCGACAAGGGCGGCGCCTTTCGGCGTGGACAGGGAAACCTGCAGGCCGACCGGCAGATCCAGTGGCGCTTGCGACAGGATCCGCGTCTCGTGCGTCAGGCCGTTGATACTGTAGTCGACCCGACTGTTCATCGTCGCAATTCGCGATGCGATATCGTCGCCGAAGACCACCTGCGCGGAACGGATTTTTCGCTTCAATATCGCATGGACAGGGTCGTCCGGTTTGACATGATGATCGAGCAGGCCCTCGATGATGATCATGTCCTTCATGGTGAGGATGCACTTTTCGACAAGCATCGCAATTCTCCCGCATGCCATCCCGAAGATGGCGCATTTCGTTGAATTCGACGGAGAATCCCCTGGCCGCGACGTCACGGCGCAGGGGGTGCGATCCTACGGTAAGGCATCCTCCAGAAAGGATGAGCCGGGAGACGGTTCGAATGGCGGTCACGGCAGGACGGGCTCGTTGGCCTCGATCACCTCGATGACCTTCAGGCTGTTCACCCGGCCGTTCGGCGCGATCCAGTCGATCGATTGCCCGGCCGACAGGCCGATCAGCGCAACGCCGATGGGCGTTAGTATGGAAACCGTGCCGGCTTCGATGTCGGCCTGGCCGGGATAGGTCAGCACGATCTCGCGTTCCTGTCCCGCATCGGTGGCATATCGGAGCCTGGAACCCATCCGCACCACCTTCCTGCTCGAAACTCCCGCATCGGAAACGATGTGCGCGCGATCGAGTTCGCGCAGGAGTTCGTTGGCGACAACGGCATTGGAACCGGCCAGCGACTCGGCAAGCTTCGATAGCCGGTCGTGATCGGT
Source organism: Rhizobiaceae bacterium (assembly GCA_041987205.1). Taxonomy (GTDB): domain Bacteria; phylum Pseudomonadota; class Alphaproteobacteria; order Rhizobiales; family Rhizobiaceae; genus BOKV01. Next base: position 164 of record JBHIWX010000117.1, on the reverse strand, counting down.
GCGCGATATCGAGATGGCAGGCTTCTTCTTTTTCTTCGCATGAGCGGACATGGCTGATCTCCGAACGAGCCAAGGCGCGGCGGCGTACCGCAGCGGAAAGACGGGGGAATGGAAAATCGGATGCCGCAACTGTTGAGCCAGAAGCCCCGACAGACGGGACTGCG
>JBHIWX010000116.1:0-11392 GCA_041987205.1 Rhizobiaceae bacterium | reverse complement strand
TGGCCGAGCTGCTCGCCGGCCTCGCCCATCTCGCCCTGCGCCTCGCCGAACTGCTCCGATGGATCCAGACCCAGATCCTCGAGTTGCTCGCCCAGTTCGCCAAGTTCCTGGCCGAGCGCGTCCTGCTGCTCCTGCAGACGCTTGAGCGCCTCGGCGAATTCCTCCGGCGTCATTGGCTGCTGTTCGCCCTGGCCCTGTTGCTGTTGCTGGTTCTGCTCGCCATTGCGGCCTTCCGGGTTCTGCTGCTGGAGCCGGAAGGTCTCGTCCATCAGTTCCTGCTGGCGGCGCATCAGTTCGGAGAGCTTGTCGAGGGCCTGGTTCATCTGGTTGCCCTCGGCCTGGCGCTGCTGCATGTGCCGGCCGGCGCGCAGATTGTCCATCATGCGCTGCAATTCGCTCAGCATCTCGCGGGCGGCATCCTTCGAGCCGGATCGGGCGAGGTTCTCGATCTGGTCCATCATGCGTTCCAGATCGGACTGGCGCAGCATGCGGGTCAGATCGTTTTCCAGCATGGGATTGCGTGCCATCGGATTCTGCATCGCCTCGCGGGCCAGCATCTGCATGTACTCGTCCATGGCCTTGCGCAATTCGTCCATCAACTGCGCGATCTCCTCGTCGCCGGCACCTTCCTCAAGCGCCTTCGAGAGGTTTTCCTGGGCCTCGCGCAGCCTGCGCTCGGCTTCGCTCATGTCGCCGAATTCGATGCCAAGCGCCGTTTCCCACAAAAGGTCGAGCACGTCGCGAAGCTGGTCGTCATTGCGGGCCAGGACGATCTGGCGATAGGCGATGCGCATCGCCATGAAGGCGGCGTAGTCGTCGATGAATTCGGCCGGCGCGGTGGTGAGCGCGTCGAGCATGTCGGCGATGCGGGGTGCCTTGTTGGCGTCGAGGGCGAGGATGCGGCGCTGCTCGACGAGGGCAAGCGCCAGCGGGTTTGAGAAATTGCGGCCCGGCAGCACCATTTCGTGCGGCTCGCTCGATCCGGTCTGGCCGGCATCGTCATGCGCCTTGAGCGTGATCGTCACGCGGCTGCCGGCCCATGGGTGCTGGGTGAGGTCGCGATTGACCCGGGCCGTGCCTTCCCGTGCACGCTGGCGGGGCAGGGGCAGTGGCATTTCGGGCGCCTCGACCAGCGGCCGGGCGTTCTCGTCGAGGTCGGCCACCGGCGCGATCTCGCTCTCGGCGCCGGTCACGCCGTAATCGTCCTCGACCGAATAGGCCAGCTGCAGCGAGCCCGACAGGGCGGCGGTCGGCGTTTCGGCAAATCGGATCGTGGGCGGATTGTCGGGCACGATGGCGACGTCCCAGCGCGACAATTCCCTGCCGCGCGAGGTCAGTACGACGCTGCCAGATCCGGTCAGCTCGAAGGCGAATTCGGTCTGCCTGTTGTCGGAGGCTGCTGCCGTCGAGGCCTTCTCGACCCTTGCCGCCGGCTCTGCGGGGGCGATGGCAATCTTTTCCTCGTCCTGTCCGGTTTCGGCGAAGGCAAGTTCGACCTTTTCGTCGCCGACGAAGCGCAGGAAGAATTCGCTGCCCGACGGGACTTCGACCGTGCCGCGCGGCTCGTCCGTGCCGGTCTCGGCCTGTCTGCCTGTCAGGTAGACCGGGGGGCGGCGCGTATAGGGTGGCGGGCTGATCCAGGCATCGAGCCGGGTCAGCAGTTCGGGATCGGTGCCGGTCGTGAATGCGTCGCCGAGGCGCCCGCCGGACGGCCCCCAGGCGTAGAACCAGGCGGTGACCGCCAGCAGCGCGACGAAGGCGCGCAACGCCCAGGGGTCGGTGCGGTTGGCGTCGGGTTTGGGCGTGCCGGCGGTCAGGCCGCGCAGGCGCTCGCGCATGCGGCGGCGATGCTCGGTCCACAGCGCGCGCGAAAAGGCGTCGCCGTCGCCGAGCACGATCTCGTCTTCCAATGCGGAAAGCGGGCGGTCCTCAAGATGCGATGCGGTTTCGATGCGCCGCGAGACTTCCGTGGCGGTGGGCAGGACGAGGTGGCGCAGCCGGGCGAGTTGATAGACGAAGCCAAGCAGGAAGGCGGCGAGCAGCAGGTAGCGCGCCCAGTCCGGGACGATTTGCCAGAGGCCGAACCATGAGACAGCCAGAAAGCCGAGCGCGACGGTGAGCGCCGGCACGACCAGCGGCCACAGCCTCTCCCAGACGAGTTCGGTATGGGCGGCGAGGCGAAGCCATTTGCGGTCGCGCGACAGCCAGCCGCGTCGGGCGCCGTCGCCGGCGGTTTCCTCGGGGTGGGACGGGCTTGCCAAAAGCACCTCATCGTTCGGCCGGAAACGGCCAGGTTCGACCGAGGATCGATCGCGAAGCGTCATGCTTCTTCACAGGAAAGGTAGCACAGAAAACGGCGATTTCGAGTGCAAGGCGCCGGTCTCGCCAAAATGTGAGTGGCGACGTTCCGGGCAGGGTCGATCGTCGGTCGCTCAGGCGAGCCAGTCGGGCACGCTGTCGAGGCCGATGAGTGCCTCGACGGGCTGGCGGGGACGGATGACGTGGAATTGGTCGCCTCGGACGAGCACTTCCGGCACCAGCGGCCTTGTGTTGTAGGTGCCGGCCTGCACGGCGCCATAAGCGCCGGCCGAGCGGATCGCGAACAGATCGCCGGCCTTCATGGCTGGCATGTCGCGGTCGCGCGCCAGAAAATCTCCGGTCTCGCAGACGGGGCCTACGAGATCGGCGGTGATGTGCGTGGCGTCGGGGGCCGGTTCGACCACCGGCGTGATCTCGTGCCAGGCGTCGTAGAGCGTCGGGCGAATGAGGTCATTCATCGCGGTGTCGGCGATGACGAAATTCTTGTGGCCGGCATGCTTCACATAGATGACCGAGCCGACCAGTATCCCGGCATTGCCGACGATCAGCCTTCCCGGCTCGAAGATGATGCGGCAGTCGAGCGCGCGGACATGCTTCTTGACCACGTCGGCATAGGCGCCGGGATCGGGCGGGGGAATGTTATCCTTGCGATAGGGAATGCCGAGCCCGCCGCCGAGATCGACATGGTCGATGGCGTGGCCGTGCTCGCGCAGGTGCCGGATCAGCCCCTCGAGGCGGGCGAAGGCGCGGTCGAACGGCGCCAGATCGGTTATCTGGCTGCCGATATGCATGTCGATGCCGGAAACCTCGATGCCGGGGAGTTTGGCGGCGGTGTCGTAGATTGCCAGCGCATCGGACCAGGGAATGCCGAACTTGTCTTCCTTCTTGCCGGTAGAGATCTTGGCGTGCGTGCCGGCGTCGACGTCCGGGTTGATGCGGAAGGAGACCCGCGCCGTGCGGCCGAGTGCGCTGGCGCGCGCCGACAGAAGCTCCAGTTCGGGCAGGGATTCGACGTTGAAGCACAGGATGTCGGCTTCAAGGGCGGCGTCCAGTTCGGCCGCCGTCTTGCCGACGCCGGAGAACATGATCTTTTCCGGCGGGATGCCGGCCATCATCGCGCGCTTGAGTTCGCCGCCGGAAACGACGTCGGCGCCCGAACCCAGACGGGCCAGCGTGGCGACCACCGCCTGGTTGGAATTGGCCTTCAGCGCATAGCAAACCAGCGCGGGGATATCGGAAAAGGCGCCGGCGAAGACGTTGTAATGGCGCTCGATCGTTGCGGTCGAATAGCAATAGAAGGGCGTGCCGACGGCAGCCGCGATGTCGGGCACCGGCACGTCCTCGGCATAGAGCACGCCATCCCTGTATTCGAAATGATTCACCGGGTGCGCTTCCCCAAAACGGGCCGGCCCGCGACCGGCGAAACAGGATGTTGTTAAAGCAGGGGGTCGAGGACGAAGGGTCGGTCGACGGGTTCTTCCGCCGTCTCGACCACATTGCCCTGCGCGTCGGTGGTCAGCACCGCGGCCGAAGGCGGCGGTTCGAGCCCGCCGCGACGTCCGCAGCCGGACAGGACCAGCCCGATCGTGAGAACGGTCAGCAGGGTCAGAACGACCGGAAGTCGAACATGGGCGACCGGCAGGCGGGTCGAGGTCATGCAATACTCCACCGAGGGCGGGACGTTTCGCCCGAGTTTATTCGACAGGGCAGGGCGAAAGTCAAACCTCGTCCGGTCATTTGGTTTCCGTGGCCAGCCTTTCGCGCCAGTACTGTGCCTGAGCGAGCACGTTTTGCGGCGCGGTGCCGCCGAAACTGGTGCGGCTGGCGACGGATTTCTCGACCGAAAGCACGTCGAAGACGCGTTCGTCGACGCGGCTGTCGATCTGCCTGTAGTCGTCGAGCGAGAGTTCGGCCAGCGTGCAGCCGCGCGATTCGGCCAGCGCCACGGCGCGGCCCGAGACGTGATGGGCCTGCCGGAACGGGATGTCGGCCTCGCGCACCAGCCAGTCGGCCAGGTCGGTGGCGGTGGAATAGCCGGAGCCAGCCGCCGCCTTCATCGCTTCGGCGTTGACGGTCAGGTCGGCGATCATGCCGGTCATGGCGCGGATGGCGAGTTCGAGGCTCTCGGCGGCGTCGAAGACGGCCTCCTTGTCCTCCTGCATGTCCTTGGAATAGGCGAGCGGCAGACCCTTCATGACCGTTGAGAGCGCGACCAGCGCGCCATTGATGCGGCCCGTCTTGGCGCGGATCAGCTCGGCGGCGTCGGGGTTGCGCTTCTGCGGCATGATCGACGAGCCGGTCGAGAACTTGTCGGAAAGACGGACGAAGGCGAATTGCGGTGTCGACCAGATGACGATTTCCTCGGCAAGCCGCGACAGGTGGGTGGCGCAAATCGACGCAGCCGACAGGAATTCCAGCGCGAAATCGCGGTCGGACACCGAATCGAGCGAATTGCGCGTCGGCTCTCGGAAGCCGAGCTCATCGGCCGTGAATTGCCGGTCGATGGCAAAGCCGGTACCAGCTAGTGCGGCTGCACCCAGCGGGCATTCGTCCATGCGCTCGATCGCGTCGGCCAGGCGCGAGCGGTCGCGGGCGAACATCTCGACATAGGCCATGCAGTGATGGCCGAAGGTGACGGGCTGGGCCGTCTGCAGATGGGTGAAGCCCGGCATGACGGTCTGCGCATGCGTCTCCGCCTTGTCGAGAAAGGCCCCGATCAGTTCGCGCAGCAAGTCGCGGTTCATGGCGGCCTGCTGCTTGACCCAGATGCGGAAATCGACGGCGACCTGGTCGTTGCGCGAGCGCGCGGTGTGCAGCCGGCCGGCGGCGTCGCCGACCAGTTCGGCAAGGCGCGCCTCGACATTCATGTGAATGTCCTCGAGCGCTGCCGAGAAGTTGAACGTGCCCGCCTCGATTTCTGACGCAATCGTGTCTAGACCTTGAACGAGTTTGTCGGCATCGCCTTGCGCGATAATCCCCTGTCGGGCGAGCATGCGTGCATGCGCCTTCGAGCCGGCGATATCCTGGGCGTAGAGCTTGCGGTCGAAACCGATCGAGGCATTGATCGCCTCCATGATCGCGTCGGGACCGGAAGCGAACCTGCCGCCCCACATCTTGTTGCCGGATCCGGCTTTGCTCATCGAATGTCTCCGGAGTGAATGCGAATGCAAGAGAAAGAAAACCGTTCAAGCCCGATCGGACGGATTGTCCTGACCGTGGCCGCGCTGGCGGTTCTCGTCGGCGTGACGGCGATATACGTGATGGATGGCGGGTCTGGCAACGTCGCCGCCGCCGAGTGCGAACAGGCAAGCCCCCGCGTTGTCGCGCTTGCGCCATTCGCGCTGGGCGAAGTCGCGGCCTTCCAGCCCGCCGACACGCCGTCGCCGATCGGCGAACTCAGCTTTGCCGACAGCGAGGGCGAGCAGACATCGATCGCCGCCTGGCGCGGCAAGACGGTGCTGATCAATCTCTGGGCGACATGGTGTGCGCCGTGCCGCCACGAAATGCCGGCGCTCGAGGCGCTGCAGGAGGAAATGGGCGGCGAGGATTTCTCCGTGGTACCGGTCAGCGTCGATCTCGGCGACGATGCCAAGCCCAAGGCGTTCTACGCCGAGACCGGGCTGAAGGATCTGCCGTTCTTCCATGACGGCACGATGGGCGTGTTCAACGCGCTCAAGAAGCGCAGTCTCGCGATCGGCATGCCGACCTCGATCCTGATCGACGGCGAGGGCTGCATACTGGGCTCGCTGAACGGCCCTGCGGAATGGGCAAGCCCTGACGCCAAGGCCATGATTTCGGCGGCGATGAAGAAGTGACGGATCTGCAAATCGGGGATGGGAAGGGACGGCGCGTGCTGAAAATCTGGGGACGTACCAATTCCACCAATGTGAAAAAGGTGCTGTGGATGGCCGAGGAACTCGGCCTTGATTACACCCGCGTGGATGCTGGAGGTGCCTTCGGCGTCGTCAACGATCCGTCCTATCGCGCGCTCAATCCGAACGGGCTGGTGCCGACGCTGGAGGATGGCGACCTGGTACTGTGGGAGTCGAACGCCATCGTTCGCTATCTCTCCGCGAAATACGGCGCGGACAAATTCGGGCCTGCGGAAGCGGGTGCGCGGGCACAGGCCGACAAATGGATGGACTGGACGAATTCGACGCTTGGACAGGCCTTTCGCGACGTGTTCTGGAACATGGTGCGCACGCCACCCGACAAGCGCGACATGGTGAAAGTCGAGGCGGGTGTCGATACGACGGCAAAGGCATTGGCGATCCCCAACGCGGTGCTCGAAAGCCAGCCCTTCCTGTCAGGCGAAGCATGCGGCATCGGCGATGTTCCGCTCGGCTGCGTTGCCTATGGGTGGTTCGAGATGCCGATCGAACGGCCTGCCATGCCGGCGCTGGAAGCCTGGTACGAGCGGCTGACGGAGCGGCCCGCCTATCGCAAGGCGGTGATGATTCCGCTCACCTGACCGCGCAGCCGATATGGCGGCCGCTTCCCGTATATCCGCTAAGGGAGCCGGTAACACCGTCACTCGTGCTGGTGAGGCAATTTCGATCATCGCTAACGTGGAGGTTGCTTGTTCGAGCAATTGAACGAAGCTAGTTTACGTTAGGGAAATCGGCGGAGCCTTTCATCGCATGTCATCAAGAACGGGATTGTTGCTTTGCGCCATGTCATCGGTCGGGCTGGGCGGAATAGCTCATGCCGACGAAAGCCCTTATCAAGAGTGGAGCGGGCTATATGTCGGCTTCCAGGCTGGCAGCGCCCTGCTTGACGGCACCTTGTCGGAATCAGGCGACTACAACACCGGCGTACCACTCGATGATTCATCGAGACTGTTGGGCGGCTTTGTCGGTATCCAGACCCAGCAGGGGAATCTGGTATTCGGGGCCGAAGCCGATGTCAGCTTTTTCGAACTTTCCGACAGGGCGGATTTCACGGGGGTCCGAAACGCCACGCTTACAGACGAGGCTGACTGGTTCGCGTCCATTCGCGGGCGTGCAGGTGTAACCGAGGGCCCCTTTTTGATCTACGGCACCGGTGGGATAGGCTTCCTCCATCAGGAGCTTCTTTACAATCGTGGCATTGTGACCTTTCGGCAGGACAAGATTCTGACCGGCTGGACCTTGGGCGCTGGCGTGGAATTGGCGTTCGGGGATGGCTGGAGCGCGCGCGCCGAATATCTTCACGCGGATTTCCAATCGACCTCCGTGACCGGTTTCGGAATATCAACCATTACGTCGACATCCACCGTCGATCCGAGCCTGGACATGGTCAGGATCGGACTGGCGAAGCGCTTCTGAACATCAGGCTGCGGACCGCGACAGGACGCTTGCGGCATCAGCGGCGCGCGAACCATTCCTCCGCGAGCAGGCCGTACAGCACCTGATCAAGCCGGCTGCTGCCGTGGAACTCGATCACCTCTCCCTTGAGGTGGCCTTCCACCCGCATGCCGATCTTTTCCATGACCCGGTTGAAGCCCCTGTTCGAAGCGAGTACGTGTGCGGTCACCTTGGCGATTCCGGCGTTGACAAACAGGTAGTCGATCAAGCCTGCCGTTGTTTCGGTCGCCACACCCTTCCGGCGCGAGTCGGCCTCTCCTATCATCATCTGGAGTTTGGCGTTGCGATGCAGGGTGTGCACGTTGATGATATAGCAACCGACATGGCGATTGCCCGGAAGCTCGAAAATACCGAGCAGATGGCGGGCTTTTCCGTCAAAGCCGGCGATGTGAGTGCGCAACTCGTCCATTGCAAGGCGAGCGGTGGGTGCGTTCTGCGGATGCATGACCTGCGGGTCGAGGTACCAGGAAAGATAGCGGTCGCTGGCATCGTCCGGCCGCAGCGTGCGAACCTCGTAGCGAGCGGTCTTGAAGGAAATGCCCTGCGGGGCGGGCTCATTGACGCGTGCGTTCCACTGATAGCCCGAGCCGGACAAGTTGGCTTCCCGCGTCAGCGTGTGGGAACCGGCTCATCGCCGCGATAGTCGTAGAAGCCGCGGCCGGACTTGCGGCCAAGCCAGCCGGCCTCGACATATTTCACCAGCAGCGGGCAGGGCCGGTACTTGGAATCGGCCAGGCCGTCATGGAGGACCTGCATGATCGACAGGCAGGTGTCGAGGCCGATGAAATCTGCCAGTTGCAGCGGTCCCATCGGATGGTTGGCGCCAAGGCGCATGGCGGTGTCGATGGCATCGACGCTGCCCACGCCCTCGTAGAGCGTGTAGATCGCCTCGTTGATCATCGGCAGCAGGATGCGGTTGACGATGAAGGCCGGGAAATCTTCCGAAACCGTGGTCGTCTTGTCGAGCTTGCCGACAAATTCGCGGGCCAGTTCGAAGGTTTCATCCTCTGTGGCGATCCCGCGCACCAGCTCGACCAGCTTCATCACCGGCACCGGGTTCATGAAGTGGATACCGATGAAACGCTCCGGACGGTCGGTCTGCGAGGCAAGCCGGGTGATCGAGATCGAGGAGGTGTTGGTGGCGATCACTGCCTCCGGATTGAGCACCGGGCAAAGCTGCGCGAAAATCTTGCGCTTGATCGTTTCGTCTTCCGTCGCGGCCTCGATGACAAGGTCGCATTCGGCAAGGTCTTCCATCTTTTCCGCGGGGCCGATGCGGCCGAGAGCTGCCTGCCGGTCCTTCTCGTCCAGCTTGTCGGAACTTACCTGCCGGGCCATGTTGCCGCTGATGGTGGCGATGCCATTTTCGATTTGCTCGGTCGTGATGTCATAGAGCAGCACGTTGTAGCCGGCGATTGCCGCGACATGCGCAATGCCGCCGCCCATCTGGCCGGCGCCGATGACGCCGATCGTCTCGATTTTTCCCGTCATTGAATTCATCCCGTCGCGGTGGCGCGTTGTGCCCGCTTCTTGTGCAGCGCACATTAGAGCAAAAAAAAGCCGGGGTGAACCTCGTTCACCCCGGCTGGAAGCGATTGAATGCGGCGACGGGTTGTCGCGTCAGAGCGCCTTTTCGAGCTCAGGCAGAGCCTGGAAAAGGTCGGCGACGAGGCCGTAATCGGCAACCTGGAAGATGGGCGCTTCCTCGTCCTTGTTGATGGCGACGATCACCTTGGCGTCCTTCATGCCGGCCAGATGCTGGATCGCGCCGGAAATGCCGCAGGCAATGTAGAGTTCGGGTGCGACCACCTTGCCGGTCTGGCCAACCTGCCAGTCATTCGGCGCGTAACCGGCGTCAACGGCTGCGCGCGAGGCGCCAACGGCTGCTCCCAACTTGTCGGCAACGGGAAGAATGACCTCGTCAAACTTCTCCTTGGAGCCGAGCGCGCGGCCGCCGGAGATGATGATCTTGGCCGAGGTGAGTTCGGGCCGGTCGCTCTCGGCGATGCGGTTTTCGACAAAGCTCGAAAGTCCCGGATTGTCGGCAGCCTTCACGGTCTCAACCGAGGCCGAGCCGCCTTCGGGCGTTGCCTGGAACGACGAGGTGCGGATCGTGACCACCTTCTTGGCGTCGGCGGACTGAACGGTCTGGATCGCGTTGCCGGCATAGGTCGGGCGCTTGAATGTGTCGGCGGAGACGACTTCCATGACTTCGGAAACCTGCATCACGTCGAGCAGGGCGGCGACGCGCGGCATGATGTTCTTGCCGTTGGTGGTCGCAGGCGCGACCAGTGCGTCGTAGCCGTCGGCCAAAGAGACAACGAGAGCGGCAACAGGCTCGGCAAGCTGCTGTTCCAGTTCGTCAGCTTCGGCGAGCAGGACCTTGCGCACGCCCTTGAGCTTGGCAGCCGCGTCGGCCGCGGCCTTGGCGCCCTTGCCGGCGACGAGAATGTCGACGTCGGAGCCGATTGCAGCGGCTGCGGTCAGCGCCTTGGCGGTCTGGTCGGAGAGGGTTGCGTTGTCGTGTTCGGCAACGAGAAGAATGGCCATCAGAGTACCCCCGCTTCGTTCTTGAGCTTGTCGACCAGTTCGGCAACGTCGGCGACCTTCACGCCGGCCTTGCGGCCTTCCGGCTCCTCGGTCTTAAGAACCTTGAGCCGTGCCGCCGTGTCGACGCCGTAGTCGCCTGGCGCCTTTTCGTCGAGCGGCTTCTTCTTGGCCTTCATGATGTTGGGCAGCGATGCATAGCGCGGTTCGTTGAGGCGCAGATCCGTGGTCACGATGGCTGGCATCTTCAGGTCGACAACCTGAAGGCCGCCGTCGATCTCGCGCGTCACCTTGGCGCTGCCGCCGTCAATCTCGAGCTTGGACGCGAAGGTGCCCTGGCTCCAGCCCAGCAGGGCGGCCAGCATCTGGCCGGTCTGGTTGCTGTCGTCATCGATCGCCTGCTTGCCGAGAATAACCAGTTCCGGCTTTTCCTCGTCGACAACGCCCTTGAGCAATTTGGCGACGGCGAGCGGTTCGACCGCCTCGTCAACCTTGATCAGGATGCCGCGGTCGGCGCCCATGGCGAGCGCGGTGCGGATTGTCTCCTGCGCCTGCTGCGGGCCGATCGAGACAGCGATGATCTCGTCAGCCTTGCCTGCTTCCTTCAGGCGAATAGCTTCCTCGACCGCGATTTCGCAGAACGGGTTCATCGCCATCTTGACGTTGGCAAGCTCGACGCCCGAGCCATCGGCCTTGACGCGCGGCTTCACGTTGGCGTCGATCACCCGCTTCACGGGCACTAGAATCTTCATGGCAGGCAATACCTCTCCCAAATGGTGGCGGCAGGCCAGATATGCGCTTGTGACCGGCCTGGGCGTTTCGAAACCGACATCCTTGTCGTTTTCAGGCGCAGCTGGAAAATGCGGTTGCTGGAGGGAGCTTCCGCAGGCGCGCGGAACCTATTCACAGCGGTGCAGGGCGTCAATACGGGGCAACTGCGGCAAATCGATTAAATCGAATATCAGCTGCTACTGGCGGCCCCAGGGACCGCGCCGCGTGGTCTCGGCGTGTACGCTCTCCGTCGCAACCTCGACTGCAGCGGGCGCAACGATCTCTCGGTCGAAGAGCGGCACGCCGCGCCGGCGGAACACGAGGATCAGCAACGCGCCGGCAACAATGCCACCGACATGCGCGGCCCACGACACCTGATCGTCGCCAGCCGCCAGGAACATGAACACCTG
>JBHIWX010000115.1:0-11458 GCA_041987205.1 Rhizobiaceae bacterium | reverse complement strand
GCGGCGTTGCCGCTGACCTGATCGGCCTGGCGGCCCCCTCGGTCGTCATCCTCGGCCTTGTGCCGAGGATCTGCGGAATCCCTGTGGTTCGTTGGATGCTCGGGACAAGCCCGAGCATGACGACGCCGTGCTTGCCGCATCATTCGATCCCTCCCTCTCTGCGTGGCAGGTGCGGACAAGCCGAAGGCGCCGGCCGGCGTCGACCAGCGGATGCGCCAGCCCGTGAACGCTCGCTCGCGCGGAGTGGAGCGAAACCAAAATCAAACCAGGCAGGAATACTTCCCTCCCTGCGTGGCAGCACAAGCGTTTGCTTGCAAACGTGCAAGTGCGTGAACGCTCGTCCGGACGGAGTTCGGACGAAGGCTTGCAAAGCCAGTGAACGGACGCCGGGACTAAGGTTCCGGCGGAAACCAGACAAAGGAGCTTCCCTTGACCAACCATCCGGCATCGTCGGGCGGCGACAATCTTTGTCTGCCCGATTTCGCGGGCATGGCCTGCCGGCTCGCCTTCATGCTGGAAGAGGAGATCGCCGCGCTGGAGATCGCCGAGCGCGAGCCGGGCTATTCGGACGCCCGGGTCAAGGCGCTGATCGCGCTGACCAAGACCCTTCAGGCCATGGAAGACATGGTCCAAAAACAACAAGAAAAGATCAAAGATGGGCCCAGTTCCGGCGATGGCTCCGGATACGGAGATTACCGCGACATTGTGGAATACCGCGAGGCGATTGCGCGCAAGCTTGACGCGCTGGCTGCGGCAGAGGAAGGGCGGGGCGCGCCTGCTGGCGGCGAGCCTGACGCCGGCGGAACTGGCGAGGCTTGAGCGCGACTGGCCGCTGCATGCCCGCGACACGCAGGTGCCGCCGCCGACCGGCTGGCGCACCTGGCTGATGCTGGGCGGGCGCGGCGCCGGCAAGACGCGCACGGGGGCTGAGTGGCTTCACGGCCTTGCCATGGGCGACATGCATTATCCGGGTGACGCGGCCGGGCGCGTGGCGCTGGTCGCCGAGACCTATGCCGACGCCCGCGCCGTGATGATCGAGGGCGAATCCGGCCTGCTTGCCATCGCCCATCCGCGCGAGCGGCCGCAATGGAGCCCCTCGCTACGCCAGCTTTACTGGCCGGCGACCGGCACCATCGGCCAGGTGTTTTCTGCCGCCGATCCGGAAGGGTTGCGCGGCTTTCAATTCGGCGCCTGCTGGTCGGATGCGAAGACAATCTGGGGATCCTTGATCGCCGTCTGCTCGGCGCTCGCCGCGACCTTCGGCATCGCGATCGACGCTGAATCGCAGCTCGCCCTCGCCGAGGCGGCTGTCCAGATTGTCGGTGCGGTCGGTGCCCTGGTCGCCATCTACGGTCGGCTCACCGCCACGCGGGTCATCGTGTGAATGGGCGCCTGGCTGTCGATATTGGCGGCCCTTGCCGCCGCCCTGCGCGAGCTGTTCCGCCTCATCGCCCGCGCGGCCGAACGCCGCGCGAATCGCGAGGATGCCGAGCGCGACGCGGGGGCGGCGGCCTATGACCGGCTCGCCAGGGCAATGCGCGCCCGAAAGGCCGTGCGCGAAAAACTTGCGGCCAGCCGGGCAACTGCACGAAAGCCCGAGAGCGATGTCAGCATTGAATCTGAAGATGGCGCAGGGCCGGGCGATGGCGGCAATGCTTCTGCCGGCCCTGCTTCTGATGACGGCCTGCCAGACGATCCCGTCAGTGACCGATACCGCCGCGACTGACACCCCGCCGGCGGACTGGGCCTGCCTGGCGTTTCAGCCGATACGCTGGTCGAGCCGCGACACGCGCGAAACCCTCGACCAGATCGCGGAGCACAACGCGGTCTGGGCGGCGGTTTGTGGGGAGAACTAACCCGCCCCCTCAATTTTTTCCGCGACCATCTCCTGCAGTGCCCACAGATGCCGGTCGTGGATGCCGTTTTCTTCCAGATGCGCGACGGTGTGAAACAGATATTCCACCATCGAGCCGCGCGGTCCGACAGCGCGTGCCAGCGCATCGGCGATCATGTCGTCGTTCAGCCCGGCGATATAGCTCTCCTTCGAGCGGTCGATGACGAAGGTCAGCGCGTCGATTTCGCCCTGATCGCCAATCACCTTCACCCAGCGTGGCGGAAACACGGTCGGCATGATCGGCATTTCGCGGCGCACCAGACGTTCCATGTTGGCCTCGAGTGCGTCCGGCGGTAATTTGTAGGCCATCCCCTTGCATCGCCCGCCCCGGTCAAGCGCCAGCATGAGGCCTGCTCGGCCGACAGAGCCGCGGAACCATTCGTCCCAGCCCAGACAGAATGAACGGTGCCAGCCGTGCAGAAGCGCCATGCGCTTGTCGACATGGTCGAATTCCGGCCGCCAGATCAGCGAACCATAGGCGAACACCCAGAGGTCGCCCTCCTTGGGCGCGCAATCGAGGATACCGCGCGTCAGTTCCTTGAATTCTTCTTCCGTTGTCAGGCGCCGGCCTTCGGGCATCGGCGATTGCGCGATCTCGCCCGCCTCGCGCGAGACCTGCTCGACATGGGCTTGCGTCAGCCGCATTTTCCGTCCCGCCATGCGTGTTTTTCCTTGCGATCCGCCACGGATTGACCATCTGCGAATTGACCATTGCGTGCTCGCGCCGGTCAAGCGGTCCCGGGCGGTGTGAACGCAGTGTCGAGCGTTTCCCCGGCTTCCCCATCGCTTCCCTTTCGAACCTTCCTCCCATTCATTTTCAGTTCATGGCGTTTCTGCTATGCAGGCACCATGAGATCGCCGCTTTCCCCCCTTCGCGCCCTGGTGGGCGCCGTCATGATCTTCTGCGCCCTGCCGGTCGCAGCGGCGTCGGCCGATTGCAACAGGGCCGCGAAAGCCGCCTGTGCGCAGGTAGGTTGCGAAAGGGTGCTGTCGGCGAAAGAGCGTGGCGGAACCTGCGTCGTCACCATGCTGGTGCCGGGCGGGCAGGGCCAGCCGCCCCGCCGCCAGACCGTCAACGTGCCCGGTTAGGGTCTCATGCGCATTCTCGTGGTCGAGGACGACAAGGATCTGAACCGCCAGCTCGGCGAGGCGCTGGGCGAGGCGGGCTACGTCGTCGACGCCGCCTTCGACGGCGAGGAGGGGCACTATCTAGGCGACACCGAACCCTATGATTGCGTCGTGCTCGACATCGGCCTGCCGCAGATGGATGGCGTCACCGTTCTGGAGAACTGGCGGCGCGAGGGCCGCGACATGCCGGTCCTGATCCTGACGGCGCGCGATCGCTGGTCCGACAAGGTTTCGGGCATCGACGCCGGCGCCGACGATTACGTCACCAAGCCATTCCACATCGAGGAAGTGCTGGCACGTGTGCGCGCGTTGATCCGTCGCTCGGCCGGCCATGCCGCCTCGCTGATCGAATGCGGCCCGGTGTCGCTCGACACCCGCGTCTCGCGGGTCACGGTGGACGGCAACCCGGTCAAGCTCACCAGCCATGAATTCCGCCTGCTCGCCTATCTGATGCATCACCAGGGAGAGGTGTTGTCGCGCACCCAGCTGACCGAGCACCTTTACGATCAGGATTTCGACCGCGATTCCAACACGATCGAGGTCTTTGTCGGACGCCTGCGCAAGAAGCTCGGCGTCGACTGCATCGAGACCGTGCGCGGCCTGGGCTATCGCCTTCAGGCGCCGGCCTGATCGCGGCGAAAGGCCCGATGCGCGCCGGCACCCTTTCCCTCCGCCTCTTCCTCCTGACCTCGGTCTGGGCACTCGTTTCCGTGGTGCTGATCGCCATCGTGCTCACCGGCGCCTATCGCGGCAATGCCGAGCGGCGTTTCGGCGAACTGCTTTCCGCCAACCTCTACAATCTGATGGCCTCGGTCGAAGTCGGCGCGGACGGCAAGCTCGCCGGCACACCCGATCTGCGCGATGCCCGCTTTTCCAATTTCGGCTCCGGCTGGTACTGGTCGGTCGAGGCGCTGAGCGATCCGCAGAACCGGCTTGCGTCGGCGTCGTTGGCCGGCGCCACCATTCCCATCCCGCCGGACGTCCCTTTCGACACCACCTTCCAGCGCCACTACAGCTATGTCGATCCGGCTGGCGGCGAAACCCGGCAGGAACTGGGCGCCGTCGAGGCGCGGCTTTTCCTGGGGTCGGGCGACGAGGTCTATTCCTTCCGCATCACCGGCAACAAGGATGAGCTGGCCGACGAGGTCGCCGATTTCCAGCGTCGCCTTGTGGCCTTGCTTGCGCTGTTCGGGCTCGGCTTCGTCGTCGCCAGCTTCGTGATCGTGCGCGTCGGTCTGCGGCCGATCTCGGGCGCCACGCGGCGTCTCGCCGACATCCGCGAGGGCAGGGCGGAGCGTCTCGAAGGTAATTTTCCCCGCGAGATTCAACCGCTGATCGACGAGACCAACGCGCTCATCGAATCGAATCGCTCGGTGATCGAGCGCGCCCGCACGCAGGTCGGCAACCTCGCCCATTCCCTCAAGACGCCGCTTGCCGTCCTGATGAACGAAGCCGGTGCCGCGCCGTCGGACCTGAAGCGCGTCATCGAGGAGCAGACCGGGCTGATGCGCGACCAGGTGCAGAACTATCTCGACCGCGCCCGCATCGCCGCCCGCCATGCCACGGTGACATCGCGCACGGAGATCGTGCCGGTGCTCGACAGGCTCGCGCGGGTGATCGGCAAGCTCAATCCGCAGCTCGACATCGACATGCCCGCCATCTCCGGTGTGTCGCCCCTCTTCGCCGGCGAGCAGCAGGATTTCGAGGAAATCGTCGGCAATCTCATGGAAAACGCCGCCCGTTTCGCTACCGGCACCGTCCGCCTTCGCGCCGAGCGGACCGTGCGCGACGACAAACCGGTGGTCGCGGTCAGCGTCGAGGATGACGGACCGGGCATGAGCGAAGCCGAATGCGAAATGGCGCTCCAGCGCGGCACGCGGCTCGACGAATCGACGCCCGGCTCCGGTCTTGGCCTGTCCATCGTACGCGACATCGCCACTGAATATGGCGGCACGCTTGCGCTTGATCGCTCGCCGCTCGGCGGGCTGCGCGCCGTCGTCACCCTGCCGGCGCGCTGAGACTGCGCCATGGTTTCGGCGACATTCTTTTCTTGTCTGCGCATGACCGGCGGGCTAGCAAGGCAACCGTTCGACTGTCCGGGCGTTTTCCAACAGACGAAAAGACGAGGGGAGGGCCGGTTGGTCCGCAAGGTGTTCATCATCGCGATCGCGGCATCCGCGGCGCTTACCGGGTGCCAGACGATTTCGGGCGCCAACATCACGCAGCTCTCCGTGCCGCTTAAGGCGAGCCTTGTCGCCGGGGATCTCGGCGCCGGCCTCGACCAGAAGACGCTGGCGCTGGCCGCCAACACCGAATATCGCGCGCTGGAGGTCGGCAGGGCCGGCGCGCCGGTCAACTGGCGCATTTCCGACCGGCTCTACGGCGCGGTCACCCCGCAGCAGCCCTATACGGTCGGCACGACCAATTGCCGCCGCTACACCCATTCGATCTCGGTCGACGGCGCGCCGCGTGTCGCCGCAGCCACCGCCTGCCGTGGCGAAGACGGCATCTGGACGCCGCTGACCTGATTTTCAGGCCGATCCGCCCGATGCGACCAATTGCCTGCCCCGGCCGCCCCGGGCCTGACAATGCACGGCGTGTGACCTATGTCATTGTTTCCGCCGAAAACCTCGTTAAATGGGTGTCATGGCATTCTGGATCGCGGCAGCGCTGCTGACCCTTCTTGCGACGGCACTGGTCGTCCTGCCGCTGCTGCGAGGGAAACGCGGCGGCGCCAGCGCGCTCGACCATGACCGCGCGCTCTATCACGCACGCCTTTCCGAGATCGACGCCGATCTGAAGCTTGGCCGCATTGATGCGGCCGAGGCCGAGGCCGCCAAGGCGGAGGAAGGGCGCAAACTGATCGCCCTTTCCGCCTCGCAAAAGACTGATTCAAGCGGTGCTGGCGCGTGCATGCCGCGTTTCGCGCTCGCCGCCACGGTGATCTTCGTGCCGCTGGCAGCGCTCGCCTTCTACATCATCGCCGGCGTGCCCAACATGCCCGACATGGCGCTCGCCTCGCGGCCGGATCGCGATCTCTCCGCCCAGTCGATCACGCAATTGCTCGAGCGTGCCGAGGCACAGCTCGCCCGCAATCCCGACGATTCGCGCGGCTGGCGCGTCGTCGCTCCGGTCTACATGCGGCTCGGCCGCACCCAGGATGCCGTGACGGCGTGGCGCAACGCTGCCCGGCTCGAGCCCGATAACGTCGAATTGAAGACCTCGCTCGCCGAGGCCATGACGGTCGCCGCCTCTGGTGTCGTCACCGAGGAAGCGCGCACGATTTTCTCTCAAGCGCTGGAAAAAAGCCCGGGCAACGCCAAGGCGCGGTTCTATCTCGCCATTGCGCTCGGCCAGCAGGGCGCCAACGCCGAGGCCGCCGAGGCATGGCGCGCGCTGATCGCCGAGGCGCCGGCCGATGCGCCATGGCTGGAGGTCGCCCGCGCCCAGTTGCGCGCCGTCTCCGGAGAAACAACTGAAGCGCCTGCCACAGCACAAGGCAAAGCCGCTCCCGGTCCGAGCCAGGAGGACGTCGCCGCCGCCTCGCAGATGTCGCCGGAAGACCGTCAGGTCATGATCGAATCCATGGTTTCAGGGCTTGCCGAGAGGCTGAAGGACAATCCGGGCGACAAGCAGGGCTGGCAGCGCCTCGTGCGCGCCTATGCGGTGCTCGGGCAGAAGGACAAGGCCAAACAGGCGGTGGAAGACGCGCGCGGCGCCTTCCCCGACGACACCGAATTCCTGGCCGCGCTTGAGACCATGGTCGAGGCCGTGCCGGCGAGGGAGGGAATCCAGTGACGAGGAAGCAGAAAAGGCTCGCCTTCATCGGCGGCATCGGCGCGGTGTTGATGGCCGCCGTCCTGCTGGTCATGTTCGCGTTGCGCGACGAGATCGTCTTCTTCTACACCCCCTCCGACATTCTGACCGAAGGCAAGGCCGCGCCGGGACAGCGCATCCGTCTGGGCGGCCTGGTCGCCGAGGGCAGCGTCAAGCGCGATGGACAGCATGCCACCTTCGTGGTGACCGATACCGACCGCGACATGCCCGTTTCCTATTCCGGCATTCTGCCGGACCTGTTCCGCGAGGGGCAGGGCGTGGTCGCCGAGGGTGTCCTCGGCGCCGATGGCTCGATGACCGCCGACACCGTGCTCGCCAAGCACGACGAGAATTACATCCCGAAGGAAGTCGCCGAGGCGCTCAAGGAAAAGGGCGTCTGGGAAGGCGAGGGCGCCGACGAAGGCAAGGTCGAGGCGCTGCGCGCGAAGGCTGATAAGGAGGGCGCGCAATGACCGTCGAACTCGGCCATTTCGCGCTGGTCCTGGCGCTGGCGCTGGCACTGGTCCAGTCGATCCTGCCGGTCGTGGGCGCCAGAAACGGCGACACGCGGCTGATGGCGACGGCGGACTGGTCGTCGCCGACCATCCTCGCATTGCTGGCCCTGTCCTTCGCCAGCCTGACCCATGCCTATGTCGTGTCCGATTTCTCGGTCGCAAATGTCTGGGAAAACTCCCATACGCTCAAACCCCTGCTCTACAAATATACCGGCGTGTGGGGCAATCACGAGGGCTCGATGCTGCTGTGGGTGCTGATCCTCGGCTTCTTCTCCGCCCTCGTCGCGCTGTTCGGCCGCAACCTGCCGGCGCAATTGCGCGCCAATGTGCTGGGCGTGCAGGCTTGGGTGCTGGTCGCCTTCCTGCTGTTCATCCTGCTCACCTCAAACCCGTTCGCCCGCCTCACGCCGGCGCCGTTCGAGGGCAAGGATCTCAACCCGATCTTGCAGGACATCGGCCTCGCGATCCATCCGCCGATGCTCTATCTGGGCTATGTCGGCTTCTCCATCACCTTCTCCTTCGCTGTTGCCGCGATGATGTCGGGCCGCATCGACGCGGCCTGGGCACGCTGGGTCCGGCCCTGGGCACTCACCGCCTGGTGCTTCCTGACCGCCGGCATCGCCATGGGCTCCTACTGGGCCTATTACGAGCTGGGCTGGGGCGGCTGGTGGTTCTGGGACCCGGTCGAGAACGCATCCTTCATTCCATGGCTGTCGGGCACGGCACTGCTGCATTCGGCGCTGGTCATGGAAAAGCGCGACGCGCTGAAGGTCTGGACGGTGCTGCTGGCGCTGATCACCTTTTCCATGTCGCTGCTCGGCACCTTTCTGGTGCGCTCCGGCGTGCTCACCTCGGTGCACGCCTTTGCCTCCGACCCGACGCGCGGCATCTTTATCCTGACGATCCTGTGCATCTTTGTCGGCGGATCGCTGACGCTGTTTGCGCTGCGCGCCTCGACGCTACGTACCGGCGGCCTGTTCGCGCCGATCAGCCGTGAGGGCGCGCTGGTCTTCAACAATTTGTTCCTGACCACGGCCGCCGCAACCGTGCTCACCGGCACGCTCTATCCGCTGGTGGTCGAGGCGCTGTCGGCCGACAAGATTTCCGTCGGCGCACCCTTCTTCAACGCGACCTTCGGGCCGCTGATGATCCCGCTGCTGATCGCCGTCCCCTTCGGCCCGCTGCTCTCGTGGAAACGCGGCGACCTGCTTGCGGCCCTGCAGCGGCTCTATTTCGTCGCCGGCGCGGCCCTGATCACGGTCGTCCTGGTGATGGCCTTCACCACCGACGCGCCGGTGCTCGCCGCGCTCGGCATTGGCCTTGCCGTCTGGGTCCTGCTCGGCGCCTTCGCCGAGATCGTCACCCGCGCCGGCTGGCCGAAGAGCGGGCTCGCAACGGGCTTCCGCCGTCTCGCCGGCCTGCCGCGCTCGATGTGGGGCACGGCGCTCGGCCATGCCGGGCTGGGGGTGACGCTGCTCGGCATCGTCTCCGTCACGGCGTTCCAGACCGAGGTCATCCGCCACGTCTCGCCGGGCGACCAAACCGAGATCGCCGGCTACACGCTGACCTTCGAGGGGCTGTCGCCGCGCAAGGGGTCAAACTTCGTCGAGGACGCCGCCATCTTCGAGGTGACGGGCGAGGGCGTGACGCCGCATCGCCTGGAACCGACCAAGCGCGTCTACACCACGCGACGCATGCCGACCACGGAGGCTGCCATCGAGACCTACTGGTTCTCGCAGCTCTATCTGTCTCTGGGTGAGGCCGAGGCCGATGAATCGATCACGCTGCGCGCCTGGTGGAAACCCTTCGTGACGCTGATCTGGCTTGGGTCGCTGGTCATGGTGGCCGGTGGCATCGCCTCGCTTTCCGACCGTCGCCTTAGGGTCGGCGCGCCGCGTCCGTCGAAGGCGCGGCTCAAACCGGCGGGTGCCAATGCGTAGACTGGTCGTTATTACCGTCACGGCCGCCATTCTCGCGCTTCAGGCGAGCTTGGCGCTTGCCGTCCAGCCCGACGAGGTGCTCGACGACCCGGCGCTCGAGGCGCGTGCCCGCGCCATCTCCTCCGAACTGCGCTGCATGGTCTGCCAGAACCAGTCGATCGACGATTCCGACGCCGATCTTGCCAAGGACCTGCGCGTTCTCGTGCGCGACCGGCTGAAGGAAGGCGACAGCGACGAGGAAGTGCTCGACTATGTCGTCAGTCGTTACGGCGAATTCGTGCTGCTGCGCCCCGCCTTCACGGCGCAGAATTTCCTGCTCTGGGCGATGCCGCTGATCGTGCTCGTCATCGGCGCGGCGGGTTTCTTCGCCTATGTCAGGCGGGGTCCTGCGTCCGCCGGCGTGGCGTCGGCGGAACTGTCGGCCGAGGAAAGACAGCGGCTTACGAAAATACTGGGCGAGGGCGATTGACCGTCTCGCCAGCGACGGCCGCAAGGCCAGCCAAGGGAGAACGATCATGACCGCCACCAGCCAGCGCATCGAATTCGAGGGCAGTCACGGCGCGACGCTCGCCGCGCGCCTCGACACCCCGGCCGGCGGCATCCGCGCCTATGCGATCTTCGCCCATTGCTTCACCTGCTCGAAGGACCTCAACGCCACGCGGCGCATCGCCGGCGAACTCGCAAGGCTCGGCATCGCCGTCCTGCGATTCGACTTCACCGGACTCGGTTCCTCCGAGGGCGAATTCGCCTCGACCAATTTCTCCTCCAATCTCGAAGACCTCAAATGCGCCGCCGACTATCTGCGGGAACATTACGAGGCGCCGGGCCTGCTGATCGGCCATTCACTGGGCGGCGCGGCGGTGCTTTCGGTCGCGCCCGACATCCCGGAGGTCAAGGCGGTCGTCACCATCGCCGCGCCCTCCGATGCCGGCCATGTCGTGAAGAATTTCGGCGCCGATCTTGAGCGCATCCGCGACAGCGGCGAGGCCGAGGTCAGCCTTGCCGGCCGGAAATTCTCCATCCGCCGCCAGTTCCTGGAGGATCTGGAGCGCAGCACCGTGACGGAGCGCATCCGGCACATGCGCAAGGCGCTGCTGATCCTGCATTCGCCCGTCGACCAGACCGTCGGCGTCGACAATGCTGCCGAGATTTTCATGGCCGCCCGCCATCCCAAGAGCTTCGTCTCGCTCGACGGTGCCGATCATCTACTCACCCGAGAGGCGGATGCCGTCTTCGCCGCCAGGATGATTTCCGCCTGGGCCGAGCGTTACCTGCCGGAGGAAACCATCGTCGAGGAGGACGGGCCGGAGCACATCGTCGTCGCGGAGACCGGCAACGGCAAGTTCCAGAACACCGTGCGCGCCAGCGGTCACCGCCTCATCGCCGACGAACCGGCCCATGTCGGCGGGCTCAATTCCGGGCCTTCGCCCTATGATCTGCTGGGCGCGGCACTCGGCGCCTGCACCTCGATGACGCTGCGCATGTATGCCGACCACAAGAAGATCGACATCGGAATGGTTTCGGTCGAGATCGAGCACGCCAAGGTCCACGCTGCCGACTGTGCCGAATGCACCGAGGAGGAACGCGCCGCCGGAGGCAAGATCGACCGCTTCGAACGGCGCATCTCGGTCACGGGCGAGATCGACGAGGAGACGAAGGCGAAGCTCGTGTCGATCGCCGACCGTTGCCCCGTGCATCGCACGATGGAGCATGGCGCCAGAATCGTCACCAGCTATGGCTGATCGGCGTGGGACGGGGTGCCGTAGACGATCTCGTGAATGAATTGCAGTTTCTCGATCGCTGGTCCGGGCAGCACGAACGGGTAGAGATCGGGCTGTCCCATCGAGCGGTTGATGGCGTTGATGGCAATCGTCACCGGCACCCAGTTTTCCGCCAATTGCCGAGCCGAATCCGCCCGGTAGGGCTCGAAGGCCGGTTGGATATCGCTGCCGCCATGCACTGAAACACGAAGCCGGTAGGCGAACGCCGTCTCGAGTGCATCGACCATGTGCAGATAGTGCGCCCAGCTTTCGGCGAAATCCTCCCAGGGGTGCGCGGTCGCGTAGGCGCTGATGAAGGAGTCGCGCCAGTTCTCGGGCGGGCCATCGGCATAATGCCGCTCCAGACTTTGCGCGTAGTCGGCGCGCTCGTCGCCGAACAGCCGC
>JBHIWX010000114.1:0-11480 GCA_041987205.1 Rhizobiaceae bacterium | reverse complement strand
GCCCAGGGTTTCGAGCGGCTTTTCCAGGAAGGGCTCAAGATCATGGCCGACCCAGAAGACGATGTCGGCCTGCTCGATCTCGCCTGCCTGCGAGGGGCGCAGCGCATAGGCATGCGGCGAGCCGGCGCCCTCGACGATCAGGTCGGGCGTGCCGACGCCCTGCATGACCGAAGCGACCAGCGAATGCACCGGCTTGATCGAGGCGACGACCTTCGGCGCGGCCAGGGGCGTGCCGGTCGCGAGCGTCATCAATGCGACGGCGAGGGCGGGTTTGATGGCGTTTGCGGCAAGGCGGATCGGCATTCGACAGGCTCCTGTTGGATGTGCGAAATGTAATGTTATTACATTAATTGTGTTATGCTATAACGTATGGCATAGAGGCGGGCAAGTGGGTAAATGAGCGAGCTGAATTGCCGCCGTCGGATGGAGAGACCGAATTGAACGTATCGTCGCGATTGCCGTCGCCGGGAACGGACGGTCCGCTGGTCAAACTTGAGCGCGCCGGCCTGAGGCGCGCCGGGCGCTGGCTTGTGCGCGGCGTCGATCTATCGGTGGCGCGCGGTGAGATCGTCACGCTGATCGGGCCGAACGGCTCGGGCAAGTCGACGACGGCGCGCATGGCGCTCGGGATCGACCGGCCGGACGAGGGCAGCGCGAAAAAGGCGCCCGGACTCAGGGTCGGCTATGTGCCGCAGAAACTATCGATCGACTGGACGCTGCCGCTTGATGTCGAGCGCTTCATGCGCCTGACCGCGCCCCTGTCGCGCGACCGGCTCGAGGCCGCGCTGGCCGAGACCGGGATCGCGCATCTGCGCAAGGCGGAGATGCGGCACCTGTCGGGCGGCGAATTCCAGCGCGCACTGCTGGCACGCGCCATCGCCCGCGAACCGGATCTGCTGGTGCTGGACGAACCGGTGCAGGGCGTTGATTTTTCCGGCGAGGTGGCGCTCTACGACCTGATCGGCAAGGTGCGCGACCGGCTCAATTGCGGTGTGCTCCTGATCTCGCACGATCTGCATATCGTCATGGCCGCGACCGACAGTGTCATCTGCCTCAACGGCCATGTCTGCTGCACGGGCACGCCGGCGGCGGTTGCGGAAAGCGAGATCTACCGCCAGATGTTCGGCGGCCACGCCTTCTCGGGCCAGGCGGCGCGCACGTTGGCGGTCTACGAACACCATCACGATCACACCCATCTGCCGGACGGTCGGGTGCGGCATGGCGACGGTTCCATCACCGAGAGCTGCCATCCGGACGACGGGCATCACGACCATGCCGGAGGGCATGATCATCACGGACACGCGCATGATCACGCGCACGATCGGGGGCATGCGCAGGGGGAGGGCCGCCGCGATGGCTGATACGTTCTTTCTCCGTGCGCTCGTCGCCGGCATCGGCGTTGCACTGGTCGCCGGCCCACTCGGCTGCTTTATTGTCTGGCGCAGGCTCGCCTATTTCGGCGATACGCTGTCGCATTCGGCGCTGCTCGGCGTGGCGCTCGCCTTCCTGTTCGAGGTGAGCATCACGGCGAGCGTCTTCGTCGTGTGCGCAGCCGTTTCCATGGCGCTGCTGGCGCTGCGCCGGCGCTCCTCGCTCTCCTCCGATGCGCTGCTTGGCCTGCTGGCCCATTCGGCGCTGGCGCTCGGCCTCGTCTGCCTCGCCTTCATGACCTGGGTGAGGATCGACCTGATGGGCTTCCTGTTCGGCGACATCCTGGCCGTGTCGTGGACCGACATCGCCATCATCTATGGCGGTGGTGCGGCCGTCGTGGCGGTGCTGGCGGCGATCTGGAGGCCCCTGTTCGCCTCGACCGTCAGCCGCGAACTGGCACAGGCCGAAGGGCTCGATCCGGGCCGCGCCGACCTCGTCTTCATGCTGGCGATGGCGGTGGTCATCGCGATCGCGATGAAGATCGTCGGCGTGCTGCTGATCACCGCGCTGCTGATCATCCCGGCAGCGACGGCGCGCCGGCTGTCTTCGGGCCCCGAGCAGATGGCGCTCGTGGCGGCAATCGCCGGTGCGCTCGCCGTGGTCGGCGGCCTGTTCGGCTCGCTGGAATGGGATACGCCGTCCGGCCCCTCCATCGTGGTCGCGGCAATGGTGCTGTTCCTCGTCTCGCTTGCGCCGCTGGGCGGAATCGGAAAACGTTCGCAAGCCTCGTCAACAGACGAGGGAAGGGGGTGAGATGGCCACACACGCGCATCTTCACGATCATGATCACGGCAAGAGCGACCTGACCCGGAACCAGGGTCTGGTGCTCGGCGCGCTCGAAGGCGCGAAGGGTCCGCTCAGCGCCTATTCGATCCTCGACCGGCTGCGCGGCGACGGTTTCCGCGCACCGCTGCAGGTCTATCGGGCGCTCGATAAGCTGACCGAGCTCGGCCTCGTGCATCGTCTGGAAAGCCTTAACGCCTTCGTGGCCTGCCGGCAGGACGAATGCGGCGCGCATGGTTCCATCGCCTTCGCCATCTGCGAGAAATGCGGGCTGGTTCGCGAATTCGCCAATGACGAGGTCGCGCATCTTCTAGAGGACTGGGCGAGATCGGAAAAATTCGAGCTCGCCAAGACGACCATCGAACTGCGCGGATTGTGCGAGGCGTGCCGGGCAGGCTGAGCATCGCCCGGGAATCCCCCTGAACGAAAAAGGACGACTTAGCCGGAGCGTATTCCGTTCGGCAGAGTCGCCCTTGGCCCGTTCAAGCACGGGTCCAGAATCAAGGTTAAAGACTAAATTACCGGCTTTTTGTCCAGGGAAAAGTATTCGGCCCCGCGGTTCCAGGTGCGCGGTATGCATGGTGCTGTCGGTGTTAGCTCGCCTGACGTCCTCGACGCGGTATGCTTTCCTGCCTAAAAACTTGTTCGGGCGACCTAGCCGGAGCGTTTCCGTTCGGCAGGGCCGCCCTCAGGTTTGCATGTAGCGAACCGATGTTGAATGTATACATCATGCGCCGCCTGCGTTTTGACTAGGGTCAATCTTGTCAACAAAAAGGTGCAGTTTTGTTGCGTTATAACTGGATTGCGCCTCCTGTTTTTACTTACTATTTGAATTGAATTTGGGTTTTATCATTTTTACTGACGCCAAATGATTTATATCCGGCTGTCGAGCGTTACGAAGATGATGCGACGCGCATGGACTGACTGGCGGGCGATGCGGATGCGTCATTGGCCGGTACCTGATCGGGGCCGCAATAGTCGCGCAGCTGCTCGAGCGAGACCGGGTGCGAAAAAAGGAAACCCTGCATCTCGACCTTGCTGTCGGAAAGCAGCTTGCGCTGGGCCTCCGTTTCCACGCCTTCGACGGTGACGTTCAGGCCGAGCGAACCTCCCAGATCGATCAGCTTCGAGACCAGGTTGAGCGAGCGCACCGAATGGCCGATCTGGCTGACGAAGGAGCGGTCGATCTTGATACGGTCGAGCGTGTGGTCGCGCAGATAGGACATCGAGGAATAGCCCGTGCCGAAATCGTCGAGCGCGATGCGAATGCCCATGGCCTTGAAGGTTTCCACGGTGCGCGCGATTTTTGCCGGATCCTCCAGGAACACACCTTCGGTGATCTCGAGTTCCAGATTGTGTGGATCGAAGCCGGTCTCCTCCACGATGGCGTGCACCTGTTCGGCGAACTCCGGACGCATGAAGCGGGAGGACGAGATGTTGACGGCAAGCTTGACCGGACCGAAATCGCGGATTTCGGTGCAGGCGCGGCGCAGGACGAACTCGTCAAGCCGGTCGATGAGGCCGATCTCCTCGGCGATGGGGATGAAGACGGCGGGCATGATCGCGCCGCGCACGGGATGAATCCAGCGCACCAGCGCCTCGACGCCGATCACCTCGTCGCCGGTCTGCGAGATCATCGGCTGATAGCGAATCTGGAAGCGGTCGTGGGCGATCGCTTCGCGCAGATCGTTCTCGAGCTGGCCGCGCGTGCGGATGCGCTCCGCCATGGAAGGATTGAAGATCTGCAGGTTGTTGCGGCCGCTCTCCTTGGCCTGGAGCAGCGCGAAATCGGCGTGGCGCAATATTTCCATCGCGCCGGTGCCGGGCCGGTCGGCAAGGGTCGCGCCGATGGACAGGCCGGAATAGATCAGCGTGGTCTTGCAGTCGAAGGGTTCGGCCATCGCGTCGAAGACATGCGCGGCGGCCATCTGCAGGCTGCGCCGTCCGCTCGCCGAGGACAGGATCATGGCGAATTCGTCGCCGGCCAGGCGCGCGAGCATGTCGTCCTTGCCGAGCAGCTTGCGCATGCGCGCGGCGAACTGGCGGATGACCTCGTCGCCGGCCTCGTGGCCGTAGCTGTCGTTGACGTTCTTGAAACGGTCGAGATCGAGGTAGAGCAGGCCGAAAGCCTTGCCGGTGCGGGCCAGTTCTGCGGCGCGTTCCCGCAGCCGGCGGTCGAAGCCGCGGCGGTTCGGCAGTCCGGTCAGGTCGTCGATGAAGGCGAGACGGCTGGCGCGGCGGACTTCCCGCACATTGCTCCAGATGATCGCGCCCACCATGGTAATGATGAACATGGTGCAGGCCATGGCGACCAGCATGTTGGGGGAGGCCGTCGAGAGCGAAAAACCGCCGGCGCTGTAGATCGTCAGCGATTGCTGCCAGAGCGAAACGAGGGCGACCGCGATCGTCACGGCGGCAAGGTTGATCCGCCTCGGGTGTTGCCTATCCTGCATGTTGCGTACCCAATAGGTCCTGATCGCCCACCAAAAAATCGGGGCGGGTCGATCAACGTCACCCCTGTGCGATAAGGTAACCGAAAGTTTCAAACAGGCCGGAAACGGGAAAGATAAAATCCAATGCATCGGGTCTTTTAGGGAGCGTTTTCGGGTGTCGGAAGACGGGATCGGTCGATGAGAACGAGGTTTGCGGGGCGACGGGTAGCGTGCCGTGTCTCGGTGTGCCTTTTCGCGGCCTGTATCTGCCCCGTGGTTGACGGTGCGACGCCCTCTCGGAGCGAGCCGATTCTCATGGCGCAGGCTGGCGAAGGACTCGGCCTGCGGATCGAGGGCGGGCAACAGTCCGCTGGTCGGGCCGGCGACGAGATTTCCTTCGCTCTGACCGTCATCAACGAGAGCTCGAGTACGCTCAGCGATATTGTGGTTACGGGGGGATCGCGCCCACCGGTCTGCGAAAGTGGCGGCGGGTCGCGTGTTCCGTTGCTGCCGCCGGGCGGGCGGGAACGCTGCCAGGGCTTCCATGTCGTCAGCCAGGACGATCTCGACCGTGCGGCCGGACGCGACGGCAGGCTCGACCTCGCTTTTTCCGCACTCTCGGGTGCGGCATCTACGCAGGCGCAGGCTTCACTCGAACTCGACATCCGTCCGGCGCTGTCGCTGGAACGCTCGCACAGTTTCGTCGCCGACGGCGGCACGCCTGACGCGGCCGACCGCGACGATACGATCGCCCATGTCTATGTCGTGACCAATTCCGGCAATGTGACCATCGAGGATGTCTTCATCTCGGACCGACAGACCGGCACCGGGCGCATGACGCCGGTGGCGAGCGAAACCATGATCCATGATGCGCTGCCGCTGGGCGATTCCAGCGACCGGAACGGCAATGACGGTAGATGGAGCCGGCTTGCACCCGGCGACAGTGTGCTGTTCGCGGCGACCTATACGGTGACGCAGGCGGATCTGGACCGGCAGGTCCGCGAGTTCATGCATGAACGGGACAACAGCCAGTGATAGGCTGGGTACAAGCAAACGCGGAGGGAAGCAGATGAGCAAGCGGGCGAAGCATGACGGCGACGAAAGGGTCGGCCCTAGGCGAAACCGGCTTCTCGGGGCGATCGCCGCGCTGGCCGCCGTCGGGTGTCTCGCGGTACCGGCCCGTGCCCAGATCGTCAACGAGGCCACGGCTGGCGGTTCCTTCGGGGGCGGTTCGGTGACCTCGAATACGAGCACTGTCACGGTGCCGCTGGCGCCGGCAAGGCGCGCACTCGCCGTCACAGTAGTGTCGGCGGATTTCGACGGTACGGTTGCCGGCGATGACGGTGTCGGTCCCGGCGACACGTTGACCTTCAGGATCGGCGTTTCCAATGCGGGCAACATCACGCTGTCGGGCATCACGCCAACGCTGGAATCGCTCGCCTTTGCCGGCGCTGCGCACACGCCGGCCAATCTCGAACTGACAACCGGCGAACCGGTGACGCTGTCGCCGGGTGAGACGCGGGAATTCTCGGCGACCTATACGCTGACGGAGCAGGATGCCTATTCGGCGGCGGGCATCGAGAACGCGGTCGCCAGCCGCTGGTCGGCCACCGCCGGGGCGCCATCCGGCGCGGTCGAAGTCCGGGTCGGCGACGCGCAGGCGAGTATCGCCGCCGCGCCGGCGCTCGAGATCGTCAAGAGTTTCTCGATCAGCGAGGACAACGGGACGAGCGGTGCTGCGGATGTCGGCGATCTCGTCACCTATCGCTATGTGGTGCGCAACACCGGCAATGTCGCGCTGTCGGACGTGCATGTCGTCGACCGTCACGAGGCCGGCGAAGCACATGCGCAGATCCTCGATTCCTCGGCCTATGACGGGCCACTCGGCGACGCGGCCGGGCAGTGGAACCTGTTTGAGACGACGCCGGCCAGTTTCGGAGCCAATGCGGACGAGCAGGGGGGCGACGCCGTGTTCGGCACGCTCGGGGTCGGCGGCATCGTCACCTTCACCCATGTCCATCGCGTGACGCAGGAGGAATTTGACGCGCAATAGGCCGTTCGGTCGAGACCGCGACGATGCGCGCGCTGGAGAGCAGGAAGTTCGGCGGCCGGCTGCAAGGCGCGGTGGCGATCGCCGTGCTCGTGCTTGCCGTGCTTCGGCCGGGTGGCGAGGCGCGGGCGGCGATTGTCGGCGAAGCGGTAGCGCAGGCGACCTACAAGGGGCGCACCGTCGTGTCGAAGCCGATGCGCCAGTCCGTCGACGTGGCGCCCGGCGTGGCCGCCCTCAGCCTCGTAACCGGTCCGGTGTCGCGCCGGCAGGTACTGCCCGGCCTGTTCGAGATCGGCCATTCCGTCCGCGCGCGCAATACGGGCACGCTGACGCTGACCGGTGTGCAGATCGGCGAAGATCTCAACGCGGCGCTGTCGCGCGGGCGCATCCTGGCCGGACCATGGCTCGAGGCCGACGGATTCGACGGCATCGGCGTGAACCCGTCTTTCGACGGACGTTCGGACCGGCTGATGCTGGGCGGCGACGCAAGGCTGGCGCCGGGCGCCGAAGCCGGGATCGAGATGCGCCTGCATGCCGCCGCGCGGCGCGGTGCCTTCAGCTTCATGCCCCGGCCGCGCGCGCTCGCCCGGCAATTGGCCGAGCCCGTGATCGCTGAAGCGCCGGCTGATGGAATCCGTTCTGATCCACCTCTTGCCGGCGACGGGCGGAGGGCCGGCATGACGCTGGTGTTCGGACCGGTCGCCGAGCCGGATGGCTGGTCGCTCGTGACCTATCGGCTTGCCGCCCAAGCAGGGGAGGAGGGGATCGAGGGCGTCTCGATCCGCAACAATCTCCTCGCCGGTTTCGGCGCCGGGAATTTCCGCATCGTGTCACTCGATCGGGTCGCCGCGCCGGAACGTTTCGGCGCGAGACCCAACCCGTTTTTCGATGGTGCAAGCGATACTGACGTCCTGACCTCCGGCGGCGATCTGGCGGCGGGCGAAGCGGTTGCGGTCGACCTCACCCTGCGGGTGCGGCCCGGGGGACAAACGCGGACCAGCACGATGACAGTCGGGCGAGCCATGGCGACGGAATCGGTCGCCACGGCCAGCCTGGAAACCGCGTTCCCCGCCGCGATGGACCAGCCGCCCGCCACGATGGCGATCTCGACGGACCGTGACACCTTCGGGCCGGGCGAGCGGCTTGGCTATTCGCTGACCATCGGCGGCGATTTCCCGAGTGAAAGCGGGACAGGCAATGTCGTCACGCGTATTCCGGAAGGCTTTGCCTATCTGCCCGGTACCGGGAACATCGACGGCGCAATGCGCGATCCCGCCGTGGACGCCAATCTGCTGGTATGGAGCGATGTCGCGCTTGAAGGCGAGGGCAGGCGGATCGGCTTCGACCTCGTCACCGACCCGGCCTTGACCGGCCGAACCCATACGTTGACCGGATATGTTCGCGACCCCGCGTCGGGCTTCATGCTGTCTGCGGCGGCGCAGGCAACGGTCCGGCGCGACGAGGAGGCGGTCTTCGACTGTGCCGGCATCAGCGGCGAGATTTTCGACGACACCAATCGCGACGGTTTCCGGCAGTCCGGCGAGCCGGGGATCGGCGGCGTCCGGGTCGGGCTTCGCCAAGGGCCGCGCGTGACGAGCCGGCGCGACGGCGGCTTCGACCTTTCCTGCGCGGTCCTTGGCAGGGCACGCGTCGGCACGGAGGCCTTGCTCGAACTCGTCCTTCCGACCCTTCCGACCGGCTATCATCCGACCACCGTGACGTCGCAGGCGGTTACGCTGCGGCGCGGCCGGGTCGTGCGTGCCGGGTTCGGCGCGACGCAACTGCCGGTGATCGCGTTGCAACTGGATGCGGTTTCGTTCGTGCAAGGCGGGACGCAACTGGAAAGCAAGGCGCTGCAGGCGCTTGCCCGTGTGATCAACAGGCTCGAACAGGCACCGTCCATTCTGAGGATCGTCTATGCGCTGAGCGAGGATCAAGAGTTGGCGGTGCGGCGGATCGATGCCGTGCGCGAACTCGCCGAACGCGCATGGAAGGCCGATGCAAGGCCGCATGAACTGGTGATCGAGACCCGAATGGAATGATGGGCGTCACCGAAACGGGGCATGCAAAGGCAAAAAAACGGTAGAACGGCTTGCTGCCTTGATATACCGGTGGCGCTCGTTCGATGCCGCATTGATTGTCGGGCATCGATTGTCCTTCCCGCCGGCCAACGGGCGCTCCGTCCGGCGACACCAAGAATGTCCCGATGAGCTCACCCGACCTTCCCGCCGATCCCTCCGGTCAGACCCCGGAAGAGCGATCCGGCGAAGACGACCGGTTTGCCGCCTTTCGCCACGCTTCCTTCGTGCGCTACTGGCTGGCGAATTTCTTTGCGCGGTTTTCGGTCAACGTCGTCTCGGTGGCCGTTGGCTGGCAGGTCTACGCCATCACCGAAAACCCGTTTGACCTGGGGCTGATCGGGCTGGTCGAGTTCGCCCCGGCGCTCCTGCTCGTCCTGGTGACCGGGGCGGTCGCCGACCGCTTCGGGCGGCGCCTGATCATGGGCACGTCGGCGCTCGGCGAGGCGGTCTGCGGAGCCATTCTCGTCTATTTTGCCTTCATCGGGCTTGAGACGGTTCTTCCCATCTTTGTCGTGCTGGCCTTCTTCGGTATTGCGCGGGCTTTCGCCGCGCCGGCCTCGGCGGCATTGCTCGCCAATGTCGTGCCGGCGAAGGATTTCGCCAATGCGGTGGCCTGGAACTCGTCGGCCTGGCAGACGGCCTCGATCGTCGGCCCCGCGGCGGGCGGCCTGCTGTATGGCGTTTCGCCTGAATTCGTCTATTCGGTGGCCGTCATTCTGCTTCTCGCCTCGGCCATCCTCGCCTTCGCCATTCCCCGACCGAACCAGCACGAACAGACCGAGCGCGTGACGCTCAACACGCTGCTGGGTGGTTTTTCCTATGTCTGGCGCGAGAAGGTTGTGATGGGGGCGATCTCGCTCGATCTCTTCGTCGTGCTGCTCGGCGGCGTGGTGGCGCTGCTGCCGGTCTTCGCCAGCGACGACATCCTGGATATCGGGTCGACGGGGCTCGGCCTCCTGCGCGCCGCGCCGGGCGTGGGTGCGATGGCGATGGCGCTGTGGCTGTCGGGCGGCAAGATCCGCGACCATGCGGGCATCATCATGCTCGTCTGCGTGGCCATTTTCGGCCTCGCCAATCTGGTGTTCGGCCTGTCAACCGTCGCCTGGCTTTCCATTGCGATGATGGGGGTAGCGGGCGCGGCCGACATGGTTTCGGTCTTCATCCGCGAGACACTGATCCAGCTCTGGACCCCCGACCGGCTGCGCGGGCGGGTCAACGCCATCAACATGGTTTTCGTCGGCGCGTCGAACGAACTGGGCATGTTCCGCGCCGGCACGATGGCGGGCTTCCTGGGCGCCGTTCCGGCCGTTGTCATCGGCGGCGTCGGTGCGGTCGGCGTGGCCGGGCTGTGGGCCTGGCTCTTTCCGGAACTGAGAAAGGCGCGCCATCTCGACGGACGCACCTGATCCGCCTAGGCTGTTCCTCTCGAGGGTACCAGGGGGGAGCCATGACGGTATCGGTATTTTGCGACATCGCCTGCACGCTGGGCGAGGGCCCCAGCTATGACCGCCATACCGACACGGTGTGGTGGTTCGATATTGTCGGGCGCAAGCTGATCGAGAAGCGGCCAAGCGGTTCCGCGATCACCTTTCACGAATTGCCGGTGATGGGCAGCGTCATCGCGCGCATCGATGGCGAGCGCCAGCTTCTTGCCTGCGAGGACGGGCTCTATGTGCGCGATGGCGCGAGCGGCAGGCTTACGCTGCGCCAGCCGCTCGAGGCAGGCAATGCGGTGACGCGCTCGAATGACGGGCGCGTGCACCCGTGCGGCGCGTTGTGGATCGGCACGATGGGCAAGAAAGCCGAAGAGAAGGCCGGCGCGATCTACTGGTTCTTCAAGGGCGAATTGCGCACGCTCTATGCCGACATCACCATTCCGAATTCGATCTGCTTTTCGCCGGACGGGGCGATCGCCTATTTCACCGACACGATGACCAACCGGATCATGCGGGTCGATTGCGATCCGGCGACGGGATTGCCGATCGGCGAACCGGCGGTGTTCTTCGACAATGCGGGCGGGGAGGGCCATCCCGACGGTTCGGTATGCGATGCCGATGGGCTGGTCTGGAACACGCGCTGGGGTGCGGGTTCGCTCGACGCTTATTCGCCGGACGGCAAGCGGGTGCGCTCGATCGCAATCCCCGCGAGCCGGACGAGTTGCCCGGCCTTTGTCGGCGCCGGGGCCGACCGGTTCGTGGTGACCAGCGCGACACAGGGACTCGACGCGGCCGGGCGCGAGGCCGATCCGCAGGCCGGCTTCACCTTTTTCGTCGACGTGCCGGTGAAAGGGCGTTTCGAACCGGATGTGAAGCTCTAGATGGGATTTGCCTCCTCCTTGTGGGGAGGCGGGTAGCATGCTTGGCGTTTCCCTCTCTCCTCTCGAGGGGAGAGCGCGACCTGCGAAGCAGGTCGGGTGAGGAAATCAGGTTGCCGACCGATCTGCTATCCCGTCATCGTCGGGCGTGACCCGACGATCCATACCGTTACCTGGCAATTGCCCATTGTCGCCGCCATCTAGTTTGTGACGTTACGGAATGGATCCTCGGGTCACGTCCTTCGGCTTCGCTCAGGACGGCCCGAGGATGACGGCTTAGGGGGCGATGGTTTTAGCGCACCAGCACGTTCTTGAACTGCCAGGGGTCCTTGCGGTCGATGTCCTCGTCGAACAGGCCGGGACGGCCGGTCAGCGGGGTCCAGTCAGTG
>JBHIWX010000113.1:0-11490 GCA_041987205.1 Rhizobiaceae bacterium | reverse complement strand
GGGTGACGAATTCGCGCAGATGACGAATGATCTCGCCTGCCCTGAGCGACTGGCGCGCGGTTTCGTCGATCGCCTCGCGCATGCGCCCCGCGACCCCGTCATCGAGTTCGGGCAGCATGCGGCGGCAGCCCTGCACATAGCTGGCGATGGCCGAAAGCGGCTGGTTCAGTTCGTGCGCCAGCGTGGATGCCATCTCTCCCAGCTCGTTGAGGCGTGCGAGGCGTGCGAGTTCCGACTGGAGTTCCTCCATCCTGGCCCGCGATTCGGCGCTCTCCGTCAGGTCGCGGATGAACCCGGTGAAGAAAGTGTCGCCGTCGATCATCACCTTGCCCAGCGCAATCTTCGCGGGAAAGGTCGAGCCGTCCTTGCGTCTTCCGACGACCACGCGGTCGGTGTCGATGACGCGCTTTTCGCCCGTTTCCATGTGGCGTTCGACGTGGCCGTCATGGGTTTCGCGATAGGGATCGGGCATCAGCATGCGCACATTCTGCCCCAGCGCTTCCGCCGCGCCGTAGCCGAACTGGCGTTCGGCCGCGCCGTTGAACGTGACGATCCGGCCGCCTGCATCGATGACGATCGCCGCGTCAGGCGCGGTTTCGAGGAGCGACCGCAATTGGGCTTCGCGCGCGTCGAGATCTTTCCGTGCGCCCTCGGCTTCGCGTCGGGCCTGCCGGTAACTCGCGCCGACAAAGGCAAGGATGGCCGAAAGCAGCACCGAGACCAGAATGCCGGCGATCGAGAAATCGTTCAGTTGCAGGAAGGCGCCCGCCGCCAGTACCGCAAGCGCCAGGACGAGAAAGCTGAACAGCGCTGCCGCGCGGCCGAGGGTCAGCGAGCAGCCGAGCACCACCAGCGGCAGGAGCAGTAGAAGCCACCCGCCATCGGTGAAATTTCCGAAGCTGAACCCCGTCTGTACGATCGACCGATACTCCGGCGGAAGAAAACCGGCAACACTGCCGGGCCCTCATTCGTCCGCAATGCACCACGGATCGGCAATGCTCATTGTCAGCATGACCCGAAGCGATGCTACCGAAACCGGAGGCCTGGTATCAAGCGCGCAAATAAGCGACCGTCCCGGTCTCGCCCGACCCGGCCCTACCCGCGGTGCGTCGTGGCGGCAGGTCGCATGCCGGCCCCCTTGCGGCGCAGCATGCCGAGGGTCCACAATGCACGGCGGCAATCCGTCACTATCCTCATTCTGCCGCGTGCGATCATCAAGGGCCATGAATACTCAGCCGCGCCTGGACGCCTCCCCCGGTTTTTCCGAACTCTACATGCCGAAGCTCGTCACGGTCTTGCGTGAAGGCTACCGGCTCGAGCATTTGCGCCGTGACGCCATCGCGGGGCTCACCGTCGCGATCGTCGCCCTGCCGCTGTCGATGGCGATCGCCATCGCCTCGGGCGTGACGCCTGCCGCCGGCCTTTACACGGCCGTTGTCGGCGGTTTCTTCGTTTCCGCCCTGGGCGGCAGCCGCTTCCAGATCGGCGGCCCGGCCGGCGCGTTCATCGTGCTGGTGGCGACGACCGTGCAATTGCATGGCGTCGAGGGCTTGATCCTCGCGACCATGATGTCGGGCGCCATCATGCTCGCCATCGGCTATCTGCGCCTTGGCACCTACGTCAAATTCATCCCCTATCCCGTGACGGTCGGCTTCACCGCCGGCATTGCGATCATCATCCTGGCGAGCCAGCTCCACGAACTCTTCGGGTTGACGCTGTCCGGGCCGGAGCCCGGCCCGCTGGTCGACAAGCTAACCGCGCTCGCCTCGGCGTGGCCGACGGTCAATCCCTCGGCGGTCGGTGTTGCGCTGGGCGCCATCGCGATCATCGTCGGGCTCAAGCATTTCCGCCCGGGCTGGCCCGGCCTGCTCGTGGCCGTGGCGGTGACGGCCGTTTTCACCGCCGTGCTGAATCTGCCCGTCGAGACCATCGGCACGCGTTTCGGCGGCATTCCGCGCGGCCTGCCCGCGCCGGCCTTTCCGGAGATCACGCTGGCCAGGCTCCAGGCCCTGGCGCCGAGCGCCATCGCCTTCGCCCTGCTTGGCTCGATCGAATCGCTGCTCTCGGCCGTTGTCGCCGACGGGATGACCGGACGCCGGCATCGTTCCAATTGCGAACTGGTCGGTCAGGGCTGGGCCAACATCGCCTCGGCCCTGTTCGGCGGCTTCTGCGTCACCGGAACCATTGCCCGCACGGCCACGAATGTTCGGGCCGACGCGCACGGCCCGGTCTCCGGCATGCTGCACGCCCTGTTCCTGTTGTGCTTCATGATGGTTGCAGCGCCGCTTGCCGCCTACATCCCGCTCGCCGCGTTGGCCGGCATGCTGGTCGTGGTCGCCTGGAACATGATCGAGCGCCACGCCATCGCCGTCCTGTTCCGCTCCTCGCGCGGCGATGCCCTCGTGCTGATCGTGACCTTCCTGCTTGTGGTCTTCCGTGACCTGACCGAGGGCATCGTGGTCGGCTTCGCGCTTGGCGCGCTGCTGTTCATCGGCCGCATGAGCCAGGCCATCGAGGTCAGGAACGCCGCGCCGATGCCGGCGGACGACGTCGCCGATTCGCGCAATGGCGAGCGCGGGGCCTATCCCGGCGCCGATCCCGACACGGTCGTCTACCGCATTTCGGGCGCGTTCTTCTTCGGCGCGGCGGCGACCGTCGGTGCGGTGCTCGACCGCATCGCCGACCGCCACCGCAATTTCGTGCTCGACTGTTCGGCGGTGCCCTTCCTCGATTCCACGGCGGCGAACGCGCTGGAGGGCGCGGTGCGCAAGGCGCGCAAGGCCGGCGTGAAAGTGTGGATCACCGGAACCACGCCGCAATTGAGGCGTTTGCTGCTTACCCACGGCGTGCGCCCGCCGGGGGTCAAATATGTTTCGACACCGGAAAAGGCGCTCGACCAGATCGCGTCACGGAAGGCGAGGGATGCACAGGGCAGCGCCTGAGAAACGGACCACCATCTTTGCGGCGATCCTGCTCGCGCATCTGGCGTTTCCCGCGATGCACGCCGTCGCCCAGCAGATCGACGACATCCCCGTGCCGACGCCGAGGCCGGAGCGGCCAATCCCGGCAGCCCCGGTCTCCGTCGAGCCTGCGCCGCCTGCACGGACGGAGACGCAGGAGGCGAGAGCCGAAAAGTCCGACTTCGTGCATCGCGCTGCCTGCCCGGCCCTGCGTTCCGGCAGGGTTGAGGGTGTGCTCGCCGCTCCGGAGCGCGACGGCGATTGCGGCGAGGATTCACCGCTCGAACTGCACAAGGCTTCGGGTGTGACGCTGACCGGCAAGCCCCTGTCGAACTGCGCCATGGCCGAAGGGCTCGCCTTCATCGGCGAGGCGGCGAAGACCGCCGCGAAGGTCTATCTGGAAACCGAACTGGAAGCGATCGTCACCGGCCCCGGCTATGAGTGCCGCAGGCGCAACCGGGCGAGCAGCGGCAAGCTTTCGGAACATGCCTTCGCCAATGCGCTCGACATCGCCGGCTTCCGACTGGTCGATGGCAGGCAGATCACCGTCGAGGGCGACTGGCCACACCTGCCGCCAGCCGAGCCCTCATCCGAAGTTTCGGACGAGCAAGGCGCGGAAACCTCGGAAAGGTCAGGCGAAGGCGCCGACGACCAGCCGCCTTCGGCGGGCGAGCGCGCCGAAACGCCGGAAGCGAAGTTCCTTGTGGCCGTACGCGATGCCGCCTGCACCGTTTTCACCACGGTGCTGAGCCCGGACACCAATGCGGCCCATCGCAGCCATATGCATTTCGACCTCGGCTGCCACGGCAAGACCTGCACCTATTTGATTTGTGAGTAGGTGGGGGAGCGGCTAGGCGTCATCATCCTTCCCCGCCGCCTTTTCCTTGCTCCGCCGTTCGCGCAGCACGTCGATCTCGGACACCTGCCCGCTCCACTTGATCTTCCGGTAGTCGAAGCCGTGCGAGATGGTCGGCTTGATCACCTCGAAATAGGGCGACAGGTCGAAATCGCGCGGCGTGAACAGCGAGTGGTGGCGGATATGCATGATCTCGGCGCGCGAATAGCGCGACTCGGCATGCGCCCGGCCCGGTGCATGCGTGATCTCCGGCAGGATGGGATAGCCCACCGAGTGGAAGGCCTGCGCGATGAGCGAGGAACAGATCGCCCGCGTCGGATCGCCCGAACCCAGCGCGATCATCCGCCTGCGGAAACGCGACGGGATCGGAATGGGGAAGAAATAGCGCAGCAGGTCGAAGATGTTGGAAAGATCGTATTTGGTGCCGAGCTTGCCGATCATGAAATCGACGACGCGCTGGCGGTCCTCGTCGGTGAGGCCGACCGGCCGGCAGATTCGCGTGTTGTAGGTGGCGTAGCGCGAAAGCGGCACGGCGACGCAGCCATCGCCGATATTGACCTCGACGAGGCGCGGACGTTCGGTGCCGTCGCTTGGGCGCGGCAGTTCATGGCCGACATAGAAGGCGGCGTGGCTCCAGGTCGAATTGGTGAGATACTTGATCGTCGAGGAGATGAACTGGTTGCCCTCGACCAGCAGGATGTCGCAGGGCTTCAGCGTCGCCCACAGCGTGTCATAGTCCGACGGCGTGTAGGGCTCGTAGCCCGAAACCTGCTTGGTAAGAACGTCCGCCAGCCGGTGACCCAGCCGGTCGGTCCATGTGTCTACACCCGTCATCGCACCAGCCGTTTTGCGTTTCGGCGGTTTTGTCGCGGAAATGCCGCCGGTCGTCAATCGGGGCAGGCCGGCATGGCCGCGTCGTCGCCGCATTTCTGGGTAACAGCACAAGGGTCGGAAGGATTCAACCGGGGCAAGATGCGTGCTGACGGCCATGCCGTATGTGGGGACAGGCGTGCCGACACGCACCGTTGGGCCGGTGCGGTGGTATCTTGTGGCCGCCGCGCTGTTCGTCCACGCATTGCTGGTGCTTACAGCCGGACGACTGGTGACCGCCCGCCTTCAGGACCCGCCGCCCGAAAGGATCGTCACCGTCCACATCATCGCCCAGGCCCCGCCGCCGCCCGTGAAGGTTCCCGATCTGGCGAACCTGCCGCCGGAAACCGTCCCGGTCACACCGCAACCAGCACCTGATGCACCTGTCGACGCCGACGGCCTGACCCCGGCGGTCCGCACCTATGCGCAGGATGCGCTGGCCGATCCGCGCAGCCGCGAGGTCCGGCTCGCGCTGCCGCTGCTGGCGGTTGACGAGAGGCTAGTGCAGCTCTGCAATCTGGAGGCCATGGAGCAGGTGCGTCTTTCCGGCGCGGGTCTCGAGCCGGAGGCGGTGGTCGCCTACGCCATGGCGGAGCTGGAGATGGGAAGGTTCACGCTCCATGCGCGCGGCGCCGCCTTTCGCGTCGGCCGGCACTGGTACAACATCGCCTACAAATGCACGGCCCGGTCGGATTATCGCGCCGTCACGGATTTCGCCTACAAGGTTGGCGACGAGATCCCGCGGTCCGAATGGGCGAGCCATTATCTGGCGCTCGACATCGGCCAGGGGGATTGATCCACGGTGCAAACAGGGACTGATTTCGCGACGGCCATTGACAAGGTCGCGGCCGGATTTACATTAGAATCGTTCCAAACAAAGTGGTCCCATGCTGTCCAGTTTCATATCCCATGGAAGGCGTCCTTTCGACAGCCTCACCGAACAGGAAATCCTGGCGCTTGCCATCTCTTCCGAGGAAGATGACGGGCGCATCTACCAGACCTATGCCGACTGGCTGCGTCTGGACTTTCCCGACTCCGCGAAGATGTTCGAAGAGATGGCCGCCGAGGAGGACGAGCATCGACGCATGCTCATCGACATGCACCGCGAGAAGTTCGGCGAGACCATTCCGCTGATCCGGCGCGAGCACGTGAAAGGCTTTTACGACCGCAAGCCTGACTGGCTGGTCAAGCCCTATGGCGTTGACGAGGTGCGCAAGCAGGCGACCGCGATGGAAGAACAGGCCTGCCGTTTCTACGCCGCCGCCGCGCGCCGCTCGACCGATGCCGGCATCCGCAAATTGCTGGGCGATCTGGCGCGCGCCGAGGCCGGCCATATCGGCACGGCGATGCAGGCGGAAAAGACCCATGTGCCGCAGAGCGTGGAAGAGGTCGAACGCGCTACCGAACACCGCAATTTCGTGCTGACCTATGTCCAGCCGGGCCTTGCCGGGCTGATGGACGGTTCGGTCTCGACGCTGGCGCCGATCTTCGCCACGGCCTTCGCCACACAGGACACCTGGACGACCTTTCTCGTCGGCATCGCGGCTTCCGTCGGCGCCGGCATTTCGATGGGCTTCACCGAGGTCGCATCAGACGACGGCGTGATCTCCGGGCGCGGCTCGCCGATCAGGCGCGGGCTCGCCACCGGCATCATGACCACGGTGGGCGGGCTCGGCCATGCGCTGCCCTATCTGATCCCGCATTTCTGGACGGCGACCATCGTTGCCATGATCGTCGTCTTCATCGAATTGTGGGCGATCGCCTTCATCCAGCGGCGCTACATGGAAACGCCCTGGTCCAAGGCGATTTTCCAGGTCGTGCTGGGCGGCGCGCTGGTCTTCGCCGCCGGCGTGCTGATCGGCGGCGGTTAACGCGCTCTCGGCCTTCGATTGACCAGCCAGATGCCGAAGCCGACGAGCACGAGCGCTGCGACGATGGCGATCCCCGCCCAGAACGACGCGCCGAGCAGGGTCACGAGGTCGCCGAGCAGGGCGGAGAAGCTGACCAGCAAGGTCGCGCCCAGCGCGTCGATGCGGTCCTTGCGGACCGGCGGGGTGTGGGCGTCCAAACCGTGTTCCTCCAGCAGGCGCGGTCATTGGGATAGGCACGCACGAACGGCCCGTCAGGGCAGACTCTTGTATGGAGATCGCATTCCGACGGCAAGAGGTTGGAGCCCCGTCAGGCCAGTCCGGTCAGGCCAGTCCGGTCAGGCCAGTCCCGCCAAACCGCCCGCCACCCTCAGCAGCAGGGCGATGTCCTGCGGCCGCGACAGGCGGTGGTCGCCGTCCTTGACCAGCGTCACGGTGACGTCTTCGGCGGCCAGGCATTCGCAGAGCTTCATCGCATGCTCGTAGGGCACGTCAGGATCGAGCATGCCCTGGACGATATGGACCGGGCAGCCGGTCTCGATCGGGCCGGTCATTACGAGGTTTTTCTCGCCGTCGTCGAACAGTGCCCGCGTGTAGATGTTGGGTTCGTCGGAATATTGCGACGGCTCCTCGAGCTGGCCCTTTTCGACGATCTCGCGTTTCTGTGCCTCGGTTAGTTGCGGCCACATCAGCTCATGCGTGAAGTCGGGTGCCGGGGCGATCAGCAGCATGCCGGCGAGCCGGTCCGCCTCGCCGCGGCGCTTGAGTTCGCGCGCCATCAAAAGCGCCACCCAGCCGCCCATGGACGAGCCGACCAGCACCTGCGGCCCGTCGGTAAAGGCGTCGAACACGGCGAGGCTTTCCTCCGTCCAGCGCGAGATCGTGCCGTCGCGGAACGCCCCGCCGGATTCGCCATGACCGGAATAGTCGTGCCGGCAGCAGGCAAATCCCTGTTCATCGCACCATGCGTCGAGCGCCATGGCCTTGGTGCCCGCCATGTCGGAACGGTAGCCGCCGAGCCAGACGAAACCGGGTCCCGTCGGCGGATTGGTGCCTGCCCGCCGGCGCACGGCGATGTTGCGCGCGTCCGTTCCCGACCCGGCCACCAGAATATCGGCATCCATCAAATCTGTTCCTTGTTTCGGCTGATTCAGCGTCACCGCGGGTATGCGCGGATTTTCGCATGATTTTAGGAATGATTCGTGCTAATGGAACCCGCTGTCGGCCCCGGAGTTATTGAGAATACCAGTCTTCCGGAGCCAGAATGAATTCAATCGCATTGAACAGTAACGGTACAGGAGTACACGACCATTCGCCGACCGCATAGGGCGCCAGCGCCAACAAAGGAAGGCCCGAGGGCCAATTCTGAAATCCGTGTTCCGCAGGTCCAGCTCATCGATGGTGATGGCGAGAACCGGGGAGTCATGGACACCAACGAGGCACTCGCCATCGCTGAAGAGGCGGGCATGGACCTCGTAGAGATCGCTCCCAACAACAATCCGCCGATCTGCAAGATTCTCGACCTGGGCAAGTACAAGTACCAGACGCAGAAGAAGGCTTCCGAACAGCGCAAGAAACAGAAGACGCAGGAAGTCAAGGAGATCAAGATGCGGCCGAACATCGACGTGCACGACTATGAGGTCAAGATGCGCTCGGTTCGGAAATTCCTGGAGGAAGGCGACAAGGTGAAACT
Organism: Rhizobiaceae bacterium; assembly: GCA_041987205.1. Lineage (GTDB taxonomy): Bacteria > Pseudomonadota > Alphaproteobacteria > Rhizobiales > Rhizobiaceae > BOKV01. The sequence goes on along the minus strand of JBHIWX010000113.1, from coordinate 3,243 downwards.
CACCATGCGCTTCCGCGGCCGCGAGATGGCCCACCAGGAACTGGGTCTTGAAGTGCTGATGAAGGCACGCGACGAGATCGCGGAGATCTCGAAGGTCGAATCCACGCCGAAGATGGAAGGCCGCCAGATGATGATGGTGGTGGCACCGGCCAAGTAACCGCCGGATCGATCGCCGAGACATCGCTGAAGAATTGAGAACCCGCCGATGGCAACACCGGCGGGTTTTGCCATCGGGTTTTGCTTGTCAGCGGTGACGTTCGTAGCTCTCCAGAACCTCGGCAAACAGCGCGTCCTCGCCGGCCTTCTCCTTCAGCACCGCATCCGAATGGCGCTTCAGTTCAGCGAGCACGTCGTCGGGGAAACGGCGGATTTCGAGCCCGAGCTTGCGGATGCCTTCCAGGCCCTCCGACTGGTTCTTCGCGACATTGTGCAGGGATTCGCGCAATTGCCGTGCGCAGGCCAGCTCGATCGACTGGCGCTCTTCGTCCGTCAGGCTGTTCCAGGTACCGAGGCCGATCATCAGGTCAAGCATGGTCGCTGGCTGATGCCACCCCGGATAATAGTAGAAAGGAGCGACCTGGTTCAGGCCCAGTACCAGATCGGCCTTGGGAACGGAGAATTTGGCCCCGTCAATCGTGCCGCGTTCGAGCGCGCTGTAGATTTCGCCGCCGGGCAGGAACATCAACTCCATACCGGACCTCTGGGCAACCTCGCCCCCAAGGCCATTGATTCGGAACCTCAAGCCCTTGATGTCGTCGGCCGAGCGTATCTCCTTGCGGAACCAGCCACCGCTTTCAGGCCCCGCAATGCCGCAGGCCAGCGATTTCAGATTGTGGCGCGCAAAGATCTTGTCGCGCAGTCTGCCGCCTTCGCCATTGTTCCAGGTGACCAGCTTTTCGGGCGTCATGCCGAACGGCACCGCGCCTGACAGCAGCAGCATGGCCGGTTCCTTGCCCGCCCAGTAGGCGGAGTTCGCCCAGCCGAAATCGACTTTGCCCTCGCGCACCGCATCGAACGTGTCGAAGGCGCCGACCAGTTCGCCTGGATTGAAGAACGCGACCTTCAGCTTGCCGTCGCTCAGTTCGGAAAGGGTGCCCGAATAGCTGTCGCCAAGCGTGCCCAGCACCGGTATGCGGCCAGGAATGGCGCTTGCCAGCTTGAAGCTGCGTGTCGTGCTCAGCCGCGGTGCCGGCTCGTCCGCCCTGGGCACCAGCGCGACGGCTGCCTGCTGCTGCGTCGGTTCGCTCGACGCGCCCTCGCGCAATTCGTCGATGCGGATGCGCGCCATCTCGCCGAAGAAGGTCGAGCCGTAGCGCGCGTTGAAGGCTTCAAGTACGGCGATCGTGTTGCTGTCCTTGACGGCGAACCAGGCCTCGGCGGCCTCCGATTGCGGCGGCAGGCCGCCTTCGGGCAGTTTCGCCGCCGCGCTCGCCTCGGGTGGCTTCAGGTAGATGGCACGTCCCGGCAGCGAGCCGTAGCGGAAGGGCTGCTGGTCGCCGTCGGTCGCGTTCATCACCTGGTCGCGCACCTTGCGGAACAGGAAATCGATCTCGAGGCCCGGTTCCTCGATGACGTCGAGCAGCGCCTGCGTGAACGGGCTGTGCTCGCCGGCGCCGTCGGAGGCGACCGAGCCCTCGCTCGCGGCAAAGGCGATCAGCGTGCCGGCTTCGGGGTCGACCCGCGCCAGGCCCCTGCTGATCGAGCGCGTCGTCCGCGTCACCTTGATCTTCGACAGAAACGGATTGTCGCGGCAGGCATCGAGAATGATCAGCCGCAACTCCTTCGCGCCGCTCACCGCCTCGCTGACGAGGTCGAGATGCACCGCCTCGAAATTGACGGCGCGATCGGTCTTCAGCTCCGCATCGACCGGCACGAGATAGTTCTGCTTGTCCATCTCCATGCCGTGGCCGGCATAGAACACCACCGCCATGTCGGCGCCGGCGGCGGCATCGGAGAAATCGAGCAACGCTTCGCGCATTGCATTGATGCCGAGATCGTTCAGCCGGGTGACCTTGAAGTCGAGCCTCGCGAGCGCTTCGGCGATGGCCGCCGCGTCGCTGGACGGGTTCGGCAGTTCGCCGACATTGGTATAGATCGAATTGCCGATGACCAGCGCCACGCGCCCTTCGGCAAATGCGGTGTGTCCGGCAAGAAGGACAATGGTGAGGCAGGCAAGCAGACGGGAGAGCATTTCTGATCCGAACAATAAGACGCCCGCGAACTTAATGCATCCGCCGGTCGGGTCAATGTTCGGGCGAATATTCTCAGGATGCGCGACGAATCACACCCCTCCCGGCCCCTTGCGCTCCCGCCGCACCGGCTGTATATACCCCGCGCGGTCGCCTGGCAGGGCATGCCATGGCGATCGAAAACAGGCGAGGCACCGCTTCTCCCGAGTTCGGGACGGTCGGCGGTGCTTTTTGATTTCCGCCGCTCCGCTCCATGCGGACGAGGCGCGGAAAACCAACCAACAAGGAAAACCGCGAAATGCCCAAGATGAAGACCAAATCGAGCGCCAAGAAGCGCTTCAAGCTGACCGCCACCGGAAAGGTGAAGGTTCAGCAGGCCGGCAAGAAGCACGGCATGATCAAGCGTTCCAACAAGTTCATCCGCAATGCGCGCGGCACCACGGTCCTTTCGGACCCTGATGCGCGCATCGTGAAGAAATTCATGCCCTACGCGGACTGAGAAGGTTAAGGAGACAAGATCATGGCACGTGTAAAACGCGGTGTAACCGCCCACGCCAAACACAAGAAGGTGCTCAAGAAAGCCAAGGGCTTTTACGGACGCCGCAAGAATACCATCCGCGCTGCAAAGGCAGCCGTCGACCGCTCGATGCAGTTTGCAACGCGCGACCGGCGCGCCAAGAAGCGCAGTTTCCGTTCGCTCTGGGTCCAGCGAATCAACGCCGCTGCCCGCGAGCACGGACTTACCTATTCGCGTCTGATGGACGGCCTGCGCAAGGCCGGCATCGATATCGACCGCAAGGTGCTTTCCGACATCGCTATACACGAGCCGGAAGGTTTCGCCAGCCTGTGCGAACAGGCCAAGGGCGGGCTGGCGTATCTCAAAGACACGACACCGAATGCGTTTGAAAGCGCCGTCAAATAGGCTGGCGCTTCCGAAACCATTCAATCCACGCTAATTCGGAACCCGCGCCGGCCGGCAGGCTTGCGCGGGTTCTTTCATTTCAACGGCTGAAACGATGAACGACATGACAACTGATGCAGCACCAGACGATAT
>JBHIWX010000112.1:0-11752 GCA_041987205.1 Rhizobiaceae bacterium | reverse complement strand
TTGGCAGCAGGGCGACATCCGCATCGTGCTGAATGAGGAACAGGGTGATTTCGCGGGCACCGCCTATAACACGCATGGCACCTCGATCTGCGACATCGGGCTGACCGTGTCGGACGCGGGCGACACGGTGGCGCGGGCCGCCGCCCTTGGCGCGAAACGCTTCAGCCAGAACCCGGCCGTCGGCCAGCTGGAAATCCCGGCGATCCGGGGCCTGGGCGGCAGCCTGCTGCACATGCTGGATCACCGCCACGCCGACGTCTGGAAAACCGAATTCGGCGCCGGGACCGAGGGCCCCGAGGGCGCGGGCCTGCGCCGGGTCGACCATATCGCCCAGACCATGACCTATGACGAGATGCTGTCCTGGTCGCTGTTCTACACGACGCTCTTCGACATGCGTAAATCGCCGATGGTCGACGTGATCGACCCCGACGGGCTGGTGCGTAGCACCGCAATCGCCTCGTCCGGCAACGAATTCCGCGTCACCCTGAACGGCGCCGAAACGCTGAGGACGCTCGCCGGTTCCTTCCTTGCGGCTGGGCAAGGCGCCACCGTCCAGCACATCGCGCTCGCCACCAACGACATTTTCGCGACGGCGCGCACGCTGCAGGCCAGGGGCTTCAGGGCTCTGCCGCTGTCGTCCAACTATTTCGATGATCTCGCGGCCCGGTTCGACCTGCAGCCCGACATGCTGGACGCGATGCGGTCCGCCAACATTCTCTACGACGCCGATCATGACGGCGAATTCTTCCAGCTCTATTCGCAGCCCTTCGCCGGGCAGATGTTCATCGAGATCGTGGAACGGCGTGGCGGCTATTCCGGATATGGCGCGCCCAACGCGCCGTTCCGCATCGCCGCGCTGAAGCGTCTGCAGCAACCGAAAGGAAACGTCGCGGCTTAAAAAATATAGGACATTTTTATTTTTGTCCTATAAAAATGAACTGAACGCATCGCATGCAACCCGTTCGAAACGTCAAAGGGAGGAAACCAATGATTCATTTGACACGCCGTACCGCACTCGCGACTGCCATTGTCGCCACAACCGCTCTGGCCGTTCCCGGCCTGGGCATGGCTCAGGACAAGCCGACCCTGCGCCTTTCGTCGGTCGTATCCGACAACGACATTCGCGCCGAGGCCTTTGCCGAGATCGCGGAAGCCGTGTCGGACACGTTCGACATGCAGGTCTTCAATGGCGCGACCCTGGTCAAGCAGGGCGCCGAAATGACCTCGATCCAACGCGGCAACCTCGAAATGGGGCTCGTCGCACCGCAGGCGATCGCCGAGCAGATCCCGGAATGGTCGATCGTGACCTCCGCCTATCTGTTCTCCGACGCGGCTCATCTGAAAGCCACCTTCGAGAGCGATGTCGGCAAACAGCTGATCGACATGGCCGATGCAGCCGGTATCCACGTGCTTGCGCCGGTCTATTTCGGCACGCGTCAGGTCAACCTCGCGCCTGAAAAAGAAATCATGAAGCCGGAGGATCTCAACGGCATCACGCTGCGCATGCCTGGTGGCGACGCGTGGCAGTTCCTGGGCGAGGCCATCGGTGCCAACCCGACCCCGCTCGCCTATGCCGAGGTCTATACCGCGCTCCAGACCGGCGCGATCGACGGGCAGGACAACCCGCTGCCCAACGACTACAACATGAAGTTCTACGAAGTGACGAGCCAGATCGTGCTGACCGGCCATCTCGTCGGGTTCGACGTGCTGGCGATCAGCTCGAAGCTGTGGAACGAGTTCACGCCGGAACAGCGTGAGAAGCTCCAGTCCGCAGTAGACGCCGCGATCGCCAAGAGCACGCAACGCCACCTCGACCGCGAGGCGGAACTCGTCCAGTTCTTCAAGGACGAGGGCCTGAAGGTCTACGAGCCGGACCGGATCGCCTTCCGCGACTACGCCCAGAAGAAATATCTGGAATCGGACTTCGCCAAGAGCTGGCCGGATGGCATGATCGAAGCGATCAACGCGCTGGCCAAGTAAGCATCACCCAGGACAAGGGCGCCGGACCCGCGCATCACGCGGGCCCGGCGTCGTATCATGCTCTCATCCATCCTCACCCCCCGTGTTGCAAAGGCCGCCCGCGCGCTGGCGGATGCCGTGCCGGCGATTCTGCTGGCGGCGCTGTTCCTTTGCTTCATCATCCAGGTCTTCATGCGCTACGTGATGGACAGCCCGGTGGGCTGGACCGTCGAGGTCTGCGTGATCGCCTGGCTCTGGATCCTGCTGTGGGGGCAGTCGGTCTCGGCGAGCGAGGATGACGAGATCCGGTTCGACATCGTCTATGGCAGCGTGCGCACGGAAGTGCGCCGCTGGTTCCGGATCATCTTTTCAATCCTTCTTGTCGGCATCTATGCCTGGTCGCTGCCGGCGCTCTGGGACTTCGTCACCTTCATGAAGATCCAGAAGACCTCCTATCTCGATATCCGGTTCAACTGGGTCTATTCCATCGCGCTGATTTTCTCGGTGGTCACCATCCTGCGCTATCTCTGGATCTTCTGGACCTCGGCCCGGGCCAAGACCGGGCCCGAGCACGATCCTCGCGAGGTGACCGCCAAGGACTATTCCGAATGAGCTGGGAATTCGGCGTGGCCGTCGTGGCCATCGTGCTGACCGCGCTGATCGGCCTGCCCATCGGCCATGCCATGCTGGCGTCCTCAGTCCTCTACCTGCTGCTGCAGGGCCAGGACATGTCGATCGCCTTCGAGCAGATGCTGACCGGGCTCTACGGTTCCTATGTCCTGCTCGCGATCCCGCTGTTCATCTTCGCCGCCGATCTGATGAATGTCGGCAGCCTGTCCGACCGGCTGCTCGATTTCTGCCGCGCGCTGGTCGGGCGCTTTCGCGGCGGGCTGGGCCACGTCAACGTCGTGTCCTCGCTGATCTTCTCCGGCATGTCCGGTTCGGCGATCGCCGACGCGGTCGGCATGGGCCGCATCATCATCAATCTGATGACCAAGGACGGTAAATATCCCGGCGCCTATGCCGGCGCGATCACGGCGGCTTCCGCGATCATCGGACCGATCATCCCGCCATCGATCCCCATGGTCCTGTTCGCGCTAGTGTCCGACACCTCCATCGGCTACCTGTTTCTGGGCGGCGTCGCGCCAGGCCTGATCATGGGCGTGCTGCTGATGGCGATGAACAGCTATCAGGCGCGGGTGCACGATTATCCCGTTGAAGAGCCCGTGCCGTTGCGTGAACTGCCCAGGATCACGCTGCGTGCCGTGCCGGCGCTGCTAATGCCCGTCATCCTGCTGGTTGGCATCTATGGTGGCGTGACAACCCCGACCGAGGCGGCTGCGCTCGCCGCGCTCTACGCCTTCCTGATCTCGACCGTGTTCTATCGCTCGGTCTCGCTGCGTCGCGCCTACGACACGGTGAGGCAGAGCGCCAAATCCACCGCCGCCGTCGGCTTTCTGATCGCTGGCGCGCTCGCCTTCAACTACGTCGTCACGATCGAGCAGATCCCGAACGTGATCCGCGACGCGCTCGGCGGCACCGAACTCTCCCAGTTCAGCTTCCTCCTGATGGTCAACGCGCTGCTCCTTGTGCTCGGCTGCCTGCTGGAAGCCAATGCGATCCTGCTGGTGATCGTGCCGATCTTCCTGCCGACCGCCGTCTCGCTCGGCGTCGACCCGGTGCATTTCGGTGTGATCGTCGTGGTCAACACCATGATCGGCCTCGCCACGCCGCCCTATGGCCTGCTGCTCTTCGTGGTCAGTTCGATCACGCGCGCACCGATCCGCGAGACGATCGGGCACCTGCTGCCATTCCTCGCCATCATGATCGCGGGCCTCGCCATCATCACCTTCCTGCCCGATGTCGTTCTCTGGCTGCCGCGCCTCTACGGCTACAAGGGCTGAACCACGGAGCTATCCATGACCGACACCATCCTCGTCATCAACGGGCCCAATCTCGACATGCTCGGCACGCGCCAGCCCGAGGTCTACGGTCATGACACGCTGGCCGATGTCGAGGCGCTGTGCCAGCTCACGGCCAGGGACGAGAGGGTGGAGATCGATTTCCGGCAGTCCGACAGCGAGGCCGAGATCATGCAGTGGATCAAGCAGGCGCGCGGCACAATGGCCGGCATCCTGCTCAACCCGGCAGGTTTCACCTCGACCTCGATCGCGATTCTCGACAGCCTGCTGATTTATGACGGACCGATCATCGAGATCCACATCTCGCCGCTGTTCAAGCGCGACGAGTTCCGCCATCTCTCCTATGTCTCCAAGGCTGCGACCGCCAAGATCGAAGGCTTCGGCATCCGGGGTTACGAGTTCGCGATCCGCAAGCTGGCGGAACTGGCGCGCGGCTGATCTTCAGCCGAACCCGCCGGATGCCATGACGTGTTCGACGCCGCTGCGGATGTGGCGCGACAGCAGTTCCACGGCATCGTCCGTTCTTCGTTCAATGACAAGGTCCCGGAGCCTGACGTGTTCTTCGGCGACCGCCTTGCCGCGGAAATCGAGGGCCAGCATGTGATAGCGCGCGAAACGGTCGAAGACCGAAGCGTGGGTGCGCATCAGGACGGGCTGGCGGCAGGCCGAGATCGTGGCGTGATGGAAGCCCCAGTCGCAGGCGACCCATTGCTCGACGGCGCCGGCCTTCCGGTCCATCAACTCGCCCTCGAGCACCGAGAGCTTGTAATGGGCGGCGACGACTCCGGCAGCCCAGTCCAGATCGCCCAAGACGATGGACTGGCGCAGGGCATGGGTCTCGAGCAGCGTGCGCAGATCGGCGAGATCGCGCAGATCGGCATCGCTGACACCGGCGACCCTGAATCCGCGCTGGCCCTCTGCCGTGACCAGTTCCTCGACGGCGAGGCGGTTGAGTATCTCGCGCAGCGTGGTGACGCTCGCCCCGTATATCTCTTTCATACGGTCGAGCTTGAGTTTCTCGTCCGGCTTGAGGTGTCCGTTGACGATGTGCGACCGGATGCGCCGATAGGCGACCTCGCCGACGGTATCGTCTTCGCTCTGGGCGGTTTTGAACCGCTGATTTTCCGCCTGGTACAATATGATATCCATCAAACTGATTTGGCGAATTATTGGCGCGGGAATTTCTCGTGTCTACATGCCTATCCCGAACAACCCCGCCTTTCGAGGTGTTTTGTCGGCGGCACTTAGGGGCGACCTGCTCCCCTGAATGTACCCGTTCATAGGCTAGCCCTGTTCATTATGTTGAGGTGCTACCCGTCTCTGGATCGCCCCGAACCGGAACTTCCGGGGGTGAATTGAGGAACAAGCCAACCCAAAATCGGGAACACCTCCGGGGAGCAGGTCAGTAATGACTTTGCTCTGACACTCCAAGGCCACGGCAAATCTCGCCGACCGTCCGACCCTGACTCAGCCTGATCTCCGCTTCCCGCAGCATTCCGATGATTTGTTCGGGTTTGTGTGTCTTCCGGCTCATTCTCTTCTCCTTCAAGAAGTTCGAATTAAGCCAGATTCCAACGATCAGCGTGGACTACTTTCCGGGACCCAGTTCATGGCCACTTTCGGCCCTAGTGCGGACTGTTACAAACATGACGCTATTGGGATTCCAACTTCCATGAAAGCGTTGTGAAACAACCTGCGCCAGAGCGGCTTGATCCACGCTTTTGGCGGTCCTCATTTCCTCAAGACACGAGTTCCGATTGTATATTGCGGCGATTGCGACCCGTGAAAACATGCTCGTCAATTCACGACAATTTTTCAATCAATGCAGATTTTCTCCGATAATGATCATCTCCAGAACTTTGTTCTTGCTCACGGATTCGGTGTCGCCGACGCTGACGACCTGACCGCCGGCCATGACCAGGATACGATCGGACACCTCGAACATGTCATGAATGTCGTGACTGATGAAGACCATCGCCAACCCCTCCTCCTTGAGACGAAGGACGAGTTCCTTGAATGCCGCCGTTTCACGCGGGCCGAGCGCGGCCGTGGGCTCGTCCATGATAAGCACACGAACGTCAAAATGGACCGCTCGGGCGATCGCGATGGATTGTCGCTGCCCGCCTGACAGATTGAGTACAGGCTCATTCAGCGACACAAATCGCGGATTGATGCGCTGAATGACTTGTTCGGCCTCGCTCGCCATTCTTTTCTTGTCGAGCACTCCGAAGCCTTTGGTCAGTTCGCGGCCCAAGAAGAGGTTCGCGGCGGCATCGAGGTTTTCGGCAAGCGCCAGATCCTGATAAAGCGTTTCAATCCCCAGCGCGCGCGCATCGCGCGGAGAGTTGATCGAGACATTGCGACCGCCGACCATGATCTCTCCAGAATCGGGACGATGCGCGCCAGAAAGAATCTTGATCAACGTCGACTTGCCGGCGCCGTTGTGACCGACGATCCCGAGAACCTCTCCTGGATGGATCGAGAGCGATACGCCATTCACCGCTTGCAGGCCGCCGAAGGCCTTGCTGATGTGTTTCATTTCAACCGCTGCACCAGTCATGATCTTACCCGTTCACCAGCTCTGGCCACGCGCCTGGATCGGCCATATGTCGACCAACGTGTCACCACGGACGCAGTGGTAGAAGTCGTAGAGGTTAACTGTCGGATCGCAGTGGGGCGTCACGCAATTGACGATGTCTCCGATATGCGAACCATTCGAAGAATCCGGATAGACGAGACATCCGTGTTCGTCGCCGAGGAATTCATAGCAGGTCCCGGCTGGTGCACCGTCGTGAATGGTCGGCCTTGGACCATCCATGGCGAAGGCCTTGTAACCGCCGTCGGTCGTGGCGCGTTCCGATACGTTGGCGCTGATGACGGTCGTCTGAACGAACAGTGACGTCTCGAACGGGCCGGACGTCCCGTCGTCGCGACGTACGGCGTTATACTCGACATCCATGAACACGTAAGAGCCAACCTGCATGTCGGTGAACACACCGGCATCGGGATCGATGTCGAACGTCCCGGTTCCACCACCGGTGACGATCTGCAAAGGCCCTGTGACTTCTGAGATTGCATCGCGCGCCTTGGCGATGCGGTCCGTCACTTTCATCGCCTCCACCCTGCGCGCGGCAGAGTCCTCGATGTGCTGAACGGCGCCTGCGTAGCACTGCAGCCCCATGAACCGCAGTTCCGGCTTGTCCAGGATCGAACGGGCAAGCATCACGGCCGCCTCGATGCTTGACACACCGGTCCGATTCTTGCCGACGCCCAGATCGACCACTACACGAACCGGCTTGCCTGCTTTCACCGCCGCTGCCGAGAGCAGTTCGAGCGTCAACTCGCAGTCGACAGCGAGTATCAGCTCTTCGATCTCGCCGTTCAGTGCGACCAGCCGATCAATTTTCTGCGGCACGATGATCGGTGAGGTAATAAGGATTTTCTGCAGACCCTCCCCGGCCATGGCGACGGCTTCACCGAGCTTCGCGCAGCAAATGCCGACGGCACCGGCCTCCATTTGCAACTTCGCGATCGCAGCTGATTTGTGGGTCTTTGCATGCGGCCGCAGACCTTCCGGACGCGCGGCAAAGTGGTTCGTCATAGTCCGGATGTTTTGCTCCAGCGCGTCGAGATCGAGGACCAGCGACGGCGTCAGAAGACGCGAGCGTGACCCATCCTGTCCTATCAAGTGTTCATTCGGTCCGAGATTATCGGTCATCAGCGCGCCTCCGGAGAAAGGCCGAGTTGCAGGGCGACCGGCATTTCCTCGTAGACGATAACGTCACCTTCGCGATATCTGGATTTCCAGAAGTGTCCGCCGCCTGCATGGTCGGGCGACCATATCGATTTCCGGTCGTCGGCATCGCGCATCTGAGTGCGCAGTGCTTCCGTCTCCTGCTCGTCAATAGCGAGCGAGCCTTCGTCGAGCACCACACCAAACCAGTCTCGCGCCGCTTCGATCGAGAAGAATTCGTCACGAACCAGCCCCTGTACGCTTTCAGGAGAGCGTTCCAGCGGACTGCCGTAACCTCCGCCGCCGGAGCTGACGCAGACATAGCGCTCGCCTTCGCTGAAGGCATCCGGATTGGGGTGAGCCTGATAGAAATGACGTTTGCCGTCCGGCATTTCCTTGTACTTGCACCCGCCATTGCCGGGCATGCCACCAAATATGCCGTAGGGCGGATTCAACGTGCCCTCGTACTCGAATTTCATGTAGAGCAGGCCGTTGTACGGTTTAACGACCGTCTCGCAGCCGTGCCCACCGATCCACTTTCCGGCACCTGCTGAATCGGTCAGGAACTCGTTCTTCTCGATGAAAAGGGGCTGCAGCAGTTCGACCATTTCGATCGACTCACCCTGGAGGCCGCCAAGCGCAGCGATGCACTGGGTCAGCGGCCAGCCATCATAGCCGAGCGAAGCACCGCCTCCTGAACCGGCGACGAAGATCGAGGCCGCAAACGGTGTCGGCGGCTCGGTTCTGTAATCGTCGCCCATGGAAAGCCGCTGCTGGATACGTCCCCAGCCGGCAGGAACGCGCCCTGGCGCAGCCTTGGAAAGCGCCTTCCAGCCCGCCTCGATGATCTCGTCTCCGGGGTTGGTGGTCGACCACCAGGTACTGGCCGGCCATTTGCCGAGCGCCACTGTTCCCTCTCTAGCCTTCACCACGATGTGGCGCATGCAGCCTTCGTTGCGCGGGATGGTGGGATCGATTGTCGTGAGGACCGGAATGGAAGCGTTCGCGCGCAGCGATGCGAGCGATGAATTGCAGTGACCGCCGACTTGCGGATCGGATTCCGAGTAATCCATGCAGATCATGTCGCCGTCGATGGTGACCGTGCAAGCGATGCGAATGTTCGAGGTGCCCTGACCGTCGCTGTCGATCCAGCTTTCACCGGTGTAGACGCCGTCCGGCAGAGCGAGAATTTCTGCTGCAGTGCGGCGATCCGAATACAGGATCATTTCCTCGACAGTTGCCCGCACGATTCCGATCCCGTGCTGGCGCGTCATCTCGACCAGCCGCTTGGCACCTATCTTGACTGAGCCGACCATGGCGCGAAGATCCGCCTCAAGCCATTCGGGAAGACGGACGTTGCGAAGATAGAAACGGATGACGCTGCGGATTTCCTTGCCTTTTTCGTAGATCTTGACCGGCGGTATCTGGATTCCATCCTGCCAGACGCTCGTTGAGGCGTGTCCGAAAGATGCTTCGCCCGTGTTGTTCTGGTGCGCACGGATCGAGGTCCAGAACATGTGGTGGCCCTCGAAGAACACCGGCATGATCACCGTCAGGTCCGAATTGTGCGTCGTTCCGGAATAGGGATCGTTGACCATGAAGATATCGCCTTCATGGATATCGTCACCGAATTCGTCCTTGATCGCCTCCAGATTGAGCGTGCCGCCGACAGTGTGCACCGGCAGCGCGTCATTTTGGTATAGCATGCGCCGGTCGGCCGTGTAGATCGACGCGGAGTGGTCGCGGGCAATCGAGATGATCGTGCTTCGCGCACCGCGCTGCAGCACTTTCGTCATCTCGTCCGACGCCTGGCCGATCGCGTGCAGAAGCACCGAAAAGGTGGTTGGATCGATGTTGTCCGACAGACCGTCGAGCCGCTCGCCACCAGCAGCCGTCTTCGCTTTTTGCTCACTCATCTGTCGTCTCCCAACAATTCCTCGCCTCTTACCCTGTAGTCATAGCCAAGCCTGCTGACCCTGACCGCATGGCCGGGGAAAACCGTTACGCTGGTTGACGGCTCCTCGATCACCGCTGGGCCGGGAACGACCTGGCCCTGGCGCAGTTTCCTTCCCTCGAATACCGGAATCTCCTGTTCATGCTGGAGTCCGCCGAACCACGCCGGTCGACGGCAGCGCGGGGAAGGAAGAGCGGTATTTGCATCCCCGTCCTGCGCTGGTGGTTGTTCCAGTTCGTCGCTGACGATCGCGTTCAATCGCCAGTGGAAGAAGTTCACACGGTCGTCCGGCATCATGAAGGAGTAGATACGCTCGTGTTCCTTGTCGAAGGCCGAGCGCAGGTCCGAAATGTCGGCAAAACGCCCCTTCTCAAGCGGCACGATCAGTTCGTGCGCCTGCCCCCAATAGGCCGCATCATAGAACCACTGAAACTTGACTGTGGACGTATCTACACCGCTGGCCAAAAGCTCCTTCAACGCCTGCTCTTCCATTGCCGCGAACCGCTGGTTGATCTCCTCTATCTCCAGCGTTTCGGTGCTGATCGCGAATGTTTCGGTGTAATCAAAAGTCACATCGACGACGGTCATGCCGAATGCGCTGTAACCGCCGGCGACGCGCGGTATGAGGGCACGGTCTACGCCGAACTCCTCGGCCAGAGCACCAACCACAACACCGCCGGCTCCACCGCCGGCAACAAGAACGGTCTTGCGGGGGTCAACGCCGCGCTCAACCGAGGCCGCAGCCATTGCCTTCACCATCATGAAGTTCGTCAGCTTGAAAATGCCGGCTGCGGCATCGATGACATCGAGACCCAACGGCACGGCAACCTTGTCCGAAATGGCCGCTAGTGCGGCTTCGCGGTCGAGGGATATCTGTCCACCGACAAACGCGTCGGGACTGACATAACCGAGTGCGACAAAAACATCTGTTACTGTCGGTTCGGTGCCGCCAAGTCCGTAGCAGACCGGCCCCGGTTTCGAGCCGGCGCTCTCCGGACCGACCTTGAGTGCACCGCCTGAATCGACCGAGGCGATGGAGCCCCCGCCCGCACCGATTGAAATGATGTCGGCGGCCATGGAGCCAAGCGGCATGCCCTCGATGCGCAATTCCCGCGTCAGTGTCGGCATGCCCTCGCGGATCAGCCCTACATCGAAGCTGGTGCCGCCCATGTCGATCGAAATGACATTGATCTTTTCGCGGCTGAAGAACTCGCTTGCGACGTGCACGGCTGCTGCGGGTGCAGCGGCGGGACCTGAACCGATGCTCTTTCCCGGAACCTGCAGGATGCGATCGATCGGAGCACTGCCACCATTGCACTGGATGATAAGCGGCTCCGACGTGTATCCGTTGTCGGTAAGATAGGTGCGCAACCGCCGGAAATAGCCTGCGATGGGCGGCAGCGTGTACGCGCTCAGCACGGTCGCCGAAGTACGGTCCCATTCACGCAATTGCGGCAGGATTTCCGAACTGATGACCACCGCCACATTGGGCAGCATCTCGTTGAGAATTTCGCGCACCCTGACTTCGTGCGCGAGATTTACCTGCGACCACAACAGTGCGACGGCGACTGACTCCACGCCCTGTTTGCGGAAGACTTCAGCGACGTTTCGAACGTCATCTTCTGCCAGGGGCTCCACTTCGCGGCCCTGATAGTCGATCCGGCCTCCGACGAACAGACGCCGGTGACGCGGAACGAGCGGCTCGGGCCTTGCCATGCGCAGATTGAACGGCTCGGGTTTCGTACCATCCATGAATTCCAGAATGTCGCGAAAGCCCTTGTTGCCGATCAGTCCGACGACCGGGCCATTGCGCTGGATTATCGCGTTGGTGCCGATGGTCGTTCCATGAACGATGCGCCGGCACCGGGAAACGAACTCCGCCTCGGAAAGGCCCATCGCCGACGACGCCAGACCGATGCCGTTGATGATGCCCGTCAGGGGATCATCCTTTGTGCTGAGGGCCTTGAATACCTGGACCGAACCGTCCGTTTCGTCGGCCACCGTCACGTCGGTAAACGTCCCGCCGATATCAATTCCCAGTCTGAATGCCATACCCGGTCCCATGCCGAATGTTCGAAGTCAGGCGGTCGCCCGCTTCACAGATTGATGCGTCCGCTTCTTTCACCATCAGGCTGGCTACGAACGCTGATGGTAACCGTGATCAGGAGGATGCAGCCGATGAGG
>JBHIWX010000111.1:0-11875 GCA_041987205.1 Rhizobiaceae bacterium | reverse complement strand
CGAGGCGGCCTTTGCCAGCACGCCGCTTTCGGCCGGGCTGTGGCGGGCCGTGGTGACAAGCGCATCGACGCCGAAGGCAACGGCGGAGCGCATGATGGCGCCGACATTGTGGGGGTCGGTCACCTGATCCAGCACAAGCAATAGCCGTGCATCTGTCAGGCCGGAGAGCTTGCGCGCAGACAGCGGAAAGGTGTCGATGACCACGCCCTGATGCACGGCATCGGATCCGACCAGCCGGTCGATTGCGCGCGGTTCGACGATCTCGACCGGGAAGGGGAGGCCATGATCCTCTCCCAGTTCAAGCCGCATCAGCGCATTGCGTGTGACCGCCATCTTGGCGATGCGCCGCTTCGGATTGTCGAGTGCTGCGCGCACCGTGTGCAGGCCGTAAAGACGCACCTGGCCTTCCGGCACAGGTTCCAAAGGCGGTGTGCCTGGGCGCGGGCGCGGCATTGCGCCGGGTCTCTGGCCGCCGGCCTTGCGGTCGCGATGTGCGCGGCGCAGCCGCGCATAGTGGCTATCCTTGGGTGTTCCGGGCTTGTCGTCGTCGCTCATGGTTCCGCCTATATCTTGTGTCAGTGGCGTTGGATATGGCCCGAGCGCGAAAGCAGGCGGATTAGGGCCCGCTCGTGGTTGACAGTGAAATGGCTTGTCGCCATAAGGCGCTTCGCGGATTTCGGGGCCGTCTCATCAGACGTTGCCGATGCCGCAAACTGCCTCGCAGCATGGCTTCTGCGGTTACGTGGAGGGGTGTCCGAGTGGTTAAAGGAGACGGACTGTAAATCCGTTCGCTATGCGTACGCTGGTTCGAATCCAGCCCCCTCCACCACCGCCGCACAGGAAGCCGAATTCGACCCGGCGCGGGTATAGCTCAATGGTAGAGCAGCAGCCTTCCAAGCTGAATATGCGGGTTCGATTCCCGCTACCCGCTCCAGCATATCCAGAGTACTGCTTTCAAAAGAGGTTTCGAGCGATCCGGCGCGCGGGCCAGGCAGTTGGGACTGCTCCGGTGTTTGCAGACGTGTCCCGGACTCGAACATCCGTCTGAAATGCCGCGCGGTGACCCGGGTTTCATTTTTGTCCCTCGTGTGGTCAAAGTGTGCAAGCGGCGCAGAGGAATCAGGTCATGCACGAGGATGCAGGCGTACGGATTGTCGTCAGGCGTGTGTTGCTGTCATCGACGGCCATCGGGCTGATTGCCACGGTTTCTCTTCTTGGCGGACATGCTTCGGCGCAAGAAGCGCTGCCAGCTGTCTCTGGCGTCAATTTCAAGTTCGCCATTGCGGGCGGCGTGAACGAGAGCAGCGGGTACAGGGACGGGGCAGATTCATTTCGGCCGAATTTTCCCTATTCAACCGATTACACGGATGCGGGCCGATACAATCTTGGCCTTGTCATCGGCTCGGTGACGGTGCCGCTCGCCCATTCCTTCGGTGTGCAGATCGATGGCGTGGCCGGCGAACAGGGCGGCGATTTCGTCGGCGGCGTTGGCGGACACATCTTTTGGCGCGACCCGGCAAGGGGTTTGTTTGGCGTGACGGCCGCGGGGGCGGTCAACACAAATGAATTCTCTCGTTCCGGTTATGATCTCGGAGGTGGATGCTGCTATTACACCGAATGGCAGCTTGACGAGCAGAGACTCTACCAGACGGGTGTCGAGGCAGAGGTCTATCTGGACCGGATCACTCTATATGGAACGGGCGGCTATCAATGGGGCACCAATGTCGAGCAGGGAGGCTATGGTGCCGCCGGCATCAACTGGTATCTGACTGACGATTTCATGGTCGGGATCGGGGGTGGAACTTCCGCAGAAATCGACGGCTACATGACGGCGGGCCTGGAAGCGAAATTCACTCCCCACGCCGCGTTCTTCTCCGATTTCCGCAGCAATTTCGACGGTTACGCGCAGGGCATCGTCGGCATTCGGTTCTATTTCGGACAGGCGACCAGCCTGATCGGGGCGCATCGCGAAGACGACCCGGTGTCGAACGTTGCGTATGACGCACTTGCAGGCATTCAGTCGACGACCTCCATCGAGGTACAGAACTGCTGCTTCACGGGTGAGACCGGGATCCTGATGGCGGACGGATCGGTTCGCGCGATTTGCGATGTCCGTGTCGGCGACCGGGTGGTCGGCGAGCATGGCGAAATCAACACTGTCGTATCAATCGAAACGCCCATGCTCGGCAACCGCAAGCTCTACGGCTTCGATGACGGTGCGGGTTTTGTCACCGCCGAGCATCCGTTCAAGACGCGCGAAGGCTGGAAGTCGATCGATCCTGAAGCGACTTTCGCGGAGACCGGGCACTTCCGGGTTGATGCGCTGACGCAGGGCGATGAGCTCGTGGTGCTGGCCTCGGTATCGGCCCGCGTGCTGCCCATGGTCGCCAATTCCGGCATCACGTCGCCGTGCCTCGAGACGGTGATCGAGACCGCGTTCCGCGCGGTCGGGCGCATTACCACGCATGAGGGCGAGGCGACGCAAACCGTGTTCAACCTGCGGCTCGACGGCAATCACACCTATTTCGCCAACAATTGCCTGGTGCATAACAAGTAGGCTCGGGGTTTGCCCGCAGGTGTTTGAAGTTCGTCGCGGCTTGGTTGGCAGATCATTCCGGTTCGCCTTTGACGCCCGTTACGGCAGGCACGGCCTTGCAAATTGCATTGCGTTTCGGCGGCGGGCCGCTACCATGACGCGAGAGCGGGGGCTTTTCTTGTGGTTGCGTGGTTTGTACCCCGTGCCAATTGATGGAGCCTTTCGATGCGCAAGCTCGCATTCGCCTCTTTTTTCCTTGCCACAACCCTTCTTGTTTCCCCCGCAGGTGCGCAGGAACTCGAGGACTATTTCAATGCCTGCATCAACGGGGCTGGCCAGATCCCCGACGAGGAGGTCGTGGCCGCCTGCACCTATCTGATCGACAACGCCCAGGCCGAAAACGAGACGGTCGGCATGTTCTACGGCATGCGCGGCAGCATCAATACAGACCAGGAACTCAATTGCGCCGACGGGCTGAAGGCGAGGGAACTGATCAGCGATCCGGGCCTGACCGACGCCATCAACCAGATCGTCGAGAACAATTGCTGAGCACTTGATACCGGCTCAGCCGCCCAGCATGCGCTCCATCGTCTTGATGCCGGCGACGCCGCCGGCCACGATCGCCGCGAAGGTGAGGATCGAGCCGATCGCGAGTGTCGAGAAGCCTGTCATCGCCTGACCGACGGTGCAGCCCAGTGCCAGCACGCCGCCGACGCCCATCAGCACCGCGCCGAACATGTTGCGCAGCGAGTCGGGCACGTCGGCGAAAGTCGTCAGGATGAACCGGCCCGAGGTGAGCGCACCGATCGATCCGCCGAGGATCGCGCCGATAGTGGTGACCACGCCGAAGCCCGGCGGACCCAGCGCGGTGTAGCGCATGGCGTAATCGAGCGTGTCGCCGGACGGGCGCACGAAGCTCAGCGAGATGAGCTGGACGGGGATGTCGGCGAATTCGTCCGCCGCTAGCCCGGTCAGCAGCCAGCCCGCGACCACGCACAGACCGATGCCGAAACCGGCGGCAAGGTGGGTGGGCGAGGTCCGGAAATCCCTGTCCTTGAAACAGTAGATCGCGATGGCGGCGACGATCACCGCGGCCGTGGCCGTGATCGCCGTGGCAAGGTCGATGCCGGTCAGCGTGGCGAGGAGTTCGCCGCTGCGCTGGGTCTCCATGCCGTATTGGGAAAGCTCGATCGTTGCGGGGCCGAACAGCGATACCCTGAGCGGGCCGAGCAGCCCGCCGATGGTGATGTAGCCGAAAATGCCGGTGACGATCAGCACGAAGACGGAGCGCAGATCGCCACCCCCGGCGCGCACCAGATTGCGCGAGATGCAGCCACCGGCAAAGACCATGCCGAAGCCGAACATTGCGCCGCCCACGATGTTGGCGTGCCAGCCGAGACTGGGGGCGAGGTACATGGATTCCGCCATGTCGGCGACGCCGGCGCGTTCGAGCAGCCATACACCGGCGATCGCGACGGCGCCGGCCAGCAGCCATGCCCGGAAGCGCCGGTAGTCGCCGAAGGTCAGGATGTCGGACAACGAGCCCATGGTGCAGAAATTGGTGCGCTGGACGATGAAGCCGAAAACGATGCCGATGATCAGGCCGCCCCAGCCAATGAACCATGCGGCGTTTTCGATGACGATCTGACGCCATTCCTCGATCATGTCGATCCCCCTCCCGTTCCGCTTGCCGGTCGCGCCGGCCGGATTTGCCTGTCCGGACGCGTCTCCCGTCGCGTCGCTCGCACCCCGAAGAATAGTAATATCACAATATTTGAATTTATAAGCCTATGAACGCGCAAAACCAGCCTTGCCGATTCGCTCGGCGGTGCGCCAGCCTGCATGCAATACCGATGGCGCGACAAGTGCTTCCGCTCGCCATGAAAATGCGCTAATCGGAAGGCGCGCGGGCGTAGCTCAATGGCAGAGCAGAAGCTTCCCAAGCTTACGACGAGGGTTCGATTCCCTTCGCCCGCTCCATCATGTAGCAGTAACCTTGCTGCCGGGAACCTCCCATAAAATTCGGGACTTGCAGCAACGATACTGCTAACAGGGGAAGTGGTGGTGCCTGTTCGGAGCCATGACGCTGCGAGCAATCCCTGCAACGAAAAGGGCCATCGGTTTCAATCCGGATGCTACCGTTTTATATCCATCATGACGTGTTCGGGACCTTGCTGATCGGTGCGCGGGCAGCTGATGTCCTTCGGGGCCGATTTCTGCGAGAGACCGAACGGCGATAAGGATCCAACGTGGCACGCCAGTTCAATTTTACCGGCATCAGTCCCGTCAACGCGAACGCGAACCATCTTCACGCGCGGGCGCGCCAGCACGCGCTGATGATCTACCGGCCAAACGCGCTGTACAGCTTCATCCCGAAAAATGCCTGCTCCACCATGCGCTATTCGCTTGCCGTGGAGAACGGATTCATCGACGGTCCCTCGCAGGTCAACTGGATACATCAGAACAACGATACGTTCATCGCCAGTAATCGCGAGGCAATGGAGGCGTCTTTTGCCTTCGTCATCCTGCGGTGCCCGTTTCGCCGGATCTATAGCGCGTTCATGGACAAGTTCGTGAACATGGATGTCCAGAGCTGGGAACTGCACAGGATCACCCAGTTCGCTATCCATCCGCACAATTTCCGTTTTGTCGATTTCGTCGCGATGCTGCACAATCCGGACATCCTCTACCTCAATGCGCACTGGATGCCGCAATCGGCCTTTCTCCTGTTCAAGGAATACGACGCCTATTATTCGGTGGAAGCGTTCGACGCGTGCGCCCAGGATTTGCAGGCGCGGATCGGCCTTGATGTGCGTGATGCCCGAACGCTGACCGGGCACGCGACCTCGGCATTCGAGAAGGTCGACGATGGCGCTGACTATGCCAGGATGAGCGCACTCGACATTTTAGGCATGAAGAAGGAAGGCAAGCTGCCTTCCGAAAGGGCGCTGTTCACGGACGAAATGAGGGCGGCGGTCACGACGCTCTACCGGCAGGACATCGAACTCTACACTTCGCATTTCAGCGCGGAAAACCTTCTGTTCGAAACGGGCTGATGCAACGGCTTCATCTGCATTTCGGCACGCACAGAACCGGCTCGACGTCGATCCAGGCCTATCTGGCCGCCAATGCGGGGTTCCTGGCTTCGAAAGGCATCGCGGTGGTCCGCGATTTTGATCCGGTTGGCGATCCCGGCGCGCGCGTTCTCCTCGACACGAACTGCTTTCGCATCGCGCATGTCGCCATCCGGCCGTCGCTCGTCACACCGAAGCGGATCGAGGGCGTTTGTCCGGTTCTCTCAAGTGAGGATCAGAAAGCTGCGGCGAAGGCGGTCAATGCGGCACTGCGGGCGATGCCAGAAGACGCGGCCGTGCTGTCGGCCGAGGCGTTCTCTTTCCTGCGAACGCGCGAGGAGCGCGAGGTGCTGGACCTCATGTTCGAGGGTATCGCGGTGCATCCGGTCGGCTTTTTCCGCGACAAGACGGACTGGCTGCGCAGCTGGCAGACCCAGTTGAAGGCATACGACCAAGCCGTTGAGACCACACGTGAATCGGGTGCCGGCGTTTTCGATCTTTCCGACACTTCCTGGCTGTTACAGCATGACGATATCCGGTCGTTTCTCGGGCCAAAGGGCAACTATCAGGGCTATGAGGATGCGATTGCGCGCAGGGGCAGCGTCGTTCCGGCGTTTCTGGAAGCGCTGGGTCTGGACCCGGATGATTGCCCGTACTGGTCCGGGCTCTGGCTCCACCGTTCAAGCGGGGCTGCGCCGTGAAACGGGTCACGTTTCTCTCCGGGCCGGTGCTCGGTCACGCCGCGCGCGATTTCCTGATCGCCGAATCGCTGTGCGAGGCTGGCGATTTCAACGTCACTTTCGTCACGCCGCTCCACAGCGCGCACCTTGAACGTCTTTGCGGTGGCCGGCATGAGATCGTGAACCTTCAGGCTACGCCGGGCGAAGGGCGGCCGAGCTGGGCGGCGATGGCGGACGCGCTCGACGGCCTGTTCGCGGAGCGCGAATTCGATGGCGTGGTGCATAATCAGTGTCCGGTCCAGTGGCTGTCGGCAGCCCGGTTTCCCGATTGCCCGCGCATCAACGTCACCAATGTGTTCCTGACCCGGTACGGCCGCGCGGAGACCTTCCAGACGGAACGCTTCCGGCGCGAGGGCGACGCCATCAACGCTCTGCGGATGGCCCGTGGTCTTTCGCGAGTGGAGGATGTGTTCGAATTCTACGACGCAGATCTCGTCCTGATGACGGATCCGCGCGCGCTGGCCGAGCGGTTCGGCGAACTCGCGCCAAACCATCTGCTTTGCGGTCCGATCACCTTGCGGGAGACGGCGCCGCTTCCCGAGGCGCTTGCCGACCTTGATCGCGTGCTGCTGGTCTCCATGGGGTCCACCGGGGTCAATGACATGCCCGTAGGCATGCTGGCTGCGATCCGCGACGCGACGGGCGCTACCTCGGTCGTCTATGTCGGTGGCAATGCGGACCGTTTCCGGTCCGATCCCGCCATCGATTTCGCCTTCGACTGGCTGCCGATCGAGACGCTGCTTGACCGGACCCGCGCGGTGGTGACGCATGGCGGTTCCGGCTCGACCTATCAGGCCCTGTCGCACGGCAAGCCGGTTCTGGTCCTTCCAGACCATCGCAACCAGGCGCTGCTCGGCGAGTTGCTGGAGGCGCAGGGCGCCGCATGCCTGCTCGGCCCTGACACCTGGCGTGACAAGCTTAGCCGCGCGGATTTCGAGGCGTTGCAGGCGGGTGCCGCAGAGTTCATTCCCGGAGCAGGCGATGAAGACGGCGCGAAGCTGGCCGCCCGGACAATTGCAAAAATTCTAGTTTAAGTCCCGTCGTTTACCCTACGATAACCTTGTGCCGGGGTTCGGCGCGCGCGTTATCCAATCGGAAACAACCTTACCGATAGCCTGTCTCCCAACAAGAAATAAAGGCAAACCGCGGGGGCCATCGGCGGTTGCTGCAGGATACAGGCGCAGACAAACATGAGCAGCAAGGACAACTCCCTTCGCAAGAAGGAAGGATGGCTTTCGCCGGAAGAGCCCCATCGGGATGCCGGTTCCGCCGAAACAAATACAGATACCGCCGCCGCGGAAGAAGGTTCCGGCTCGGCACATGTCGAACGACGCGTGTCGAAGAACCGGCCCTTCAGCGGTCCGGTACCCCGGCCCGCCGGCGAGAGCGCCGATGTCGATCAGGACGTCGCGCGGCTCAAGGCATTGCTCGACGAGGAATTCGAGCGGCAGGCCGGTGACGCCGTCTCCGACACGCCGGCCGGGCAGGAAACAGGCAAGGATGCCAAGCCGGCCGCCCGGAAAGGCACTGCAAGGCAGTGGACCGGACGTATCGTCAAGACCCTGATCGGCCTTGCGGTCATCGCCATCGTCGGCATCATGCCGGCGCAGCGCCTGCTTCAGCCCTCGAGCGTCGAGGCGGTGGTCAACGCGCCGCTGGTGACCATTCGCGCGCCGATCGACGGCGTCATCGGCGGTCCGGCCAATCCGCTGACGGTCGGCCAAAGCGTCAATACAGAGCGCACGCTGCTGACCATTTCCAATCCGCGTGTCGATACCTCGCGCCTGACCGTGATGATCGATCGGCTTGACCGGTTGAAAGCGGAGGAAAGCTCGAACGCGACGCGCCTGGCCGCGCTGGAGGAACTGCGCGACGTGCTCAGCGAACGGGTCTCCGTCTTCGCCGAGAACCGCATCGCGATCATCGAGGCTCGTATCGACACGACCGAAGCAAGGCTCAACAGCGCCGTTGCCTCGGTGACGAAGATGGTCGGGCGTTCCCAAGCGGCCGACTCGTCGGATCTCGTCGCCCGCTCGGGCGATCCCGACGCGGTGATCGCGGCCGAATATGTGCGCGAACTGCGCAGCGAACTCTCCGCGCTGACGGTCGAACGCGATGCGCTCGCCAAGGGCATATTCGTCGGCGACAGCTATAACGACCGGCCGCAATCGGCCCAGCGCCTCGACGAGGTTGAGACCCAGATCGTGACGCTCGGTGCCGAGCTCGAGATCGCGCGCTCCCAGGCGCTGTGGGCCCAGGTTGCCGTCTCCGCCGAGCGCAAGCGGCTTGCCATGCAGCGGGAAACCGAGCTTCGCGCACCTGTCGCTGGCGAGGTCTGGGAAGTGCTCGCCGCGCCCGGCGAAAACGTGATTGCGGGCGAACCGCTGCTCAACATCATCGACTGCTCCAGCCCGCTGGTCACGGCGGTCGTCAGCGAGGCCGTCTACAACAGCCTGGTGCGCGGCACACCTGCGGCGTTCCAGTTTCGCGAAGGCGGCGATCCGGTCAAGGGCAGGGTGGTGCTTCTAAGCGGCATGGCTGCCGCGCCCGCGAGCTATGCGATCACACCCGCCGCGCTCACGCGCGAAGCCTATCGGGTCACCGTCGCGCTCGACGATCCGCAGCAGGGCGCCGCGCAGGGTGCCAAGCGCTGCGCGATCGGCCGCACCGGCCGGGTCGTGTTCGGCCGGGACGCGCTCTGAAACCGGGCGATAGCGGGGATACTACCCGATGAATCCGATGCTTACCGTTCTGGCGGAAGGGTTTGCGCCAGCCGCCCTTGTCGGCGCGCTGCTGCTCGTCCTGATGCAATGGGTGACGCGCGCCAGCCAGTGGCGCGTCCTCCTGATCATGCTGGTGCTGGCGCTGATCGGCCGCTATCTGGCGTGGCGCATCTTCATGACGCTGCCGCCCATGGCCGATACGGTCGATTTCATTGCCGGCGTGATCTTCCTCGCCATCGAACTGTTCGCGGTCGTCGGCTCGGTGATGGCCTATATCACGCTGTCGCGCACGCGGGATCGCTCGGGCGAGGCCGACGCCAACATGGCGTGGTTCGCTTCGCGCGAACGCGCGCCGCTCGTCGACGTCTTCATCTGCACCTACAATGAGGAGCGCGAGATCGTCGAGAAGACGATGATCGGTGCGCTCGCCATGACCTATCCGAACTTCCGGGTCTGGGTGCTCGATGACGGGCGGCGGGAATGGCTCGCCGAACTGGCACACAAGCATGGTTGCTACTATCTCGCGCGGCCGGACAACCGCCACGCCAAGGCCGGCAACATCAATCATGCGCTGCGCCATGTCGCGGGTCTGGACCAGCCGCCGGACTATGTCTCCATCCTCGATGCCGATTTCGTGCCGATGCGTCACTTCCTTCGGCGCGTCATGCCGCTGTTCCGGGATGACGACGTCGGCATCGTGCAGACACCGCAGCACTTCATCAATCCCGATCCGATCCAGGCCAATCTGAACGCCGCCGATGTCTGGCCCGACGAGCAGCGCTATTTCTTCGAGGTGCTGATGCCGTCGAAGGATGCCTGGGGCACGGCGTTTTGCTGCGGCACGTCCTCGGTCATCCGCATGCCAGCGCTGGCAAGGGCAGGCGGGCTGCCGACGGATTCGGTCACCGAGGACTACCTGCTGACACTTCGGCTGAAGCGGCACGGCTATCGCACGATCTATCTCAACGAGCAGCTCTCGCTTGGCCTGGCACCGGAAGGGCTGAAGGAATACATCACCCAGCGCAGCCGCTGGGCGCTCGGCTTCGCGCAGATCGTGCGCGGCACCGACGGCCCGTTTCGCCCGCGCAACGGGCTGGAGCTGCGCGATCGCCTGAGCCTGATCGAGACCATGCTGTACTGGTCGGCGGCCTATATCTTCCGGGTGGCCGGCCTTGTCGTGCCGATCCTCTATCTCCTGTTCGACATCCGCGCCGTCGATGTCGATGTCACGCAGGCCATCGCCTATTTCTTCCCCGCCTATCTGACCCAGATCGTGGTGATCAGCTGGTTGTCCGGCCATAGGGCGCTGCCGGTGATGACCGACGTGGCGCAGCTCCTTTCGGCGCGCGAGATCATCACCGCCTTCTTCATCGGCCTTGTCCGACCGAAAGGGCACAAGTTCAAGGTCACGGCCAAGGGCGGCGACCGCAGCAAGATGGTCGTGCAATGGAACATGATGGCGTGGTTCGGCCTGTTCCTGGTGCTGACGCTGGGCGGCATCATCCACGCCTTCGGCTCCAGGGTCTCGCTGCAGGATTCCAGCGCGCTGGCGCTCTACTGGTCCTGGTACAACATAATTGTGCTTACGGTGGCGATGCTGGTCTGCATCGAGCGGCCACGCCTGCGCCATTCCGAACGCCTGCGCGGGGCGCTTGACGTACATGTGCTTGCCGATGGGCGGGTACAGGACTTCCGAACCGCGGACATCTCGCTGGGCGGACTGCGGGTCGTCGGCGCCGCGCCGGCATCGGCTGGCGCGCCTATCACTTTCGAGATCGACAACATGACGCTCACGGGCCGGATTGTGCGCGTTTCGCCGAATGATTTCGCCATCGCCGTCGACAAGGGCGCGGATACGCAGATGGCGATGATGCGGCTGATTTATTCGGGCGGGCTGGAGAACTCCGTGCAGCGCGTGCGAAAGCGCCATCTGGCGAAGAAACTCGCCTATCGGGTGTTCGAATAGGCCTGCGAGCGTCCGGGAAGCTTCAAGTTCGCTTTTGTCCGGCCGTCAACAAGTCCCGGACTTCCATCAACGCGAAGCCAAGGAGGTTGTCACCTCGCCACCGAAGGGGATTGGATGCGTTGGAGTCGTGGGCGGGGAGACCAATTCCCCACACGCGGTCGACAGGACTGGCTTCCACAAGGACCTTTCCGGAGGTCGCCAGGAGAAAGTCCGCCAATTCCTGATTCGACATGAATTTGTGGTAGTTTCCCTTCACCACGATTTGGCTGCGATTTTCCTCCCAGATACTGTTGTTGAAACCTGAGACTTTGCGTCCGAGCGCCTTGGCTTCCTTGGGGCCCGAAGCATCGAGAACCTGTTCGGCAATTGAAACATCACCAAACAGCCGTGCCTTGGATGCCATCATCCAGTGCTCCGCCGTCGGATAGCGCCTTCCATCTACCTTGAAAGGGGCGCTCCACCATTGGCTGAGGCAAGAAGATGATATCGAACCGTCCCTTGAAGGCTTGTGTCCCCAGAAGAACAAAAATTTCATTCTCGGGTTTGCCCGATACTGGGCTTCTGTCTTTCGTCGGTCGTATTGCATTGTCTGATTTCGCTATGTTCGGGAGACAGAGTGCCATTTGCGCTTGCGCGGAGTGGACGAACCCCTTATTTCGGCCGCTCAAACATGGGCCGCCATGTTGTGCCACGAAGCATCAAGAGGACCAAGGCAGATGGCAAAGGAAAAGTTTGAACGCAACAAGCCGCATTGCAACATCGGCACGATCGGCCATGTCGACCATGGCAAGACGACGCTGACGGCGGCGATCACGAAGTATTTCGGCGACTTCAAG
>JBHIWX010000110.1:0-12148 GCA_041987205.1 Rhizobiaceae bacterium | reverse complement strand
TGCGAGAGGCAGCGCTTTTCGATTCCGTCCAAAGGTCAAACGCACTAGTATCCGCCGCGAACAGGCCGGCCATCGCGGCAGTGACCGGGGAGCACATCATGAAAATCTACAACGCCAATCTTTCGCCCAACGCGCTGCGCGTGCGCGCCGTCGTTTTCGAGCTCGGGCTCGATGCCGAGATCGTCGACATCGATCTGAGGAATGGCGGCAACAACACGCGCGAATACCGGGCGCTGAACCCGAACGGCAAGGTGCCGGTGTTGCAGGACGGCGATTTCGTCGTTTGGGAAAGCCGGGCGATCAACGCCTATCTGGCGAGCCTGAAGCCGGAAACCGGCCTCTACCCCGAAAACGCAAAACAGCGCGCAATGGTCGACCAGTGGTCCTATTGGCAGGCGATCCATCTCGGCCCCGCGATCCAGCGCATCGTCTTCGAGAAACTGCTCAAGCCGATGTTCGGCATGGGCGAGGCCGACGAGGCGGTGATCGAGGCGCAGATGAAGGAACTGGCGCAGCTGCTCCCGGTGCTGGACGGCGCACTCACAGGCAAGGACTGGATCTGCGGCGACCTCACCATTGCCGATTTTGCGCTGGCGAGCGTGTTCGTCTATCGCGGGCCATCCGGCCTGAACCTCGATGCCTATCCCAATATCGAGGCATGGATGGCACGCATGGAGGCCCGGCCTTCCTGGCAGAAGGCCATCGAGCCGGTGATGGCGTTCATGAAGAAGTGAGGGTGCCATATCGCACCTGTCCACCGGCGCTTGATGTTCCCTTTATGTTCTGACATTGTCAGCTATCGACAGCTAAGATTCGGCTGCGGGCCTTCTTGCCCTCGCAATTGACGCAAAAGAGCCTAGATTGGGTCTGAGCGGCCCCGCTTGCGCGCGGGCCGGCACAGGGCAATCACCGGACAATTGGCGCTGGCGGCGGGCGGAGACGCAGGCGCGGGACTTCAGGCGGCATGAGCGACCAGAAATTCATCTCCATTCGCGGCGCACGCGAACACAATCTGAAGAACATCGATCTCGACCTGCCGCGCGAGCAACTGATCGTGATCACCGGCCTGTCGGGTTCCGGCAAGTCGTCGCTCGCCTTTGACACGATTTACGCCGAGGGCCAGCGGCGCTATGTCGAGAGCCTGTCGGCCTATGCGCGGCAGTTCCTGGAGATGATGCAGAAGCCCGATGTCGACCAGATCGACGGGCTTTCGCCCGCCATCTCCATCGAACAGAAGACGACCAGCCGCAATCCGCGCTCCACCGTCGGCACGGTTACCGAGATCTACGACTATCTGCGCCTGCTGTTCGCGCGCGTCGGCGTGCCTTATTCGCCGGCGACCGGGCTGCCGATCGAGAGCCAGACGGTGAGCCAGATGGTCGACCGCATCCTCGAGCTCGAGGAAGGCACGCGGCTCTATCTGCTGGCGCCGATCGTGCGCGGACGCAAAGGCGAATACCGCAAGGAAATCGCCGAACTGATGAAGAAGGGTTTCCAGCGCGTGAAGATCGACGGCGAGTTCTACGAGATCGCCGATGCGCCGACGCTGGACAAGAAATTCAATCACGACATCGACGTGGTGGTCGACCGCATTGTGGTGCGCGGCGACATCTCGGCGCGACTGGCGGATTCGCTGGAGACCTGCCTCAAGCTCGCCGACGGGCTGGCCGTCGCCGAGTTCGCGGACCGGGAACTGCCGGCCTCCGCACGCTCGGGAGAAGGCGCCAACAAGTCCAAGAACGAGACGCATGAGCGCCTGGTGTTCTCGGAGAAGTTCGCCTGCCCCGTCTCCGGCTTCACCATTCCCGAGATCGAGCCGCGCCTTTTCTCCTTCAACGCGCCGGCCGGCGCCTGCCCGACCTGCGACGGGCTTGGCACCAAGCTCGCCATCGATCCCGACATGGTGGTGCCCGACCCCAAGCTGACGCTGCGCGGCGGCGCCATCGCGCCCTGGTCGAAATCGACAAACCCCTCGCCCTATTACGCCCAGACGCTGGAGGCGCTCGGCAGGACCTACGGCTTCAAATATGGCGACCGCTGGGAGGATCTGTCGAAGGAGGCAAGGCACGCCGTGCTCTATGGCACGGGCGACGACGCCATCGACTTCACCTATGACGACGGGCTGCGCACCTACAAGACGAAGAAGAGCTTCGAGGGCGTGATCGGCAATCTGGAGCGGCGCTGGCGCGAGACGGATTCGGCCTGGATGCGCGAAGAAATCGAGAAGTTCATGTCGGCGCATCCGTGCGAGGCGTGCGGCGGCTATCGCCTCAAACCCGAGGCGCTGGCGGTGAAGATCGCCGGCCGGCATATCGGCGAGGCGACGGCGCTGTCGATCCGCAAGGCGGCGCAATGGTTCGAGTCGCTGCCGGAAGAGCTCAACACCAAGCAGAACGAAATCGCCGCGCGCATCCTGAAAGAGATCCGCGAGCGGCTGAAATTCCTCAACGATGTCGGGCTCGACTATCTGACGCTGGCGCGCAATTCCGGCACGCTGTCGGGCGGCGAGAGCCAGCGCATCCGCCTCGCCTCGCAGATCGGCTCGGGCCTGACCGGCGTGCTCTACGTGCTGGACGAGCCGTCGATCGGCCTGCACCAGCGCGACAATGCGCGTCTGCTCGACACGCTGAAACATCTGCGCGACCTCGGCAACACGGTGATCGTGGTCGAGCATGACGAGGACGCGATTCGCACGGCCGACCATCTCGTCGATATCGGCCCCGCCGCCGGCGTGCATGGCGGGCGCATCGTCGCCGAGGGCACGCCCGGCGAGGTCATGGCCAATCCGGCCTCGCTGACCGGACAATATCTGACCGGCGCGCGCGAGATCGCCCTGCCGGAGAACAGGCGCAAGCCCGACAAGTCGCGACGCATCAAGGTCGTCGGCGCCACCGGCAATAACCTCAAGGAAGTCTCCGCGGAGATCCCGCTCGGGCTGTTTACCTGCGTCACCGGCGTTTCGGGCGGCGGCAAGTCGACCTTCCTGATCGAGACGCTCTACAAGGCGGCAGCGCGGCGCATCAATGGCGCGCGCGAGGTCCCTGCCCCGCACAAGGCGATAGAGGGGCTGGAAAAGCTCGACAAGGTGATCGACATCGACCAGTCGCCCATCGGGCGCACGCCGCGCTCAAACCCGGCGACCTATACCGGCGCGTTCACGCCGATCCGCGAATGGTTCGCCGGCCTGCCGGAGGCCAAGGCGCGCGGCTATGCGCCGGGGCGCTTCTCCTTCAACGTCAAGGGCGGGCGCTGCGAGGCGTGCCAGGGCGATGGGCTGATCAAGATCGAGATGCACTTCCTGCCCGACGTCTATGTCACCTGCGATGTCTGCCAGGGTCGGCGCTACAACCGCGAGACGCTGGAAGTGCTGTTCAAGGGCAAGTCGATCGCCGACGTGCTCGACATGACGGTAGAGGAAGCCGCCGAGTTCTTCGCCGCCGTGCCGTCCGTACGAGAGAAGATGGAAACGCTGAAGCGCGTGGGGCTGGGCTACATCCATGTCGGCCAGCAGGCGACGACGCTTTCGGGCGGCGAGGCGCAGCGCATCAAGCTGTCCAAGGAACTCTCACGCCGGGCGACCGGGCGCACGCTCTACATCCTCGACGAGCCGACCACCGGTCTGCATTTCCACGACGTCGCCAAGCTGCTGGAAGTGCTGCACGAACTGGTCGACCAGGGCAACACCGTGGTCGTCATCGAGCACAATCTGGAAGTGATCAAGACGGCCGACTGGATCGTCGATCTCGGTCCCGAGGGCGGCGATGGCGGCGGCGAGATCGTTGCCGCGGGCACGCCGGAAGACGTCGTGCGCGTCGACCGCTCCTATACCGGGCAGTTTCTCAAGGAGTTGCTGGAACGCCGGCCGAAGGGCAAGAGCGAAGCGGCGGAGTAGTCTACGTGATCCTCATCGGCCAGTACGATTCCTCGTTTGTGCGCCGCGTTGCTATCGCGATGCGGTTGTACGGCATTGCTTTCGAGCACCGGCCGTGGTCGGTTTTCGGCGACGCCGAACGTCTCGGGGAAATCAATCCGCTGACCAGGGTCCCGACGCTGGTGCTAGACGATGGCACTGTTCTGGGCGACAGCACCCTCATCTTGCTCCATATCGACCGGATGATGCCCGCCGAGGTTCGCATGTGGCCGGATGCCGGGCAAATGCCACGCGCGCTTCGCATTTTCGGGCTCGCCTCCGGCCTTGCCGAAAAGACCGTCAGCCTGTTCTACGAGCAGGTCCTGCACGAGACGCCTGCGAAAATCTGGGCAGATCGCTGCCGGTCCCAGATCCTCGGGACACTCGACGCGCTCGAGGCCGAGAAGGCCGCCAGCACAGGAACGTATTTCTTCGGCGAGCGCCTGACCCATCCCGATATCGCGGTCGCCTGCGCAATCGCGCATGCAGTGGCGTCCCACTCGGATCTGATCGACCTGGGGCGCACTCCCGCGCTAGCCGACCATTGCGGAATGATGGAGGCCATGCCGGTCTTCAAGGAAATCTACCAGGCGTTCATTCCGCCAGCGTGACGGCAGTATCAGGGAATTGGAACGCAAGGGGATCGGGAATATGGGTAAAACAGGATTAATCCGCGCGGGCATGGGTGGCTGGACGTTCGAGCCGTGGGACACATCGTTCTACCCGGCCGGGCTGGCCAAGAAGAAGCAGCTCGACTATGCGAGCCGGCAGGTGCCGACCATCGAGGTCAACGGCACCTTCTATTCGACCTTCAAGCCGCCGACCTTCGCGAAATGGCGTGACGAAAGCCCTGACGGTTTCATCTTCTCGCTGAAGGGCAGCCGATACGTCACCAACCGCCGCGTCCTGAGCGAAGCCGGGCCGTCGGTCGAGAAATTCCTGACCCAGGGCATTTGCGAACTGGGCGACAAGCTCGGCCCGCTGCTCTGGCAGTTCGCGGCGACCAAGCAATTCGACGCGGAAGATTTCGAGGGCTTCCTGAAGCTGCTGCCGGCCGAACAGGACGGCGTGCCCCTGCGCCATGCGCTGGAGCCGCGCCATCCTTCCTTCTGCGTGCCGGAGTTCGTCGAACTGGCGGCGCGCTACAATGCGGCCATCGTCTGCGCGGAGCATCCGGACTATCCGCAGATCGCGGATGTGACCGGCGATTTCGTCTATGCACGCCTGCAAATGGGTTCCGACGACAATCAGAACTGCTACAGCGAGGACGGCCTCGACCTGTGGGCGGAGCGTGCAAAGGTCTGGGCCTCGGGCGGCCAGCCGGAGGGGCTCGCCTATGCCGATCAGGCGCGCCATGCGGAAAAGAAGCCGCGTGACGTGTTCGCCTATTTTATCACCAACGGAAAGGTCCGGGCGCCCTTCGGCGCGCAGGCCTTGTTGCAGCGCACTGACTGACGGGCCCGTTTCATACACCCGTCAGACGCTTACGTTCTCGTAAGACAGCTCATTTATCCATGCATATACAGATCACTATATGTAACCGCGTGATGACACGGGTCAGATTTGTGCATTGCACAAACTGCAATGGTGCCATGCACAATTAGCTATTTTTCGAGGGTCAAAAAAACCTATATTGGCATCGTAACAAGGCACCATGAAATCAACGAGGCCAGACATGAACATCGTCGGAAAATACAAGGACTGGCGCTCCTACCGCCGCACCGTCAACGAGCTCAGCCTGCTTTCCAATCGCGAGCTCTCCGATCTCGGCATCAACCGCGCCGACATCCCGTTCGTTGCTCGTCGCGCTCGCTAAAGCGCTACGAAGCGGGCCGTTCGTTGCTCGCCACGCACGGCAAGACGCGTAGAAGCGGGTCGTTCGTAGCCCTTCGAGAACGCTGAGGCATAAGAAAACAGCGGGCAGTTTGCACCATGATGTGCCCGCCAATGCCAGGCTACTGGCAATGAAAGCAAGTTTCCTTCCGGGTTTCTCCTCCTCCCAAACCCGCAAGGATTAAGAGACCGGCCTCTCCTCCTCCCTCCCGGCCGGTTTCACCAAGCGCCCGCTATCGAAAGATGGCGGGCGTTTTGCTTTTCAGGCGCCCCGGCGCGCGGGCCATTCGTCCGGCATTGCGCGCCGCAATCGGGCTTGGTATCAGCGGCCATGGCAAAAACTCTACACATTGTCGGCGGCGGCCTTGCGGGCAGCGAGGCTGCCTGGGCGGCGGCCAATGCGGGCGTCAGGG
Organism: Rhizobiaceae bacterium; assembly: GCA_041987205.1. Lineage (GTDB taxonomy): Bacteria > Pseudomonadota > Alphaproteobacteria > Rhizobiales > Rhizobiaceae > BOKV01. Next base: position 5,992 of record JBHIWX010000110.1, on the reverse strand, counting down.
TCGTGCTGCACGAGATGCGGCCGGTCACCGGCACGCCGGCGCACAAGACCGACGGCCTCGCCGAACTGGTCTGCTCCAATTCCTTCCGCTCCGACGATGCCGAAACCAATGCGGTCGGGCTGCTGCACGCCGAATTGCGGCTGGCCGGCTCGTTGATCATGGCCAAGGGCGACGCCAACCAGGTGCCGGCCGGCGGGGCGCTCGCCGTCGACCGTGACGGATTTTCGGCCGCCGTCACCGCAGAGATCGAGGCCCATCCGCTGATCGAGATCGTGCGCGAGGAAGTGACCGGCCTGCCGCCGGCCGACTGGGAACGCACCATCATCGCCACCGGACCGCTGACGGCCCCGTCGCTGGCACAGGCAATCGCCGCAGAAAACGGCAAGGAATCGCTGGCCTTCTTCGATGCGATCGCGCCGATCGTCCATTTCGACACGATCGATTTCGATACGGCGTGGTTCCAGAGCCGCTACGACAAGGTCGGTCCCGGCGGCACCGGCAAGGACTACATCAACTGCCCGATGGACAAGGCGCAATACGAGGCCTTCGTCGATGCACTGCTGGACGGCGAGAAGGCCGAGTTCCGCGACTGGGAGAACGTGCCCTATTTCGACGGCTGCCTGCCGATCGAGGTGATGGCCGAGCGTGGCCGCGAGACGCTTCGCCATGGGCCGATGAAGCCGATGGGCCTGACCAATGCGCACAAGCCGGATGAAAAGGCCTATGCCGTCGTCCAGCTTCGCCAGGACAACGCGCTCGGTACGCTCTACAACATGGTCGGTTTCCAGACCAAGCTGAAGCATGGCGCGCAGACGCGGATCTTCCGGATGATTCCGGGGCTGGAAAACGCCGAATTCGCCCGGCTCGGCGGCCTGCACCGCAACACCTATCTCAACTCCCCCACCCTGCTCGGCGAAACGCTGCAGCTCAAGAGCCGGCCGGGCCTGCGTTTCGCCGGCCAGATCACCGGCTGCGAGGGCTATGTGGAATCGGCGGCGATGGGGCTGCTCGCCGGGCGCTTCGCGGCGGCCGAACTGCTCGGTCTGCCGGTCACCGCGCCCCCGCCGACGACCGCCTTCGGTGCGCTGCTGGCGCACATCACGGGTGGGCATGTTTCCTTCGACGAGGACGGCACGAGCAATACCGGCCGGTCCTTCCAGCCAATGAACGTCAATTTCGGCCTGTTTCCGCAGGTGGACGTGCCGAAGCCGGCAGACGGCAAGCGGCTGAAGGGCAAGGAAAAGACGCTGGCGCGCCGCCGCGCCATTTCGGCACGCGCGCTGGCCGACTGCCAGGCATGGCTGGACGGCGGAGTTGAAAGCGAGGCGGCCGAGTAGGACTGCACACGGCGCGGTCAGGGAACGCGTTTCGCCGTCGCTGCAAAGGGACTCAGACCGAGCCATGTCTGCATGGTTTTGGCGATCGACCGCGATCCGGTCATCTGCATCTTGTCGGCTGCCGAATCGACGGTGATCAGACCCATCCAGACCGCTGTCATGGTGCGCAGATCAACCGAAACATAGAGGTCGATATCGAAGCCCGGATCGGCCCAGCACAGTTCGACCCGACCGGTTTCCTCCACCACCAGCCACCAATTTCGCTTCGACGCAGGCAGTTCGGGGTACAGAAACTGGATCACCACGCGCCGGTCGGGCAGCGGCTTGGGATCGAGATTGCGATGCATGTCCCACATGAGCAAAGAGGGATCGAGGTTTTTCAGGGAAACTTGGGATTCCACCCATTTCTGCCCCCAATGGCCGACGGCCTCGACAACGCTGCGCAAATCCTGCCCTGCCCTGGTGAGACGATATTCGAACACGCCTTTTTCACGCGCCAGTTCCCGTCGTTCCACAATGCCCGCGACTTCGAGTTCCTTCAGTCGCTGCGACAAGAGCGTCGGCGACATTTTGGGAACCCCGCGCCGCAGATCGTTGAAGCGTGTGGAACCTGCCACCAGTTCGCGTAGCAGCACCATGGTCCAGCGCGTGCACAGGATTTCAGAGGCCATCGCCACCGGACAGAACTGCTTGTAACCCGCTTGAGCCATCAGATGTTTCCTCCACTCCTTGACGGTCACAAGTCTGGTCATGGCGCAAGCCCGCGTCCAGTACAGAAATTGTACCGGCCAAATCCAGTTTCTGTACTGGAGAGCGCCGCACCGAATGTGCGTTCATCGTTCCCAAGGGGCCTTCAAAGCCACAGGAGACAGGCAATGGCATTGCAACGCTACGTTATCGAACGCGACATTCCCCAGATCGGCAAAGCGGGAGAGGAGGAACTGGCAGGAGCAGCGGCGAAATCGAACGAGGCGCTCGATCGGCTTTCGCCCGATGTGCAGTGGATCGAAAGCTTTGTCGCCGCCGACAAGACTTTCTGCGTCTACCTGGCACGCGACGAGGACGCGATCCGCAAGCACGCAGAAATCAGCGGGTTTCCCGCCTCCCGGATCACGCCAATTTCGAGTGTGATCGATCCGACAACCGCGCGAGCGTGAAATCGATCAGCCCGCTCGTCTGAAGTGACCTTCGAGGGCACCGCCGGTCGGAATCGGCCGGCAGTGTTCCTGCCTCATGCGTCAGTGCAGGCTGAATTCGCCGTCGACGGTGCGCAGTTCCGCCGGGCGGATCAGGCGCTGGTGGGCCACCGTCACCGAGTGCAGCGGTCCCTCGATCTCTTCTTCCCAGAAGGCCAGGAATTTCTTCAGTTCGGGGAATTTCGGCCAGAGATCGTATTCCTGCCAGATGAATTCCTGGATCACCGAGCGGCAATCCGGCATCCGGTAATAGATCTGCGCCGTGGTCAGGCCGTAGCCCTCGATCTGACGACGGAACGCCTCGCTTGGCTGCATTGCACCCTCCTTGCCGATCCTGATGCTGCATGGCAGCACAAGGTTCGCCGGGCGACAAGCACGTCGACGCGATTATGCCATTCTTTTCAATGTGTTAGCAGCATGGCATTGCGAGTGCTGCCAGAGGAGGAAGTTCCCCTCTGGCGCATTGCCGTTTCAGCCGCAGGTCAGACTGCCTGAGGCGTGCGGTTGCGGAACAGGACGAAGGCAAAGATCAGCATGGCGAGGATCGCCAGCACCGAACCGCCCTTCGCCAGGCCGTCACCATGGCCGAGATCGGCGAGGATGATGCCCGGAAACATCAGGATGACCGCCACCGCGTGCACGGTGAAATGCATCCAGCCCGTGCGTCCCTGCGCCGACGGCACGAGGTGATAGTAGAACGCGAATATCGCGCTCATGACGAAGCCCAGCAGGTTGAGATGCGCATGTGCCGGCGCGGTGGTGAAGTCCTGTTGCACGGCCATGTGAATGCCGTAGCCCATGCCGACAATCACACACAGAACACCGAAGGCGAGAAAGGTAAAAGGCAAGCTCTTCACGTTATGTCCCTCACTCATGAAGAATCGTATCAGCCCCGCCGCGCAAATCGTTAGCAGCTTGCCAGTCGGCGCGAAAGCAATGCGCAGTTGCGGTGGAGAGGGAGGCCGATGAAGTCAGCTGGGCTGCAGCCTGTAGTGGCGGGACGGCGGATCAGCCGTCATTGGTGGCGTTCAGTTCGGCGGGCGGGATGCCCTCGCGAGGGTCGCGCAGGCACTTGATCGCAGCTTCGATGTGGTTGCGCACCCTTCTGCGCGAAGGGCTGAGGAGGTCTACCCGGTCGAGCGCGTGTTCCAGCAGGCCGAGCGTCTCTTCCTCGGCCTCGGCGCTGGTGGCGGCTGACGGACCGTCCGGTTCATTCGAATGCATCTGTCTTGTCTCCATATTTCTGTTGCGGTCGCGATCGGTTGTTGCGGTCGCGATCGGTGGGGCCGCACAAGTTCCTTGGCCATTTCCTGCCCCTGTTGACGGGCGTCAGGAACCGGCGTTGTCAGGCGCCATCTCGAAGCCGGAAAACTCGAAACCCGGCGCGACGGTGCAGCCTACCAGCGTCCAGGCGCCGAGACTGGCGGCGCTTTGCCATTGCCCGGCGGGAATGACGATCTGCGGCCGTTCGCCAGCTTCGAGGTCGATACCGAGCACGCGCGTCTCATGCCGCCCGTTCCATTCGCCGATCTTCAGTGCCAACGCACTGCCGGCGTAAAAGTGCCATATCTCGCCGGCGTCGACACGGTGCCAGCGCGAGACCTCGCCTCCGCGCAGCAGATAGTAGATCGCCGTGGCGACACTGCGACCATCATGTTCGAGCGGATCGCGGAACATTTCGCGGAAATGCCCGCCCTCGGGATGCGGCTGAAGCTCGAGCCGTTCGATGATGTCTTCGGCGCTGATGTTTGGGGTCATGGCTACGATTGCCGGCACTCCTTGCGTTTCATGCGCGATCACGGCGCGAGATACGGCCATGATCGGGAACGCTAGTCATATTGCACGATCAGCGCCTCGAAATCTTCCTCACTGGTCACACGGGTATGATGGCCCTTGCCGGTAAGGTCCTCCATGTGCCAGACATCGCCCCGGCCAATGTCGCGGACATCGCCATCGCTGGCGGTCACCCTCGCCGCACCGGCAAGACAAACGAGCTTCTGGCGCAAGGGCGTCGGGTGGGCGGGCTCGTTCCAGCCGGACTTGAGCCGCAGGAAAAGCAGCTTGCCGACCGGCTCCGGTTCGGAAACCTCGATTTCCCGCGCCGGCGGGGCAAAGCTGCGCTCGGCGAGCGAGACCTCGATCTCCTGCCAGTGGCTTTCACCCGCTTCGTCGCAATAGAGCCTGTGAAACTTCATCCGCGTCTCCCCTCCGCTTCAGGCCGACACGAGACGGCGGCCTACTCGCCCGGCACCAGTTTCTCGCCCAGCACTTCCTCTCCCGGCAGACCGGGCATGCCGGCGGCACCGGGATTGGCGCGAACGTAATCGGCCTTCAGATCGTCCGATCCCTTGCGGCTTCCGTCATGGCTCCAGCCCGGCGGCATGAACAGGTAGCGCAGGCGCTGGCCGGCCGTCAGCCCAGGTGAGAACGCGTCCTTCAGCATCGCCACCCATTCGTGGAAGGCGACGCGCAGCGGATTGAACGTGCCGATGTTCTTGACGATCCCGTAGCGCGGCCGATCCTCTTCCAGCTCGGGCACGAAGGTGCCGAACAGCCTATCCCAGATGATCAGCGTACCGGCATAGTTGGCGTCGAGATAACGCGGATTGGTGGCGTGATGGACACGGTGGTGCGAGGGCGTGTTCATCACCGCTTCGAACCAGCGCGGCATCTTGTCGATCGCCTCGGTATGGATCCAGAACTGGTAGACAAGGTTGAAGCCATAGACGAAAGCGAGGAAAGCGGGGTGGACGCCGAGCAGCACCAGCGGCACCTGCAGCAGGACCGCACCGGTGAAGCTGCCGGTCCAGCTCTGCCGCAGCGCGGTCGACAGATTGTAGTGCTGGCTGGAGTGGTGGTTGATGTGCTCTGCCCAGAACCAGCGCATGCGGTGGGCGATGCGGTGATACCAGTAGTAGCGCAGATCATCGACCAGGAAGGCGCCAAGACCGACCCACCACGCCACGCCCAGATCGTAAACCCGGAACTGCCAGAACCAGGTCAGAATGCCGTAGGAGATGAAACCGAAGACCAGGCCCATCGCGACATTGCCGACGCCCATCATCAGGCTGGTCAGCGTGTCGCGCGTCTCGAACTCGCCCTTCCCCCTGAAAAAGCGGACATAGACGATTTCGGCCAGCATTGCGGCGATGAAGAACGGGATGGCGATCTGCGTCACCTGCGGGAAGTCATACATGGGATTCCTCCAGCCATCCATTCATGTTGTCGCCATCGTCGACCAGGTCGCCAGTGATGATGATGCCGGCGAAGCGTTCGATCTCCGACAGCTCGGTCAGCTGGGCGGCGGAGACGTTGAGGCTGACGAAGGGCGTCGCCCGGTCGGGGTAGACCATGGCGTGCACCGCCGCGATGGCCGCATGCTCCTGCAGTGCGCGCTCCAGGGTCCAGCGTCCCATCTCTACGACCATGCCGCTTTCCTCGGCCAGCGGAATGAACTGG
>JBHIWX010000109.1:0-12363 GCA_041987205.1 Rhizobiaceae bacterium | reverse complement strand
GCGCGGCGCCTGCCGCGCATCTCGTTCGAGGAAATGCTCGAAATGGCCTCGCTCGGCGCCAAGGTGCTGCAGGTCAGGTCGGTCGAAATGGCCATGGTGCACGGCGTCAGAGTGTTCGTGCGCTCCAGCTTCGAGAAGCCGGAAGCAATCGATTCAAGCGAGGGCGCCATGCCGCCCGGAACGCTGATTTGCGACGAGGATGATATCGTGGAAAAGCAGGTCGTAACGGGTATCGCCTATACGCGCGACGAGGCGCAGATTTCGCTCCGGCGCGTGCCGGACAAGCCGGGCGTTTCAGCGTCGGTGTTCGGGCCGCTGGCGCAAGAACACATCAATGTCGACATGATTGTCCAGTCGGTTTCCGAGGACGGTTCGCGCACCGACATGACGTTCACGCTGCCCGATTCCGATGTGGACAAGGCGCTGAAGGTGCTGGAGACCCAGCGCGACAAGATCGGTTACGAGATGGTCCAGTCCGACAAGGGGCTGGTCAAGGTTTCCGTGATCGGCATTGGCATGCGCAGCCATGCCGGTGTCGCCGCGACGGCCTTTTCCGCGCTGGCCGCCAAAGGCATCAATATTCGGGCGATCACGACGTCCGAAATCAAGTTTTCCGTGCTGATCGATGCCGATTACGGCGAACTCGCGGTCCGCACGCTGCATTCGGTCTACGGACTCGACAAGCAATAAAGCCTTTCGCCGCGCAAGGCGCGCGGTGCTATGAAGGAATCGCCGGCGGTGGTGCCGGTTCCCTTGGATTGCCTGCAGGGGCGAGAGACAGATCGGCCGGACAAGGGGTTTCCGCGTCGTTCGCAGTAGGAGAGACCGGCCGTGTGGGCGGCCGGCAAGCCGTATTGATGAGAGGTGCCACGACAGGCCCGCGCGTATTGCTGAAGCGGCTCCGCGAAGTCATGGCGGAGGAGCTCGGCGCGCAGGAGCGGCTCGACAAGATCGTTCGCCACATCGCGGCCAACATGGTGGCCGAGGTGTGCTCGGTCTATGTGCTGCGTGCCGACAGCGTACTCGAACTGTTCGCGACCGAAGGCCTGAAGCCCGAGGCGGTGCACGAGGCGTCGCTCAGGGTCGGCCAGGGTCTCGTCGGTACCATCGCGGCGACCGCGCGTCCGCTCAATCTCGACGACGCGCAGAGCCATCCCGCCTTCGCCTACCTGCCGGAGACGGGCGAGGAAATCTACCAGTCCTTCCTCGGCGTGCCGATCCTGCGCGCTGGCCGTTCGCTCGGCGTGCTTGTCGTTCAGAACCAGGCAAGCCGGACCTATCGCGAGGACGAGGTCGAGGCGCTGGAAACGACGGCGATGGTTATCGCCGAACTGATCGCTGCCGGCGAGCTCGAAGGCCTCAACCGGCAGGGCACCGGGCTAGACCTGTCGCGGGCGCTGCGCCTCGTCGGCTCGCCGCTCGCCGAGGGTATCGGGCTTGGCTATGTCGTGCTGCACGAGCCGCGCGTCGTCGTCACCAATCTTTTCAACGAGGATGCCGATCTGGAAATGGCGCGGCTGCGCGAGGCGATCGGCCGCCTGAGGATTTCCATCGACGATCTGCTCGACCGGCGCGAGGTCGCCAAGGACGGCGAACACCGCGAGGTGCTGGAAGCCTATCGCATGTTCGCCAACGACCGTGGCTGGGTGCGCCACATGGAGGAGGCGATCGCCAACGGGCTGACGGCGGAGGCTGCGGTCGAGAAGGTGCAGTCCGACAATCGCGCGCGTATGGTGCGCCAGTCGGACCCCTATCTGCGCGAGCGCCTGCACGATTTCGAGGATCTGGCCTATCGGCTGCTGCGCGAACTGGTAGGCAAGCCGCATGGGCCGCTCGAGCCCGATTTGCCGGGCGACTGCATCCTGGTGGCGCGCAACATGGGTGCGGCGGAGTTGCTCGACTACAATCGCGACAAGCTGCGCGCCCTCGTGCTGGAGGAAGGCTCGCCGACTTCCCACGTGGTGATCGTGGCGCGCGCGCTGGGCATTCCCGTGGTCGGGCAATTGCAGAACGCGGTGTCGATGTCGGAGAGCGGCAATTCGATCATCGTCGACGGCGACGAGGGTGTGGTGCATCTGCGACCGGTCAGCGAGGTCGAGACGGCCTATGCCGAGAAGGTCCGGTTCCGCGCCAGCCGCCAGAAGCAGTACGAGGAATTGCGCGACGAGCCATCGGTGACGCGCGACGGTGTGGAGATCGATCTCTACATGAATGCCGGCCTCGCCATGGATCTCCCGCAGCTCGCGCAATCGGGCGCGAAGGGTATCGGGCTGTTCCGCACCGAATTGCAGTTCATGGTGGCTGCGCGTTTTCCCCGGCCGGGCGAACAGGAAATATTCTATCGCGACGTGGTGGAGGCAGCCGGCGACAAGCCGGTGACGTTCCGCACGCTCGATATCGGCGGCGACAAGGTGCTGCCCTATCTCAATGCGGTGCCGGAGGAGAACCCGGCGCTGGGCTGGCGGGCGATCCGCCTGTCGATCGACCGGCCCGGGCTGATCCGCGGCCAGATGCGGGCGCTGTTGAAGGCGACGGCGGGGCGCGAGTTGCGCGTCATGCTGCCGATGGTCACCGAGATGCGGGAAATCCGCCGTGTGCGCGAGATCATCGACCGCGAGGTGCAGATCCTGACCAGCTTCGGCCATCAGGTGCCGCGCAGCCTGAAGCTCGGCGCGATGATCGAGGTGCCGGCGCTCTTGTGGCAGCTCGACGAATTGATGGCCGAGGTCGATTTCGTCTCCATCGGATCGAACGACCTCTTCCAGTTCGTCATGGCAAGCGACCGGGGCAATGCCAAGATCGCCAGCCGCTTCGATCCGCTGAGCCGCGCCTTCCTGCGCGTGCTGCGTTCCATCGTGGTCAAGGCGGACGAGCACAAGGTGCAGCTGACGCTGTGCGGCGAGATCGCCGGGCGGCCGCTCTCGGCCATGGCGCTGATCGGACTCGGCCTGCGCTCGATCTCGATGGCGCCGTCCTCGATCGGGCCGGTCAAGGCGATGGTACGCCAGCTCGATGCCGAGAAGCTTGCGGTGCAATTGCTGCCGGAAATCGAACGGCCGGCGCGTGAGCGGACCGTACGCGAATTGCTGACGGACTTTGCCGGCGAGCACGGTATCCAGTATTAGCGACGCCGTCCCGACGATCGTCCCGGGAGCACCGCACGTGCGTCCGTCCCCCAACATCGAGACATGATCAATGCTCATCGACGAAAAACTGAACCAGCTTCTCAAACGCCATTCCACACTCGAAAACGAGATGGCGGCGGGACCCGAGCCCGAGACCTATGTGAAGCTGGCTTCGGAATATGCCGAGCTCGGCGAGGTGGTCGCGAAGATCCGCGAGCTGCGCGAAGCCGAAAAGGCGCTGGCGGGGCTGGACGAATTGCTGGCCGACAAGGCGACCGACCGGGAAATGCGTGAACTGGCGGAACTCGAATATCCCGAGATCGAGGAGAAGATCGAAGCGCTTCGCGGCGACATCCAGGTGCTGCTGCTGCCGCGCGATGCGGCCGACGACCGCAACGTCATCCTCGAGGTGCGCGCCGGCACGGGCGGCTCGGAAGCCGCGCTGTTCGCCGGCGATCTCTTCCGCATGTATGAGCGCTATGCGGCCTCGAAAAACTGGAAGGTCGAGGTGCTGTCGGCGAGCGAGGGCGAGGTCGGCGGCTACAAGGAAATCATCGCGACGATTTCGGGAAAGGGCGCCTTTGCGCGGCTGAAATTCGAATCGGGCGTGCATCGCGTCCAGCGTGTGCCGGAGACGGAAGCGGGCGGGCGCATCCACACCTCGGCGGCGACCGTCGCCGTGCTGCCGGAGGCGGAGGACATCGACATCGAGATCAGGCCGGAGGACATCCGCATCGACACGATGCGTGCCTCGGGCGCGGGTGGCCAGCACGTCAACACGACCGATTCGGCGGTACGCATCACCCATCTGCCGACCGGGATCGTGGTGACGTCTTCGGAAAAATCGCAGCACCAGAACCGGGCCAACGCCATGCGGAACCTGCGCGCCCGGCTGTTTGACGCCGAGCGCCAGAAGGCGGACGAGGAACGCGCCAGTGCGCGCAAGGGCCAGGTCGGGTCCGGCGATCGCTCGGAGCGCATCCGCACCTACAATTTCCCGCAGGGGCGCGTCACCGACCATCGCATCAATCTGACGCTCTACAAGCTCGACCGGATGATCGAGGGCGAGGGGCTGGACGAAATGTTCGACGCGCTGACCGCCGATCACCAGGCGAGCCTGCTAGCGGCGATGGGCGAAGAAGCCTGAGCGATGCGCTATCGCGAACTGGCGATGTCGGGCGCGACGCAACTCGCCGGTGCCGGCGTGGCGAAGATCGAGGCCGCGCGCGACGCCCGCCTGCTCCTGCAACATTTCGCAGAAATCGACCGGGCGGGACTGATTTCCCGAGAGGGTGACCTCGCGCCGGCGGAGATCATTAAGCGATACGAAACGGCGATTGTACGCCGGGCGGCCGGCGAGCCCGTCAGCCGCATCGTCGGCGAGCGGGCCTTCTACGGGCTGACGTTCAAGGTCACGCCGGACGTTCTCGATCCGAGACCCGAAACGGAAGTGCTAGTCGAGCGGGTACTCGCGGCTGTGGACGACCGGCAGGCGCGATTGCGTTTCGCCGATATCGGCACTGGTAGCGGTGCTATCGCGGTGGCACTGCTCGTCCATCTGCCACAAGCGCGCTGCGTGGCCGTCGATATCTCGCGGGCCGCGCTCGAGGTCGCATCGACCAATGCGCGGGTGCATGGCGTGGCCGACCGGCTCGAGCCACATGAGAGCAGTTTCGTCGAAGGGCTTGCCGGCAAATTCGACTTCATCGTCTCCAATCCACCCTATATCCCGGCCGGCGATATTTCGGAGCTGTCGCGCGAAGTGCGTGAGCACGATCCGCTCGCCGCGCTCGATGGCGGGGCCGACGGGCTCGACGCCTATCGCGCCTTGCTGGCGGGTGCCGGCGCCTTGATCGCGGCAGACGGCGGGCTCTATCTGGAGGTCGGCGCGGGCCAGGCGAAAGCGGTCGGCGAACTGGCGGTGACCGGGGGCTGGCGGGTCGACGACGTCGTCGCCGACCTTGCCGGCATCGACCGGGTCGTGGTCGCAAGAATGCCGTAATGCAATGCCGTAACGTCATTTGGGTGCATTGCAGAAAACGCTTGGAATCGTCGCGTGAAAGCGCTAGTTTCCGCTTCAAGCAATGAGCAAGCGACGAATCGCTTCCGTTGCAAATGCGTTCCCTGCCAATTTCAGATCCGACTTCGAAATGGCCGATCTTGCGGGGGCTTATCGGGAACGCGGAAGCAGCCAAGCTGACTATCGGACCGGTGCTTGAGAGAAGTCGTTGTCATGCGCTGACAGAGTGAATCTGTGCCGAGTGACATCGAAGCGCGGGGTGAGACCGCGCGCGAAATCCAACCCATGAAAATGTTCAGTATGAGAAGTTTATGAGGCAGTCACAGCAAAAGAATCGAATGCGCGGACGCGGCCGCAAGGGTCCGAACCCGATGAACCGCAGCTATGAGAGCAACGGGCCGGACGTGAAGATTCGCGGAACCGCTGCCCATGTCGCGGAAAAGTATGCCTCGCTGGCGCGCGACGCCCTGTCGATGGGCGATAATGTGATGGCCGAGAACTATTTCCAGCACGCGGAACATTACAACCGGATCATCGCCGCCGCCGCGGCGCAGCAGGCCAGCCGGAACGAGGAGAACTCTCCCAATTACGGCCGGGGTCCGCAGCCCGACTTCAACAATGACGACGACGATGATTCCGCTGGTGAGGAACGCGCCGCACAGCCCGAGCGCGCCGCCAGGCAGGATAAGCCGGAGCGCGCAAAGGCGAAGCCGGCGGAAGCCGACGACGCCGAAGCGGGCGAAGAGACCGCAGAAGCACGTCCGCCGCGCGGAGAAGGCCGTGCGCGCCGACGCCCGCGCCGGGAAACGGCCAAGGCCGAGAAATCCGAAGGTGGAGAGGCCGCCGGCGTGAACGGCAATGGCGCCCACGCCGCCAACGGCAAAAACGGGGATGGCGACAAGCGCGACATTTCCAACGATGCCTCGATGCTGCCCGACAGCATTCTGGGCGCCGGTTCGCCGCAGGCCGAGGCAGGCGCGGAAGACTGAGTTCTTCGCGCCGCCGTCCGGCTTCAAAGGCGCCCGCCCGGCGCATTCGCGGTCGGATTGCAGAAGCGTTGCGGCGCGATTGATTTTCGCGTCGCGATCTTAAACCGCAAGGTTTTCATTCCTATATGCATGTCAGAAGAGCCTGCCGCAAAGCGGGGGCTTTCTCCCGCAATTTTTCCTCATGCCGCAAGCGTGGGTGAGGGAAGGCAAGGAGCACGACATGAACATCGAAAAATATTCCGACCGGGTGAAGGGCTTCATCCAGTCGGCGCAGACGCAGGCCCTTTCGCAGGGCCATCAGCAGTTTTCCCCCGAACACATCCTGAAGGTCCTTCTGGACGATCCCGAAGGGCTCGCCAGTTCGCTGATCGAACGCGCCGGCGGCCGACCGAAGGATGCCGCGCTGGCGGTCGAGGCCGCGCTCAAGGCGATGCCTTCGGTCGAGGGCGGCAACGGCCAGCTTTACATGGCGCAGCCGCTGGCACGCGTACTCGACACGGCGGAAAAGGCCGCCGAGAAGGCTGGCGATTCCTTCGTCACGGTCGAGCGGCTGCTGCTTGCGCTGGCGATCGAGAAATCGGCGGCGACCTCGGACATCTTGTCCAGGGCCGGCGTGACCGCCAATGCGCTCAACCAGGCGATCAACGATCTCAGGCAGGGCCGCACGGCCGACAGCGCCAATGCCGAAGCCGGCTATGACGCGCTGAAGAAATATGCGCGCGATCTCACGAAAGACGCGCGCGACGGCAAGCTTGATCCGGTGATCGGCCGCGACGAGGAAATCCGCCGCGCCATCCAGGTGCTTTCGCGGCGTACCAAGAACAACCCGGTGCTGATCGGCGAGCCGGGTGTCGGCAAGACGGCCATTGCCGAAGGGCTGGCGCTGCGCATCGTCAATGGCGACGTTCCGGAAAGCCTGAAGAACAAGAAGCTGCTGGCGCTCGACATGGGCGCGCTGATCGCCGGCGCGAAATATCGCGGCGAGTTCGAGGAACGTCTGAAGGCGGTTCTGTCCGAGGTCCAGGCGGCCGCCGGCCAGATCATCCTGTTCATCGACGAAATGCACACGCTGGTCGGCGCCGGCAAGTCGGAAGGCGCGATGGACGCCTCCAACCTGCTGAAGCCGGCGCTGGCGCGCGGCGAACTGCACTGCGTGGGCGCGACGACGCTCGACGAATACCGCAGGCACGTCGAGAAGGACGCCGCGCTCGCACGGCGCTTCCAGCCGGTCTTCGTTTCCGAGCCGACGGTGGAGGACACTGTCTCGATCCTGCGCGGCATCAAGGAGAAGTACGAACTTCATCACGGGGTGCGGATCACCGACTCCTCGCTGGTTGCTGCGGCAAATCTGTCGAACCGCTACATCACCGACCGGTTCCTGCCCGACAAGGCGATCGACCTGATGGACGAGGCCGCCTCGCGGCTGCGCATGCAGGTCGATTCCAAGCCCGAGGAGCTCGACGAGCTCGACCGGCGCATCATCCAGCTCAAGATCGAGCGCGAGGCGCTGCGCAAGGAGAGCGACAAGGGCTCGGTCGAGCGGCTGAAGGCGCTCGAATCGGAGTTGGCCGGCCTGCAGGAAAAGGCCGATGCGCTGACCGCGCGCTGGGAATCGGAGCAGCGTAAGCTGTCGTCCGAGCGCGACATCAAGGAAAGGCTGGACCAGGTCCGCATCGAACTGGAGCAGGCGCAGCGCAGGGGCGATCTGGCCAAGGCCGGCGAGCTTGCCTATGGCGTGATCCCGCAGCTCGAAAAGGAGCTGGCGGAGGCCGAGGCCGCCGAGGAAGAGGGACGCGACCCGCTGGTCGAGGAGGCGGTGACGCCCGATCACATCGCGCAGGTCGTCTCACGCTGGACCGGCATCCCCGTCGACAAGATGCTCGAGGGCGAGAAGGACAAGCTCTTGCGCATGGAAGACGAGCTCGCCAAGCGGGTCGTCGGCCAGGGCGAGGCGGTGCAGGCGGTCTCGCGCGCCGTGCGGCGTGCCCGCGCCGGCCTGCAGGATCCCGACCGGCCGATCGGTTCGTTCATGTTCCTCGGGCCCACGGGCGTTGGCAAGACGGAGCTGACCAAGGCGCTTGCCGGCTTCCTGTTCGACGACGACAACGCCATGGTCCGCCTCGACATGAGCGAGTTCATGGAGAAGCACTCGGTCGCCCGGCTGATCGGTGCGCCTCCGGGCTATGTCGGCTACGAGGAAGGTGGCGTGCTGACGGAAGCCGTCCGGCGCCGGCCCTATCAGGTGATCCTGTTCGACGAGATCGAAAAGGCGCATCCCGATGTGTTCAACGTCCTGTTGCAGGTGCTCGACGACGGAAGGCTGACCGACGGTCAGGGCCGCACGGTCGATTTCCGCAACACGATGCTGATCATGACCTCGAACATCGGCGCGGAATTCCTCGTCAACCTGGCCGAGGGCCAGGATGTCGGCGATGTGCGCGAGGAAGTCATGGCGGCGGTCAAGGCGAGCTTCAGGCCGGAATTCCTGAACCGCGTCGACGACGTCATCCTGTTCCACCGCCTGCAGCGGTCGGACATGACGGGCATCGTGGCGATCCAGCTCAGGCGGCTCGACAAGCTGCTGGCCGACCGGCGCATCCGGCTGCAGATCAGCGACGATGCCGTGGCATGGCTCGCCGGGCGCGGCTACGACCCGGCCTATGGCGCGCGTCCGTTGAAGCGCGTGATCCAGACCGAGTTACAGGATCCGCTGGCCGAGAGGATCCTCGCAGGCGACATCCACGACGGCATGCAGGTCAAGGTCGATGCGGCTTCGGATCGGTTGGTGTTCGAGCCGGTGGAGACCGCTGCTTCCGCTGTTTCTGACCAGGACGAGGCTGCCTGATCGGCGGTCACAACAGACGGGATCGGCGCAGATGACGTTGGACGATTACAACGCCTTCTGTGCCGGTCTCGCGCAGGCCAGTCATGTGGTGCAATGGGGCGGAGCGCATGTCTGGAAGGTCGGCCGGCAAGGCGGCGGGCCGAGCCAGATCAAGGTGTTCGCCATCGCCGGCTGGAGCGACGGCGCGGAGCCGGGTTTCACTTTCAAGGTCTCTCCGATGAGCTTCGATCTGCTGCGGGAGATGCCGGGCCTCAGGCCGGCGCCCTATCTTGCCTCGCGCGGGATGAAATGGATCCAGCGCGTCACGGACGAATCGATGGATGATGAAGGGCTGAAAGCCTATCTCGCCGAAAGCCATCGGCTGGTCGCGGCCGGGCTGAGCGCCAAGGTTCGGCGTGAACTCGGTCTAGACTGAAGCTTCGCTGCTCAGGGCGCGCTCAGTTCTGGGCGAGGCGGGTGTTTTCTTCCTCGGGTGCCAACAGGTCGTCGATGCGCTCGCGCTCGGCGGTGAAGGCGACGAGTTCCCTGCCTTCCAGCACCTTGCCCTTGGGCAGGCGGATGCGCATCGGGTCGACCTTGGTGCCGTTGACGATGACCTCATAGTGCAGGTGCGGACCGGTCGACAGGCCGGTCGAACCGACATAGCCGATGATCTGGCCCTGCCGTACCCGTGCGCCCTGCTTCACGGCAATGCGGGTCTGGTGGTTGTAGGAGGTCTGGTAGCCATTGGCGTGGCGCAGGATCGTCTGACGGCCATAGCCGCGTGACCAGCCGGCCTTTTCCACGACACCGTCGCCGGCGGCGATGATCGGCGTGCCGCGCGGGGCGGACCAGTCGACGCCCCAGTGCATCTTCCGGTATTTGAGGATCGGGTGCCAGCGCGAGCCGAAGGGCGAGCGGAACTTGGCGCCGGGTACCGGCTGGCGCAGCAGGAATTTCCGAACGCTCTTGCCGTTCTCGTCGTAATAATCGACCGAGCCGGTCTCTGCATCACGGAAGCGATAGAATTTGCGGGTCACCGAGCCGAGCTTGATCGCGGCGTAGAGGATTTCCGAACTTTCCGTAGGCTTGCGCGTCTTGTCGTCGAGCGAAACGAAAACCGACATCTCGTCCTTGGGCGAGATGGTGGCGTTGAAATCGACGTCGGAAGAGAAGATGCGCACCAGCTTGCGGGCGATGTCGTTGCTCAAACCCTGCGTCAGCGAGGCGCGGTAGATGGCGTCATAGATCGTCGGCATGCGCCCGACGATGCGGTCGGGTGCCGAGGAGTCCGAGGTGATCTGGGGAATGGGCGCCGGCTCGGTGGCGTAGACGTAACGGTTGTCGTCGGTCCTGGCGACGGAGACCAGATGCGTGGCGTTGCGGTAGACGCTGGCGAGGCGGACATGCGGCGTTGCAGGCTCGCGGCGGCCGTCGGTCTCAAGCGACAGGCGGAGCCGGTCGTCCGCCTGCACGGTCGTGCCGCCCAGATCTGACGACATCACCCTTGTCAGCAGTTCGGCTTCTTCTTCCGCGATGCCTTCGCCCTGCAGCGCCTCGGCGATCTCGGTTTCCTCGCGCACGCGGATGATGCGTTCCTCGTAGCTCAGACCGTCATACCCGGACAGATCGTCGGTCTTGGCGCGGAAGGTGACGTTCTCGGCGGTGATCGTTACGCCGGAGGGGCCGAGGATCGCTGAATTCTGAAGGGAGAAACGTCCGGGGTCGAAATAGGACAGGGACGCGATGGAATTGGCGCTGCCATCGAGATTGGGCGCAGCGTTGCGCACCATCTCCTCGATGTCGGCGGCGCGTTGGCGGGGCGCCTTGGAAAGGTTGGCATTGGACGCGTCGAAATCGGTCAGTTTCAGCGCAACCTCCGACTCGACCTCGGCGCCATAGATCAGCCCGCTTGAGCGGGCGACCGGCTCGGGCTTGCCATTGTCGGAAAAGACAGCCAGCGCGTCGAAGGCGGGATACTCGAATTCGGACTTCGGCGCGACGGCGAGCGGGGTGTCGACATGCAGGAAGGGGCGAACCTTTACAATGTCGCGGTCATCCTCGCGCAGAACCGTCGACACCATCATCACGCCGGAGCGCGACGTGTCCGCGTTGTAATTGATCCCCGGCCGATCGCCCCTTGTAATGGCGTCATTGCCATCGGCGTCGGCGGCGCGTTCATAAGCCTGGGCGGGCAGGGCAAGCTGTTCGCGGCCTTCCAGGGCAGCATAAAGAGCGCCGCCCATAAGGAAGAGCGAGGTGACGCCGACCAGCACGGTTCCGCTGAGCCAGCGCAGCGAGACCTGGCGTCGGGCCGGCATGCGCGAAACGGACGCGTTCAGCGGCGGTAAGTCGCCCAGCAGTCCCGTTTCGATGCGCCTGTCGCGACCTGTCATCACCCGTCCCGAAAAATTGTGTCGTCTTTTTAGGTTGCGCCCGCCGGCATTGTCCAGATCGTATCGCCGCAGTTTGCGCCAAAGCACTCAAACGGCAGCGATACACCCGCGTCCGGACAGGCTCCTGTCTTGGCCATAAATGCGTCGTTAAAAGGGCGCCGGCCGGAGACTCCTCAGGCTGGAAAAGGGGCCTGCATAAAAAGTTCATATTTTCCATTTTTGAGTGTTGACAGTCGCGAGGCTCGGGGCCTATATACCCCCCACAACGAGGGCGGCGCGCCGCTGGCGACCAGATCGCTCGCTCTTGAAACATCCAGGGAAATCGCACGAAGGTGCATTTTTCGGAAGGGCTGCAGCCCAAATCGTCCATCGGACGAATTGGGCCAAGCGGCGTGATATCGTTTCTTCGCGGTTTCGATATCGGTTCTTTGACAAGTGAATATGAAGAAAGAGAAACGTGGAGGGCGGAGTTCCTGCTGGACACGAGACCGTGATTCCTTCGGTCGCGATGTCCGAAAAGAGACTTCGGCTAACACGTTTCGAGAATACAAACCTGTCGATATGAAAGTATCGATGGTGTGTTTATGTTCTCGTCGAAACCGTCGCGAAAGCGACGAGTTTTAAAATGCGTGACCGCATCGCCGTTTTCCCGGCGATGTAACAAGCCGATCAAATCTCATATCAAACCTGAGAGTTTGATCCTGGCTCAGAACGAACGCTGGCGGCAGGCCTAACACATGCAAGTCGAACGCTCTCTTCGGAGAGAGTGGCAGACGGGTGAGTAACGCGTGGGAATCTACCCAGCTCTACGGAATAACGCATGGAAACGTGTGCTAATACCGTATACGCCCTCCGGGGGAAAGATTCATCGGAGTTGGATGAGCCCGCGTCTGATTAGCTAGTTGGTGAGGTAATGGCTCACCAAGGCGACGATCAGTAGCTGGTCTGAGAGGATGATCAGCCACACTGGGACTGAGACACGGCCCAGACTCCTACGGGAGGCAGCAGT
>JBHIWX010000108.1:0-12756 GCA_041987205.1 Rhizobiaceae bacterium | reverse complement strand
TTCTTGCGGATGTCGAAATTGCGCGCCTCGACCTTCTTCTGCGCCTTTTCCAGCGCCTTGTTGATCCAGGGATGGGTGATCGCCTCGTCTTCCTTCAGGCCGAGGCGCTGGAGCATCGAATCCATGCGGTCGGACCCGAAGATGCGCATCAAATCGTCCTGCAGCGACAGGAAGAACTTGGAATGGCCGGGGTCGCCCTGGCGGCCGGATCGGCCGCGAAGCTGGTTGTCGATGCGCCGGCTCTCGTGGCGCTCGGTGCCGACGACGTAGAGCCCGCCGGCCTCGATGGCCTGCTTCTTCAACTTGTCGATCTCGGCGCGGATGGCCGCTTCCTTCTCGGCGCGCCTGGTGTCGGCCTTGGCGTCCTCGGGCTGTTCGCCCAGTTCCGCCTCGAGGCGCATCTCGGGATTGCCGCCGAGCTGGATGTCGGTGCCGCGGCCCGCCATGTTGGTCGCGATTGTAATCGCGCCCGGCACGCCGGCCTGGGCGATGATGGCGGCTTCCTGCTCGTGATAGCGGGCGTTGAGAACCTTGAAGTCCTTCACGCCTTCCTGCTTCAGGCGCTCGGCCAGAAGTTCGGACTTCTCGATCGAGGTGGTGCCGACGAGGATCGGCTGGCCGCGCTGCTGGCAATCCTTGATCAGGTGCACGATGGCCCGGTATTTCTCCTCGACCGTGCGATAGACCTCGTCGTCCTCGTCGACGCGGGCGACCGAAAGATTGGTCGGCACCTCGACGACGTCGAGGCTGTAGATGTCCATGAACTCTTCCGCTTCCGTCAGCGCCGTGCCGGTCATGCCGGCCAGCTTGGTGTAGAGACGGAAGTAGTTCTGGAAGGTGATCGAGGCGAGGGTCTGGTTCTCCGGCTGGATGGAAACGCCTTCCTTGGCTTCCAGTGCCTGGTGCTGGCCTTCCGAGAAACGCCGGCCCGGCATCATGCGGCCGGTGAATTCATCGATGATCACGATCTCGTCGCCGCGAACGATGTAGTCCTTGTCCTTGGTGAAGAGCTTGTGCGCCTTGAGCGCGTTATTGATGTGGTGAACGATCGCGACGTTCTCGACGTCGTAGAGCGACTCGCCCTTCAACAGGTCGGCCTCGCGCAGGCGCTGCTCGAGCTTTTCGTTGCCCGCCTCGGTGAAGGTGACGGTGCGCTGCTTTTCGTCGAGTTCATAGTCCTCGGCGTCGATGCCGGGGATGAACTTGTCGATGGTGACGTAGAGCTCGGACTTGTCCTCCAGCGGGCCGGAGATGATGAGCGGTGTGCGCGCCTCGTCGATAAGGATCGAATCGACCTCGTCGACGATCGCGTAATTGTGACCGCGCTGGACCATGGATTCGAGGTCGAACTTCATGTTGTCGCGCAGATAGTCGAAGCCGAACTCGTTGTTGGTGCCGTAGGTGATGTCGCAGGCATAGGCCGCACGGCGCTCGTCGTCGTCGAGGCCGTGGACGATGACACCGACCGTCATGCCGAGGAATTTGTAGAGCCGGCCCATCCATTCCGCGTCGCGGCTGGCCAGATAGTCGTTGACCGTGATGACGTGGACGCCCTTGCCTTCCAGCGCATTGAGATAGACGGCGAGTGTGGCGACCAGCGTCTTGCCTTCTCCGGTGCGCATTTCCGAGATCGAGCCGCGATGCAGGATCATGCCGCCGATGAGCTGGACGTCGAAATGGCGCATGCCGAGCGCGCGTTTCGAAGCCTCGCGAACAGTGGCGAAGGCGGGAACGAGCAGATCGTCCAGCTTGGTGCCTTCGGCGAGCTGGGCACGGAATTCTTCCGTTCTTGCCTTCAACTCCTCGTCGGAGAGCTTTTCCAGTTCGGCTTCGAGTGCGTTGATCGCATCGACCCTGGGCTGCAATGCCTTGATTTGCCGGTCGTTGGACGAACCAAGAACCTTTCGTGCAATGCCACCGAGAATGCCCATTGAGGCCTCATAAAGCTCTGCCCGCGTTCAGGAGAAGGGGCAGGTTTTCCATTCGATTGCGCCGCATGCCAATGTCCGGGAAGGGGGCGCGGCAAGGGCCTTGTGATCCCGGCGGAAGCCCCGCAGTGAGGGGCAAAGCTTCTGGACGCCGGATTGCAGGACAGATAAGAGGGGGCGAAAAGGTTGTCAACGCCGCGAAAGCGCCCACTTTGCCGTTGCAAAGGGCTGGTAAGCATTGCCGAGACGCAAACAATCCCGAGAGGAAACTTCATGTTCGCAGTACCGCAGCTTCGCAATTCGACCGGATCGATCCGCCTTGCCGGCAAGACCGCCAGGGGGATCGCAACGGCGCTGGTCCTTGGCGCGCTGGCGAGCGGCACTGCGCTTGCGCAGGAAGAGAGCGCGGCCGCCGAGCCGGCCGGGGACACCGTGCTGGCAACGGTCGGCGGCCTGCCGATCACCGCGCAGGATCTCGATTTTGCCGCAGCAGATCTTTCCGACCAGTTTGCTCAGATTTCGCCCGAGCAGCGCAAGGCCGCCGTGCTCAACGCGCTGATCGACATCAAGTCGCTGGCGCGCGAGGCCGAGTCGGAAGGGCTGGACGACAGCGAAACGTTCAAGGCGCGCATGGAATTCCTGCGCGACCGGGCGCTGCACAACGCCTATTTCCAGGAATTCGCGCTCAAGGCGATCACCGACGAAGAGGTCAAGGCCCGCTACGACAAGGAAATTTCGGCAACCGAGCCGGAAACCGAGGTGCGGGCGCGCCACATCCTGGTGGCGACCGAGGAAGAGGCGAAGGAGATCATCGCCGAACTCGACAAGGGTGCCGATTTCGCCGAACTCGCCAAGGAAAAGTCGACCGGTCCTTCCGGCAAGGAAGGCGGCGATCTCGGCTTCTTCGGCAAGGGCCGGATGGTGCCCGAATTCGATCAGGCGGTCTTCGCCCTCAAGACGGGTGAGTACAGCAAGGAGCCGGTCAAGACCCAGTTCGGCTTCCACGTGATCAAGAAGGAGGAGGAGCGCCAGTCGCAGCCGCCGGCCTTCGAACAGGTCAAGGATCAGGTGCAGCAGGTCGTGCTGCGCGAGAAATATGCCGATCTTCTGAAATCGGCACGCGACAGCGTCGAGGTCGAGATTCTCGACGAAAACCTGAAATCGCAGCTCGAAAAGGCCGGCGTCCGCTAGGCGCCCGGTTCAGTACCCAGGTCCGGCGCAAGGCCCCGGCATTCGAGGAAGCATGTCATGAGTGAGAAAATCTCTCCGCTCGCGCCTGAAACCACGACGGCCGTCGCGCCCATCGCCGGTGTGCGGCTGGGGGCCATCGAGGCCGGCATCCGCTATGCCGGACGCAAGGATCTGATGGCGATCGTGTTCGACAAGCCGGCCCAGATCGCCGGCGTGTTCACAACCTCCAAATGCTCGTCAGCACCCGTCGACTGGTGCCGCAAGCGGCTGAAGGGCGGCAAGGCGCGCTGCATCGTCGTCAATTCCGGCAATGCCAATGCGTTCACCGGCCGCAAGGGCAAGGAGAGCGTGCGGCTTTCTGCCGAGGCGGCCAGCGTCGCGTTCGGCTGCCGCAAGTCGGAGGTATTCCTGGCGTCGACCGGCGTTATCGGCGAGCCGCTCGACGTGTCCGGTTTCGAGGCGCATCTGGGCAAGCTCGACAAAGTCGTGCGTGAGGACGGCTGGCAGGATGCCGCGCGCGCCATCATGACCACGGACACCTATCCCAAACTCGCGACGCAGCGTTTCGAGGCGGGCGGGCGCGAATATGTCGTCGCCGGCATGGCCAAGGGAGCGGGCATGATCGCGCCCGACATGGCGACCATGCTGTCCTTCGTCGTGACCGATCTGCCGGTCGAAGCATCCGTGCTGCAGAAACTCCTGTCGAAGAGCGTGACGGGCAGCTTCAACGCCATCACGGTCGACAGTGACACCTCGACCAGCGACACGCTGCTCCTGTGCTCGGCCACCAATGGCGCGCGGCCGATTGCGGATGCCAAGGACCAGCGCATCAAGGCGTTGCGCCAGGCGCTCGACAAGGTGCTGCACGATCTCGCGATGATGGTGGTGCGCGACGGCGAGGGCGCGACCAAGCATGTCGAGGTCACGGTCAAGGGTGCGCGGTCGGCCAAATCGGCGAAGCGCATTGCGCTGTCTGTCGCCAATTCGCCGCTGGTGAAAACGGCGGTGGCCGGCGAGGACGCAAACTGGGGACGCATCGTGATGGCAGTGGGCAAGGCCGGGGAACCGGCCGATCGCGACCGCCTGTCGATCCATTTCGGCGACATCCGCGTGGCGCGCAACGGCGAGCGCGATCCGGATTATGACGAGGAGGCCACCACGGCGGTGATGCGGGCGGACTACATCCCGATCACCATCGATGTCGGCGTCGGAAACGGCAAGGCGACGGTGTGGACCTGCGATTTGACGCGCGAATATGTGGCGATCAACGGGGACTACCGGAGTTGACGCATCGCATGACGTGCCGGCGCGATGTCGCGGCCTGCTCGACCCAGGTCCTGACGCGAGGCTGAAACATGCCTGAACACGCCCCCGATCTGGGCCGGATACGCAGGATGGAAGCCGTCGCCTTTCGTTCCTTTCCGGCTACCACAACCTATTTCGACGGTACCTGGGCGATCCGGCTGACCGCGGGTCATCCGGCCAAGCGGCTCAACTCGGTCAATCCGCTCGACCCTTCCGACATCGCCCACATGGACGAGCGCATCGAGGCGGCGGGGCGCCGCTTCGAAGCCTATGGACGGCCGTTGATCTTCCGTCATTCGCCGCTCGCACCCGCGCCGCTGGAAGCGCTGCTGGACGAACGCGGCTGGCGCAGGTTCGAGGAAAGTCTGGTGATGACGGGCAGGCTGTCCGACATGGCGCTCGACGATGCGGTCGATCGCGTGCCGCTGCAGGACGCGGTGCGCTGGGTCGATGCCGTCGATGTGCTGGAAGGCGGCATGGGCGAGGAGAAGGCGGGCCTTCTGGAAGCGATCTCGCATGTCGAGGCTGAAGTGGGGCTGTTCGCGCTTTTCGACGAGGACGGCACACCGCTTTCGGCGGTGCGCTGCGTGCGCGACAACGATCTGGCCGGCATCTTCGATCTCGTCACGCGCGCCGACCGGCGAGGCGAGGGCCATGGCGGTGCCGTGCTCGCCAGTGCGCTGAAATGGGCGGCAGGGCGAGGCGCAGCCACGGCGTGGCTGCAGGTGGTCGCCGAGAATGCGCCGGCGGTCGCGCTCTATCGCCGCTTCGGCTTTGCCGAGTTCTACCGCTACCACTATCTCGGAGCGCCGCGATGAAACTCGTACTGGTTGCCGCCTGCGCGCTGGTCGATCCGGACAACCGGGTGCTGATCGCGCAACGCCCGCCCGGCAAGGCGATGGCCGGGCTGTGGGAGTTTCCGGGCGGCAAGGTCGAGGAGGGGGAAACACCCGAGGCCTGCCTGATCCGCGAACTGGACGAGGAACTGGGCGTGACGACGTGGCAGAGCTGCCTCGCGCCGCTGACCTTTGCCAGCCATGCCTATGAGGATTTTCACCTGCTGATGCCGCTCTATGTGTGCCGCAAATGGGAGGGGCCGGCCGTGGCGCGCGAGCACACTGCGCTGAAATGGGTGCGGGCGAACCGTCTGCGGGAGTTCCCGATGCCCGAGGCCGATGCGCCGCTTATCCCTTCGTTAACCGAACTTTTATGAATTCATAACAATCTTAACGATATTCGCGGCGCTGCGGATTCCACCGTAGCGGACCGCAGGTCGACGACTATGACACCGGGGATCATCGGGCCGTGAAACTGGGTTTTGTCGAATCCATCATTGCGAAGACGGGACGCCGCACGGCGGAAAGCTTTCTGCGTGATGCCGGCGGCGGCGTGGCGATGCAGGCCGCTCTGGTCTTCGGCGCGGCAGGGCTGGCGCTGGCGCTGATCGGTCCGCCGCTGATGGAAAATGCCGGTTCCCGCCTGATCGCGGCGCGCCAGGGCGGGATCGACCGCACCACCACCGGCTCGGTTTCGACGGGCGGCCGCTACACGATCCGCAAGAGCGTGCTCTCCGACACGCCGCAAGTGGTTTGCGGCGCGCGGGTGTCGCGCGCCTGCCTGCCGGACGGCCGTTAACCTCCCGTAAAGCCTGCCGATTAATCACAAGTTCATGCCGCCAACGTAGTCTGTTAGCGTGGGGTCGGGCTAAGTCCGGTCCAGATGGGGCAACTACCTTTTTGGGGGTGTGGGACGATGTTCAAGCGATTTTCCAAAAACAATTCCGGAGCCACGGCCATCGAGTATGCGCTGATCGCGATGCTTGTCTCGGTGGCGACGATCGGCGGCATCAAGGCTGTTGGCGAAGCCAACAAGGCCCAGATGGATGCGGTCGCCGCGAAGATGCCCAGTTCAAGCTGATTGGCGCGGGCTGATCAGCTCGGGCTGATCGGTTTGAGGCCACAGGCTCCCGACGTCACCCACTCGGTGGCAGGATTTCTCAGCGTTTCAGAATTCTGGTGAGGCTCACTTCGGCGCTGCCCGGCTTGAGCGGCTTCTGCTGGCTCTCATGCGGGGCCCAGCCGGTCAGGTGGAGCAGGTTGAAACTCGCCGTGAGCCGGCCATCGGGATCGCTGTGGCGTTCGGCATAGATCGCTTCCAGTCGCGGCAGCACGCCGCGCGGCAGGGGCTTGCGGTTTTCCGTCAGCACGGAAGTCGCGCCCATGGCGCGCAGGTCCGCGATCAGGGCGGCGACCGATCCGTAGCGCACGACAATGCGCTCGATGTCGGCGACCGGCAGGGCGAAGCCTGCTCGCTGCAACAGCGATCCGGCCTGGCGAACCTCGATGAAGGGATCGACGCGCGCGCCGGCGCCGCCCGAGAGCTCGACCTCGGCGGCGATCAACGTATCGCGCAGTTCGGACAGCGTGCCCTCCGCGGGCAGTGCCGCCATGAAAAGGCCGTCGGGCTTAAGCGCCCGGCGGATGAGCGCGAGCGCGCCGGGCAAATCATCGAGCCAGTGCAGGCCGAAGCCGGAAACGGCGAGGTCGTAGCCGGCTTCGACCGGCAGTGCTTTTTCCAGGTCCGCCATGTCGGCGGCTTGCACATGTTCGGGTGCGAGCCCCGGCACTGACGCAGCCAGCGCGGGCGCGAGGCCGGGGCCGGGGGTGAGGATATCGACTGCCCTGACGAAATCACGGTTGGCGACGGCGAGCCGGTCGGCCATGTCGGCGGCGGCGCGGTCCAGCAGGAAGCCGGCATCTTCGCGTGCCATGCGCCTTGCGCGGTCTCGCCTTGCGGTGAGGCGTACGGCATCGAACAGGGTTGGGGCGGTGTTCATCGCTTGCATGACCGGAATCTCGAGACTGTTTCGCGCTGCCTGACGTTCGGGTTTGGCGCGAAGCGTTCGCGGGTCTATCGTGGGGCTTGTCGTTAAACTCAGTGCTTATCAGGTCACGACGGAATGCTGCAACGGATCGGCAGAATCGGCGGAGATGCGATCGGGGAGGCCCTGCGGGGACTGCGCGACATCGCGATTCCGCCGACCTGCCTGACCTGCGACCGGCTGGTCGACGCGCAGGGCGGGTTGTGCAGCCATTGCTGGTCCCGTGCGCGCTTCATCGAGCGCCCCTATTGCGAGGTGCTCGGCCTGCCCTTCGCCTTCGATCCGGGCGAAATGCCTGGCGAGGGGCTGGTCAGTGCGCGGGCGATCGCCGATCCGCCGCCCTTCGAGCGGCTGCGCGCGGTGATGACCTATGACGACTATGCCCGCCGGCTGGTCGGCGGGCTCAAATATGCAGATCGCGGCGACCTTGCGCCGTGGATGGCACGGTGGATGGCGACGGCGGGCCGTGAACTTCTCGCCGATTGCGAAATTGTCATTCCGGTACCGTTGCACCGATTGAGGCTGCATCGCCGCCGTGCCAACCAGTCGGCGGAGCTGGCGCGCAACATCGCGCGGCTCGCCGGCCTCGACTATCAGCCTCAGGCATTGCTGCGTCACCGGCGGACGCGCCAGCAGGTCGGCCTGTCCTCGCTGGAGCGGGCACGCAACGTTCAGGGCGCGTTTCGCGTTGACGTAAAGTGGCGGATGGCGATCGAGGGCCGTCGTGTCCTGCTGGTCGACGACGTGCACACGACGGGTGCCACGGTGCGCGCCTGTTCGCGGGCGCTCACGCGTGGCGGGGCGGGGGCCATCGACGTGCTGGTCTTTGCAAGCGTGGCCGGCGACGATATATGAAGGCGATGCGGCGGCGCACAAAATGCGCGCCAAGCACAGGCATCGGCAGCCATACGAAGCCATGAAACGAGCCGAGGAAGCGAAGAAAGTCTGATATGAGCGACGTCGTGATCTATACGCGCCAGTTCTGTGGTTTCTGCTCGGCCGCCAAGCGGCTGCTGTCGGAAAAGGGCGTCGACTTCACCGAGCACGACGCGACCTTCTCGCCCGCGCTGCGCGCAGAAATGGTCGAGAAATCGCATGGCGGACGGACCTTCCCGCAAATCTTGATCAACGGCGAGCCCATTGGCGGCTGCGACGATTTGCATGCGCTGGAGCATGCCGGCAAGCTCGACGCCATGCTGGCCGCGGACAGCCCGGAAAGCCGGGCAAAGGCTGGCGAGTGATGCGCGTCGCCTGCGTCCAGATGCGTTCCGGCACCGACGAGCCGGCCAACATCGAAGCGATGCGCGAAGGCGTGCGCGAGGCGGCCGGTCAGGGCGCGACCTATGTCCAGACGCCGGAAATGACCGGCCTCGTCCAGAAGGGGCGCAAGGCGCTGTTCGAAGCGATCTCGCCCGACCAAGGCAATCCGGTTTTCGCGGCGGCGAGCGACCTTGCCGCCGATCTCGGCATCTGGCTGCATGTCGGTTCGACGGCGGTCGCGGCCGAAGGCGACAAGGCGTTCAATCGCGCGGCGTTGTTCGCACCGAGCGGCGATCGCGTCGCCGTCTACGACAAGCTGCACATGTTCGACGTCGATCTCGACCATGGCGAGAGCTGGCGCGAATCCGCAGTCTACAGGCCCGGCGACAGCGCCGTGGTCACGAAGCTCGACGACACGCTGCTCGGCTTCGGTATCTGCTACGATCTGCGCTTTCCCGAACTTTTCCGCCGCGAGGCGGTCGCGGGTGCCACGATCCTGACGGCACCGGCAGCCTTCACGCGCCAGACAGGAGAGGCGCACTGGCATGTGCTGATCCGTTCGCGCGCCATCGAGAACGGCGCCTTCATGATCTGCGCGGCGCAGGGCGGGCTGCACGAGGATGGGCGCGAGACTTACGGTCACTCGCTGGTCGTCGATCCGCGCGGCAGGATCCTGGCCGAACTCGACCATGACGAACCGGGCGTCGTCGTCTGCGACATTGACCCGGCCGAGAGCGCGGCGGCGCGGGCGAAAATCCCGAACCTTAAGAACGCGCGTGAATTTGAACTCCGCATTGCCGACGAGGAAGTCGCGATGCTGGGAAGGGGTGCCGCATGATCCGCTATTCGCTTGCCTGCGACCGGGGACACGAATTCGAGGGCTGGTTCGGCTCGTCGGAGGATTTCGAAAGCCAGCGCGAACAGGGCCTGACGGAATGCCCCTATTGCGGCAGTCACGACATTTCCAAGACGCTGATGGCGCCCTCGGTCGCGACCTCGCGCAAGCGCGAGGCGGCCATGGTGCAGGCGACATCCCAGTTGCCGGCCGTCGCTGAGGAACCGGCGGTGCCGGCCGATGCCGCGCCCGTGCAGTTTGCCGGTCTGTCGGCGGCGCAGCGCGAGATCATCGGCCAGATGCGCGAGCTCAAGACAAAGCTGCTCGCGTCGGCCGAGGATGTCGGCGACAAATTCTCCGAAGAAGCGCGCAAGATCCATTACGGCGAAGCCGAAAAACGCGGCATCTATGGCAAGGCGAGCCTGGACGAGGCGGTGGAACTTGCCGAGGAAGGCATCGACTTCCTGCCGCTGCCTGATCTGCCGGAAGACCGGAACTGATTTCTTCGTAACTCAGGTGCCGGTAGCTCAGGTGGCCGCGCCGGCCGGAATCCCGCTGGCGCGTCGCGTCTTCATGAATAGCATCGACACGACGACCAGATTGGCCATGCCCGATATGGCGGCAAGCGCATAGGCCTCGGTGTAGCTCGACGTCAGGTCGTAGAGCCAGCCGCCGAGATAGCCGCCATTGGCGTGACCGAACCATCCGAACATGGTGACGACGCCCATCACCGTACCCCTTTTCGAAGGATGGGTGAGTGCCGCGACCGTCACCAGCACGCCGGTCATCACACCGGCATAGCCGAAGCCGTAGATGACGGCATAGCCGTAGAACATCCCCAGGCTCTCGAGCTGCGTGAAGCCGAAGACGAGGATGGTCATCCAGGCCGTCGCGGTCATGTAGGCGGGAATGGCGCCGATGATGTCGGAGAGCTTGCCGAAGGTCACGCGGCCGGCGATTGCGACCAGCAGCATGGAGAACAGCACGCTGCTCGCCTGATCGAGCGCGAAGCCGCAGCCCTGGATCAGCGGCACCAGATGCATCAGCGGGACCGACATGCAGGTACAGCACAACAGGATGGCGACCGACATGTAGGTCATCACGGTACGGGGCGGCAGGTAGGCGGAAGCGGCGGCGGCCTCATTGGTCTGCGCTTCCAGTGTGGCGGTCGGCGGGGGCCGCAACAGCAGGGTCAGCGGGAAAAGCAGGATGAGCATCGTCGCGCCAATGGCGGCGAGCGCGCCGGAAATGCCGAGCGAGCCGATCAGGAAGGATGACAAGAAGGGCATGCCGCCCTGGCCGAGCGCCTGTCCCGCCGATGCGATACCGATCGCAAGTCCGGCGCCCACCGGAAACCAGTTGCCGAGCGCGGCCATGATCGGCGGGAAGATCGCCGCCGCGCCGAAGAAGCCCGCCACGAACATCAGGAGATAGAACTGCCACAGCGCACTGGCGAAGGATGCCAGCAGGAAGCAAATGGCGAGCACGATCGCGCCCGTCGCCACGACCGGCCGCGTTCCGATCCGGTCGGCGCGGCGGCCGGTGAAAAGGCCGCCAAAGGCCATGCCCAGCAGACCGGCCACATTGATCAGGGAGATGTCGCCGCGATCCCAGCCATTGGCCTGTTCCATGGGGACGACGAAGGCCGACATGCCGTTGACCATCATGCCCATGGCGATGGCGAGTGACAGCGCGGACGCGCTGACGATCACCCAGCGATAGTTCGATAGCGGGGCAGCCTGCTGCATGCCATCTCCTCCGGTTGCCGGTCCAGCATAGCTCCAAGCCGGGGGATCACGAAACGACGAATTCCCGTCGGGGGAAGGGTTCGCGCCGGCCACGACGCCTAACGGTTTTATGGCCGGCGGGCGAGGATCATGTAATTGACGTCCATGTCGCGCGACAGGTTCCAGCGGTCCTGCAGCGGATTGTAGAACACGCCGGTGCGGTCGACGATCTCGAGGCCGGCGGCGACCAGCGGAGCTTCCAGTTCTGCGGGACGCACCAGCTTGGCGTAGTCATGCGTGCCCCTCGGCAGCCAGCGCAGCACGTTCTCGGCGGCGAAGATCGCCAGCGCCCAGGCCTTGGGCGTGCGGTTGATGGTGGCGTTGAACATCAGCCCACCGGGCCTGACCATCGAGGCGCATGCGCCGAGAAACAGGTTGATGTCGGAGACGTGCTCGACCACTTCCATGTTGAGTACAATGTCGAAGGTTTCGCCCGCCGCCGCCAGTTCCTCGGCGGTGACATGCCGGTAGTCGACGTTCACGCCCGACTGCGCGGCGTGGATCGAGGCGACTTCCACATTGGTCGCGGCGGCGTCTGCGCCGACCACCTCGGCGCCGAGCCTTGCCATCGGTTCGGACAAGAGCCCGCCGCCACAGCCGATATCGAGCAGGCGGAGGCCCTTCAGCGCCGCCGGATCGTTCACGTCGCGGCCGAAATTGGCGCAGACCTGGCGCTTGATGTAATCGAGACGCACGGGGTTGAATTTGTGCAGCGGGCGGAACTTGCCGGCCGGGTTCCACCAGTCGGCGGCCATGGCCGTGAAACGGTCGATCTCGGCCTGGTCGATCGTGCTTTTCGTTCCCTGTTTCGCTGTGTCTTCGCGCGCGGTAGCCGACATGGGTCGCATTCCTCAGATGTTTGGATGACAGTTCGGGCGATTGACCTCCGGTGTCAAGTCGCCGGCGACGCACCCGTGAGGGGCCCGGGCGGGCGTGCTTGCGATAAACGCCGCATTTCTTTATGGAAGCATCGCCGAGGATCGCTCCGGGAGACCGGGGCGATTTTGTTTGTATTTTTACGGGACTGCGGACGGACGCATGGCGCGGCTGGTTATGAAATTCGGCGGGACGTCGGTTGCGGATATCGAGCGCATCCGCAATGTCGCGCGCCACGTCAAGCGCGAGGTCGATGCGGGCCACGAGGTCGCTGTCGTCGTGTCCGCCATGGCCGGCAAGACCAATGAGCTGGTTGCCTGGACGCGCGAAGCCTCACCGATGCATGACGCACGCGAATATGACACGGTCGTCGCCGCCGGCGAACAGATCACGTCTGGCCTGCTCGCCATCTGCCTTCAGGCCGAAGGCGTCGACGCGCGTTCCTGGCAGGGCTGGCAGATCCCGATCCGCACCAACAACGCGCATGGCGCGGCCCGTATCGAGGCGATCGAGGGCGAAAGGCTGATCGAACGTTTCGGCATAGGCCAGGTTGCCGTGATCGCCGGGTTCCAGGGCATCGGGCCGGACAACCGGATCGCCACGCTCGGGCGCGGCGGCTCGGACACGTCGGCGGTTGCCGTTGCCGCGGCGCTGGGCGCGGACCGCTGCGACATCTATACCGATGTCGACGGC
>JBHIWX010000107.1:0-12814 GCA_041987205.1 Rhizobiaceae bacterium | reverse complement strand
TGACAGTCCCGAACGGCGTTGTTGTGATGCCGGTCACTGTCGGGGCCGATTGGATGGAGGCAAGACTGATTCCCTCGCGACTTTACGTGCCGCTCTTGTGTGCCGTCTTGCTGACCTTGTCCTCGCATTGGGCCGAGGCAGCCAGACGGGTTGCGCTCGTCATCGGCAATTCGGCCTATGAGCAGGTGACGGAACTTCCCAATCCCAAAAACGATGCCGCAGACATGGCCGGCAAGCTCCGGGGTCTCGACTTCAAGGTCGTCTCCGGGATCGATCTCGATCTGCGTGGCATGCGCGAGACCGTGCGCGACTTCATCCGCGAACTCGACGGCGCTGATCTGGCGCTGTTCTTCTATGCCGGTCATGGCCTGCAAGTGGATGGCGTCAACTACATGGTGCCCGTCGATGCGCAGCTCGCAACTTATGACGAACTCGAGTTCGAGGCGATGAAGATCGATCTCGTCCTGTCGGCGATGGAACGGAACACCAGTTCGAACCTGATTTTTCTCGATGCCTGCCGCAACAATCCGCTGGCAAGAAACCTGGCGAGATCGATGGGCACACGCTCTGCCGCGGTCGGCAGGGGGCTGGCGCGGATCGGATCCGGAGTCGGCTCGCTGGTTTCCTTTTCGACCCAGCCCGGCAATGTCGCGCTGGACGGCGAGGGGCGCAACAGCCCGTTTACCGAGGCACTGTTGAGGTATCTTGGTACGCCTGGCGAGGACATCATGCGCAGCCTCATCCGCGTGCGGCGCGACGTGCTGAAGACCACGAAAGGCAAACAGGTTCCCTGGGACAGTTCCTCGCTGACCGGGGATATCATCCTGAAGGAAGGGCCCTCGCCATCGGCTTCGCGGCCTGCGGCGCAGGCCGACGAACGGATGCTCGAACTGGAGTTGTGGCGTGCGGTTGAAAACAGCGGCGATGTCGCGCTCATCGGAGATTTCCTTGAGAAATTTCCGGACGGGCTGTTCGCGGGGATTGCGCGCCGGAAGTTGCGCGAACTCGAGGACGAACCCGAAGAGGTTGCGTCGCTGCCACCGGCATCCAGCTCTGCGCCCGCCGGTAACACGCCCGGGCAGACCCGGAAGCTCGAACGCTGCGAGGGGTGCGCCGACGATCTGACCGTGGTTTCATGGGGGGGCCAGTACACACATTCGCAAACGAAGGCCTATGTCGAACCTTATAAGCGGGCGACGGGTGTGAGGATCGAGTCACTCGACCAGTCTGTCAGCGCCGTCGGCAAGCTGCGTGAGATGAAGCAGAGCGGCAATGTAAGTTGGGACGTAGTCGATGTCGTTGGTTCCGACGTGCTGCGGCTTTGCGACGAAGGCCTGGTGGAAAAGATCGATCTCGACACCGAACTCGCATGGGCGCCTGACGGCACGCGTCCGAGCGAGGATTTCGGCGCCATGGGGATTTCGAGATGCTACGCGCCGCAGATCGCCTATTCGATCATGATCGGCTACGGAAGCGGCGCGGTGGACGCGAACGGCAACAAGCCCGACGAACTATGCGATATCTTCGACACGCGCCGGTTTCCCGGTGGACGGTCGCTGCCGCAAACCGTTCCTTTTGCTCCGCTCTATTGGGCGATGCTTTGCGAAGGCCACGCACCGCAGGACATCTATCGGCAATTGGAGAACGACCGCGGTGTCCGACAGGCGCTGGCCAAGCTTGACACCATCCGCGATGACATCATCTGGTGGCGTGCCTCAGCGGAAGCCGCGGCGTCGCTGGCGTCGGGAGAGGCAGCTTTTGCCGCGACCTATAATGGCCGATTGTTCGCCGCCATGAACAGCACCAAGGGGGGCATCGAGCCATTGTGGGACGGCCAGATCATCGAGACCGATGGCTGGGTCATTCCGGCGGGCCTGCCGGCCGAACGGCTGGCGCGCGCCAAGCACTTCATCTGGTTTGCGACGGATACGCAGCGCCTCGCCGACCAGGCCGCATGGATCGCCTATGGCCCGGCGCGACGTTCGTCCGAGGCGTTGCTGCCAAGGCATGCGGAAACGGGCGTGGACATGCGACCGCTGGTGCCCACCTCGGCGCAGAACATGCGCCGCGCCACCGTGCTCGATCAGCATTGGATTGCGGAACACTCGGACCGCCTGCAAAAGCTCTTCGACGCCTGGCGCAATCGCTGAGGCAGCTTACTTGCTACCGCCCTACCGCCCTACCGCCAGCCGAGTTCCGGTGCGACCTGTTTCAGGATCGTCTCGATGACATGGGCGTTGTAGTCGACACCGAGCTGGTTGGGCACGGTGAGCAGCAGCGTATCGGCTTCCGCGATCGCCTCGTCTCCGGCGAGTTCCTTGACCAGCGTTTCCGGTTCGGCCGCATAGCTTCGGCCGAAGATGGCGCGGGTGTTCTCATCGATCATGCCGATCTGGTCGTCCTCCTTGCCCGAGCGGCCGAAATAGGCGCGGTCCATGTCGCTAACGAGGGCGAAGATGGAGCGACTGACCGATACGCGCGGCTCCCAGTCGTGGCCGGCTTCCTTCCACGCGGCGCGATAGGCGCGGATCTGTTCGGCCTGCTGGACATGGAACGGCTTGCCGGTTTCGTCGAATTTCAGCGTGGAGCTCTGCAAATTCATGCCGAGCTTAGCCGCCCATTCGGCCGTCGCATTGGTGGCAGAACCCCACCAGATGCGCTGGCGCAGCGTCTCCGAATGTGGCTCCAGGCGCAACGCTCCGGGCGGGTTGGGGAACATCGGGCGCGGATTGGGTTGGGCGAAACCCTTGCCGGAGAGCAGGTCGAGGAAGACCTCGGCGTGATGGCGCGCCATGGCGGCATCATCCTCGCCTTCCTGAGGCTGAAACCCGAAATAGCGCCAGCCGTCGATCACCTGTTCGGGAGAGCCTCTGGAGATGCCGAGTTGCAGGCGCCCACCGGCGATGAGGTCGGCGGCGCCGGTATCCTCGATCATGTAGAGCGGGTTTTCGTAACGCATGTCGATTACGGCGGTGCCGATCTCGATGCGGTTCGTCTTCGTGCCCACGGCGGCGAGCAGCGGAAAGGGCGAGGCGAGCTGGCGGGCGAAATGGTGGACGCGGAAATAGGCGCCGTCGGCACCCAACTCCTCGGCGGCGACTGAAAGGTCGATCGATTGCAGCAGCGCGTCGGAGGCCGAGCGCGTGCCCGATTGCGGCGAGGGCGACCAGTGGCCGAAGGAAAGAAAGCCGATCTTTTTCATGGGTTCCGTAAATCGTGATGGAGGGCAGGGATTGCTGACTTCCGTCCTAGATAGGGCAGGCAGTGGCGCGGTGCATCCTCAAATCGTTGAACACTGCTGCAACCGATCCAGAGCGGCCTTGCAATCGGCGTCGCCCGGTCCTATCGGTTGCGGCGCTGTATCATACCCCTCCGGAGATCCCCACCATGGCCTTTCTTGCCGATGTCCTTTCGCGTGTGAAGCCTTCCGCCACGATCGCGGTTGCCCAGAAAGCACGCGAACTCACGGCGGCCGGGCGCGACGTGATCGGGCTCGGCGCGGGCGAACCCGATTTCGACACGCCGGACAACATCAAGGAAGCCGCCTACAAGGCGATCCGCGACGGCAAGACCAAGTATACGCCGATCTCCGGCATTCCCGAACTGCGCCAGGCGGTCTGCGACAAGTTCAAGCGCGAGAACGGGCTCGACTACACGCCCGCCCAGACGATCATCTCGACCGGCGGCAAGCAGGTGCTGTTCAACGCCTTCATGGCGACGCTGAACGAGGGCGACGAGGTGGTCATCCCGGCGCCCTACTGGGTGAGCTATCCCGAGATGGTCGCGATCAATCGCGGCACGCCGGTCTTCGTCGAAACGAAGCTGGAAGACAATTTCAAGCTGCGGCCAGACGCGCTGGAAGCGGCGATCACGCCGAAGACCAAATGGTTCATCTTCAATTCGCCGTCGAACCCGTCCGGTGCGGCCTATACGCATGACGAACTCAAGGCGCTGACCGATGTGCTGATGCGTCACCCGCAGGTCTGGGTGCTGACCGACGACATGTATGAGCATCTCTGCTACGGCGATTTCGTGTTCACGACGCCGGCGCAGGTCGAGCCGGGGCTTTACGACCGGACACTGACGCTGAACGGCGTTTCCAAGGCCTATGCCATGACGGGCTGGCGCATCGGCTATGCGGCCGGGCCGCTCGAACTGATGAAGGCGATGGACAAGATCCAGGGCCAGCAGACCTCGGGCGCCTGCTCGATCGCGCAATGGGCCGCGCTCGAGGCGCTGAACGGCACGCAGGATTTCATCGCCACGCGCCGCAAGGCGTTCGAGGAGCGCCGCGACATGGTTGTCTCCATGCTGAACCAGGCCAACGGCATAAAGTGCCCGCTGCCGGAGGGCGCGTTCTACGTTTATCCGTCCTGCGCGGGGACGATCGGCAAGAAGGCGCCATCGGGCAAGGTGATCGAAACGGACGAGGATTTCGTCTCCGAATTGCTGGAGGCGGAAGGCGTTGCCGTGGTGCACGGTTCGGCCTTCGGGCTCGGCCCGAACTTCCGCATCTCCTATGCGACCTCCAACGAGGCGCTGGAGGAAGCCTGTAACCGCATCCAGAAATTCTGCGCGGAGCTTCGCTGATCAGGCTTTCGCCAGGGCTCGCAGCCGCTCCACTTCGCCGTTCCTGTAGAACAAATTGTAGGTCTCGAAGGGGATCAACTGGCCGGCCGGCGTCACGAAATGGACGCAGGAGCGCTTGACGTTGGCGACGCAGAAATTGAAGCGGTCCATGAAATTGACCACGACGACGCGGAAGATGTTCTCGTAACTGAGGCCCGCCGGGATTTCGACCTGCGGCAGGCAGCACAGCAGGTCACCCAGACGCTGGGCGGCGTTGGGCTCGATGGTCGACAGCGAGAACAGTTCGAAGATGCGGTCCTTCAGTGCCGGATAGCGCTCGAAGTTCACCGTGTTCGGCATTTCGGCGATGAGCTGATCCTTGGGGATCATCGAGGTGACCGGCACGACGGTCTTGCCGTTCCTGAGACCATAGCCGATGGAAAAGCCGGTCGGGTTGCAGGGCAGGGGGATCATGTCCGCTTCGCCGAAGATGCCTGAATCCTCGACCACGTGGCGGCGAATATCCGTCAGCAGCACGCGGTTCTTGCGCGGGTCGAAGCCGTCATTGCGGCCGACATCCTGGACGCCCTGGAAGGTGACGCCACGCACGCAGGAAAAACCAAGCGCGTAGTCGATGATCGCCGCCATTTCCTCGTCATTGACGCCTTTCTTGACGGTGCAGACCAGTGTGGTGGAGATGCCGTGCTTCTCCAGCGCCTCGAGCGCCATGTGGCGGCTCTTCGTTAGGTCGGCGCCGCGCAGATCGAGCAGTGCCTCGGGCTTGAGCGAGTCGAACTGGAGGTAGATTTCCAGCCCTTTCCTGCGCTCGGCCAATGCGGCGACGAAATCGGGATCGGTGGCGATGCGGATGCCGTTGGTATTGATCATCAGATGGCGGATCGGCCGGGCGCGCGCTATGTCGATGATCTCGATGATGTCGGGATGGATGGTCGGCTCACCGCCTGACAATTGCAGCAGGTCGGGTTCGCCCTCGCTGGCGACGAGTGCGTCCATCATGCGGGCGATGGTTTGAAGGTCGCGGTGGCCGGTGAGTTTCTTCGAGGATTCGGCGAAGCAGACCGGGCAGGTGAGGTTGCACGCTTCGTTGACCTCTATGATGGCGAGGCAGGAGTGCTGCTCGTGGTCGGGGCACAGTCCGCAATCATATGGGCAGCCGTGTTCGGTCTTCGACTGCACCGTCAGCGGGCGGTCTCCGGGTTTCAGGAAGGAGAGTTCGGCGCGGTAATAGTCGGCGTCGGTCGAGACCAGCGTCTTTTGGACGCCGTGCTCGGGGCAGCGCTTTTCGTAGAAGACCTCGTCGCCGGCGATCTGGATCTTCGCCGGAACCAGCCGAAGGCAGGTCTCGCACAGCGACTGGGTCTGGCCGTGAAAGATGTAGGGTTTTGCCTTGCGCAGATGTGTGGTCATGTGTCTCTGCCGGCTGCATTCATGATCAGGAGGATGCCTACAACGCCGAGTACCAGACCCGGTAATGTGAACGGGAGAAATGTGGTCCCGAGAGAGGCGCGTTCGGACAGGGTTGCGACGATCGCACCGCAAGCGCCGGGTATTAACAGGAGGACGCCAATGACGATCTGCAAGGCGCGCATGTCAGAACTCCGGCCGGGACTAACTCTTGCGGGCACTCTCGGCTGAATTGCAACCCGGATCAAGTTCAGGCTATTCGCCATTGCTGTCGGGACTCTTCATCTGGCTCCTGATAAGAAAAATGCCTGCGATGCCGATGGCGAGGCTTGGAAGGGAAATCGCCAACACGCCTCCCATGTAGTTGTCGCCGATTGCCATCACCGTGAACAGCGCACCGCATGCGCCGGGCACGAGCATCAGCGCGCCGAGGATGATCAGAAAGATGCGCATGGCTAATTCCGGTCCATTCGCGCCCCTGCATGTACTTTCGGCGGGATTGTCATCCGGTTCAAGAGGGCGGGTTTTCCCCGTCGCCCTGCGTGTCGTCCTGCGCCCGTTTGCCGATCTGTTTCTTCAGGACCGCGAGGCCGCCGATGCCGATCAGGATGAAGGGCAGGGAGAAGACGAGCATGGCGCCGGGGTCGCCCTCGACGATGGCAATACCAAGCACAATGGCGCCGCAGGCGCCGGGTAGCAGCATCAGAACGCCGAGGATGATGAGAAAGACGCGCATGACTTTTCCGGGATGAGGCCAGCCCCTGCGCGCTATCTCACCGGAAATCTCGGGATGTGCAAGTGGCGAAAGGCCGGCAAGCCGAGCCGCGGTCAGTTTGGTATTGTGGCTTCCGGCTGGCTTCTGCCGGTCAGCGTGCGCTCCATTGCATAGGCGATCAGTACCAGCGACAGAAGCTGGAACAGCGAAAGCCCGCCCGGGAGAGGCTCATAGGGCTTCAGAAACTCCCAGCCGAAGCGCTGCAGGCCGTAGAAGCCGGCCATCAGATAGAAGCCGTTGACCTTCCAGAAGGCCGAACCGCGCGCGACCATGATCGCGTAGACGGCGGCGAATGAAGCCATGGCGAGGCTTTCATAGAGCTGGACCGGATGGCGCGGAATGCCGTCGCCGAAATCCCAACCCCAGTCAGCACCAGTCGGCACGCCATGGGTATTATCCTCAAGGCCTGACAGCAGGCAGCCGATGCGGCCGACCGCGATGCCCAGTGCGATGGGCAGGGCATAGACTGCGCCGGTGCGTGCGACGATGCCGTTCGCCTTCTTGAAGGCTTCGATCGCAAGGATCGCGCCGGCCAGTGCACCTTCGATCGAGCGTCCGAATTCGTGAATGCCCGAGGCCCAGAGGTTGAGCGTGCCGAAGCCCCAGGCACCGACGCCCGCGCCGAAGACGACGGCGGCGACATAGCCCAGCCGAAGCTTCTCGCCGACCGGATTGTCGGTGAACCATGTCCGTCGCAGCACGAGCAGGCCCGCCAGCGATGCCGCCCAGGCGAGCGTGTCGAATAGCGTGTGGATGAGAAGGTGGTTCATGGAGGCCAATGCGGTTGAAGGTGGACATTCGAACCTATCCTGCACGCCCCTTGCGCGCATCTGCAATTGGTAGCACGATGCCTTTCCGGACGGGGGAACCCGTTCCTCCGTTTGAAAACAGTGCCTCGAGAAGGCGGCTGGCAGCCTTTTTTCGCCGAAACCGCCTCGAACGAGGCCGCCATGACAATTGGCGCGGAGGAGGCGACACCATGACAGACTATGGAGAAATTCGCCCGGAAAGGGGCAGGACCGGCGGGAGACGCAAGGGGCCGAAGTGCATTGCGCTTGTCGGTCCCCTGGGCACCGGAAAGACGACGCTGCTCGATGCCATTCTCGAACGCACGGGCGCGATCAACAAGGCCAATACCGTCGCGTCCGGTCACACGACGGGCGACCATTCGGCGGAAGCACGCGCCCACCAGATGAGCGTGGAGACGACGGCGGTCACGACCGATTTCATTGGTGAGCCGATCACCTTCGTCGACTGTCCAGGCTCGGTGGAATTCGCGCATGAGGCCGATGCCGTGCTGGCAGGCTGCGACGCAGCCATTGTCGTCGCGGAAGCCGACGAGGCGAAATACGCTGCGCTGCAGATGACCATGCGCAGGCTCGACGATCTGGGCGTGCCGCGCCTCATCTTCCTCAACAAGATCGACCGGACGCAGGGCGGGCTGCGTGACGTCCTCAAGGCGCTGCAGCCCTACAGTGCCGTGCCGCTGATGGCGCGGCAGATTCCGATCCGCCAGAATGGCATCGTCGTCGGCGCGATCGATCTGGCGCTGGAGCGGGCGCATGTCTGGCGCGAGCATGCCGAGAGCGAGGTCACGGACATCCCCGACAAGCAGAAGGCGCGCGAACTGGAAGCGCGCTTCGAGATGCTGGAAAAGCTCGCCGACCACGACGATTCCCTGATGGAGGAATTGCTGGAGGACATCGAGCCGCCGCTCGATCAGGTGTTCGACGATCTGTCGGCCGATCTGCGCGCCGGCCATGTCGTGCCGGTGCTGATCGGCTCGGCGGAGAACGGCAATGGCATCCTGCGCCTGCTCAAGGCGATCCGCCACGATGCGCCGGGTGTCGAGGATACGCGTGCGCGTCTCGGCGTCGGGGACGACGCGGGGCCAGTCGTGCAGGTGCTCAAGACCATCCACACCACCCATGGCGGCAAATTGTCTGTCGGTCGGGTGCTGGCGGGCAGC
The DNA here is from genome assembly GCA_041987205.1 of Rhizobiaceae bacterium. Lineage (GTDB taxonomy): Bacteria > Pseudomonadota > Alphaproteobacteria > Rhizobiales > Rhizobiaceae > BOKV01. Next base: position 4,076 of record JBHIWX010000107.1, on the reverse strand, counting down.
GTCAAGGACGGAGCGGAACTGGTTGCGGCCAATGGCGAGACCGTGCGCGTGTCGGGCCTTTACCGCCCGTTCGGCAAGGACAGTACGCCGGTCGTGGCAGCGCAGGCGGGCGACACGGTCGCGCTGGGCAGGCTCGATCCGGTGGCGAGCGGTGAGACGCTGGGCGGCGAGCGGAAGCGGGCGGCGCAGGTCGCCGGTCCCGACAGTCCTTCCCCGGTCTATGCGATGGCGCTGCGCCCGATGGCGCGCAAGGACGATGTGCGTCTTTCAGCGGCCCTGAAGCGGCTGGCCGAGGAAGATACCGGCCTGACGGTGGAGCATGATGCGGAATCGGGCGAGATCGTCGTGCACGGCCAGGGCGAGATGCATCTGCGCGTCACCATGGAGCGGCTGCAGGGCCGCTACCAGATCGAGGCGGAGCGGCGCGAACCGGCGATCGCCTATCGCGAGACGATCCGCAAGGGCGTCAGTCAGCGCGGCCGGCACAAGAAGCAGTCGGGCGGGCATGGCCAGTTCGGCGACGTCGTGATCGACATCAGGCCGCTGGGGCGCGGCGAGGGTTTCGTCTTCACCGACACGATCACCGGCGGCGTGGTGCCGAAGCAGTACATTCCTTCCGTGGAGGCCGGGGTTCGCGATTACATGGCGCGCGGGCCGCTTGGTTTCCCGATGGTCGACCTCGCGGTCAATCTGTCGGACGGCTCCTTCCACAGCGTCGATTCCTCCGACATGGCGTTCCAGATGGCGGCGAAGCTCGCCATGCGCGAGGCTATGCCGCAGTGCAAGCCAGTGCTGCTGGAGCCGGTGATGAAGGTGACGATCTTCACGCCGAACGACGCCACGGCGCGGGTCACGGCGCTGATCCCGCAGCGGCGCGGACGCATCCTCGGCTTCGATGCGCGGCCCGGGTGGCCCGGCTGGGACCAGGTCGAGGCGGAGATGCCGCAGGCCGAGATCGGCGACCTGATCATCGAATTGCGCTCGGCGACGGCGGGGCTGGCGAGCTATCGCGCCGAGTTCGACCACATGGCGGAGCTGAACGGCCGCGCCGCCGAGGATGCGATGGCAAGGGTGAGGGGCGAGGCTGCCTGAGGTTTATTGCACGGGCCTGGGCGTGGGCTCGCGCGAATCGGACGGCGTGGAATTGCGGGGCCTGAAATGGCTTGCGTGGCGCCGCGCCGACGCTGGTAACCCCGCCGGTGTGGCCATTTGGCCGCAATTGCGGAAAAAACAGGGCAAAAGCTGGGTTGTGCCCGCTGCAGCGTCAACCATGGGGTGGGAATGCCATTGCCAAGATGTGCGCCTTGAACGTAAAAAAGTCGAAATACAGGGCAGGCGGAACATCGTTGACAATGCAGGGTTTGAGCGGTTCAACGCTGAATAAAGGGCTGGCATGCTTCGGCGTGGCGGCTGCACTTTGTTTTTCGGCGCCGGCACAGGCCGCCGACATCGATTATGGCGCCCCCATCCTCGATCCGACCCCCGTCGCGCAACAGATGCCGGCTGTTGACGGCATCAATTTCAAGATGAGCGCGATTACCGGCGTGATCGGCGGCTATGCCAATCACATGTTCATCGCGTCGGTTGCGACCCCGGTGCCGTATTTCAGCCAGTTCGGCGCACAGCTCGACCTCGGCCTCGGCAATTATCGTTCCGACTACATCAGCGCCGCTGCCGGCCTGCACATCTTCTGGCGCGATCCCTCGATCGGCATGATCGGCATCTACGGCGACTGGGGCTATGTGAACCCCGAACATGCCGGCCGCGTTGGTGCGGAACTGGCGTTTTACAACGGCCCCTGGACGCTGGACGTGTTCGTCGGCCCGCAATTCGGCCAGCACGTCTTCACCAAAGTCGTCGACGAAGTCGACCTGTCCTACTATTTCAACGAAAACCTCAAGGGTTCGATCGGCCACCGGCTGACCTCGCGCGGCCATGTCGCCAATGTCGGCTTCGAGTACATGCCGACGCTGGGCACGGCCAATGGCTGGAGCATCTATGGCGAGGCAGAGGGCGGCGAGGACGATTATTACGGTGCCTGGCTGGGCCTGCGCTATTCCTTCGGCGCCTCGTCGGCCGGTTCCCTGATGGAACGCGATCGCCAGGCCGATCCGATGGTCCGCATTCCGCGCAACCTTGCCAGCGTGACCCAGTGTGCCGACCTGCCGCATACCAAGCCCAAGACCTGGTGGCGCGCGCCAATGTCCAATCTCTGTGCCTCGAAGGACGAGATCGAGGACGAGGGCGGCACGATCCTCAAGCACTGACAATCTGACGTGATGGCTGCCTGACGCGGACTGCTTGTCGGTTGGCGTTAACGCTGCCGCTGGCGTCGGCCGATTGCGCCCTGTGGCCCGAGCCGGTGCCCGGCGAACGACAATGTTACCGCTAACAAAAAAAGAGCCGGGCCATGGGCCCGGCTTTGTAAGTTAGAAGGTACGATAAACAAACCTTCAAGAGGGGAACAGTTGACTGTCACGGCCGCCGGGAGGAGAAAAATGCGACCGAACAGGTACAACCAAGACCCATATTGGAAACATAATACTTTCTTGCAATGCTTAGATCGGCATCACTGCCATGCAAAAAAATGATACCTTTTTGTGCAGCCGATGCGAGCGCGCCAATCGACCGGGCAAGCCGCTGTAAAAACAGGCAATTCCGTAACGGAAAGTGTACGGGCGCGGAGAGGCGCGAAACCTCCCGAAATTCTCTACCTTTGATTGTGATAAAAATGTCACGAAATTGTCGCGTGGCTGTGGCTTTCAATCCGCTTGGAAACGTGAAACTGGCGTGAAACGAATCACTTTCGTGCGTTTGCTTTTTCGAGGCAGGGGTTCCTTGATGGTCTCGTGCTGACTTTCAGGCACATTTCGGGTGCCCTCGGACGGGCAGCCGTGAGGCGCAACGGGATTGCCGGCTCAGCCAAACAGTGGCTAACCTCGGGTCGGTGCGGCGTCGCCGCGACGCCATTCCGGCGGCAATGGGAACAACTCCATGCAGACATCCTATTCGATCGTGGAGCAGCGGCTCCGTCCCCTGGAAGAGCCGGCGGGGGAGGGCGCGCTCTGGATCGATTTGCTGGAGCCGACCAAGGACGAGGAGAAAGCCGTCGAGGCGCTTTGCGGCATCGACGTGCCGACGCCAGAAGAGATGCGGGAGATCGAGTTCTCCAGCCGTCTCTACCATGAGGACGATGCGGCTTTCATGACCGCGCTGGTGCTTTCCCACACCGACAAGGACGATGTCATTTCCTCGCCCATGACGTTCATCCTGACCGGCCAGCGGCTGATTACGCTGCGCTTTCATGAACCGCGCTTCTTCACCGCCTTCACGAAGAGGGCACAGAAATCGCCCATGGCTGGCGGGTCGGCGGATTCGGTGCTGGTTTCGCTGCTGGAAGCGTGCCTCGACCGGCTCGCCGACATCATCGAGCGTGTGGCGCATGACATCGATCACCGGTCGGCGGAAGTGTTCAACCACACGGGTGACCGGCGTCCGGGCGGGCTCGACTATCGCGCCACGCTGGTCGGCCTGGGCGCCAAGGGCGATTTGCTGTCGGATGTGCGCGAAAGTCTCACGACTCTCGACCGGCTTTTCGGCTATCTGTCGCTGGTCGCCGGTGAGCGGAGGATGGACAAGGAATTGAAGGCGCGGATCAAGACGCTGTCGCGCGATTCCCGCTCGCTAAACGACCATCTCAACTTCCTGTCGCAGAAGGTGACGTTTCTGCTCGACGCAACGCTGGGGCTGATCAACATCGAGCAGAACGCCATCATCAAGATCTTCTCGGTCGCCGCCGTCGTCTTCCTGCCGCCGACGCTGATCGCCTCGATCTACGGCATGAATTTCCGCTTCATGCCCGAACTTGCATGGCCCTGGGCCTATCCGGTCGTGATCGGCTGCATGGTGCTGTCGGCAATCCTGCCTTACCTCTTCTTCAAGCGGAAAGGCTGGCTGTAGGCAGCTATCTGTCGAAGGTTCCCGGCAGGAGCTGGTTGTAGCGGTCCCGCACCCGTGCGTAGCACTCGCAGGAGACGCGTTCGAGCCCTTCGCGATCGACGATCTCGACATGGCCG
>JBHIWX010000106.1:0-13115 GCA_041987205.1 Rhizobiaceae bacterium | reverse complement strand
CTCAGTTGAACAATGAGAAAGGCCCGCGCATCGCGCGGGCGTTTTGTTTTTGAAATGCCATGAACAGCGCCGACGCCCGGCACCCGAAGGGGGTGCCGTCACATCCGCGCCCGAAAGTTGCGCCCGAATGCTTCTGCCTGAATGCCTGCGCGGTTGTGGCGACTGGACCGCTCCGGCGGATTGCGCCATAACGCCGGCAATGTATCTAGCGCGGATCGGCACGCGCATTCTGCGAGGAATTCCATGGCCCAGAACGTTGACGAGATCATCGACCGGCGCCGGCTGAGGCGAAAGGTGACCTTCTGGCGGCTCGCCAGCCTCGTCGTGCTCGCCGCCTTCCTGATTGCCCTGTTCGCCGCCAGCGGGCTCGGCGAGAAACTGTCGGACAAGGGCTCCGACCATATCGCGCGCTTGAAGATCTCCGGCGTGATCACCAACGATCAGCCGACACTCGACCTGATCGAGGATCTGAAGAAGAAGAAGCGCGTCAAGGCCGTCATCCTCGACATTTCCTCGCCGGGCGGCTCGACCGTCGGCGGCGAAGCCATCTACGAGGCGCTGCGCGATCTGGCCGCCGAAAAGCCGGTCGCCTCCAGCGTCGGTACGCTGGCAGCCTCCGCCGGCTACATGATCGCCTGCGCGTCCGACCACATCGTCTCGCGCCGCACCTCCATGGTCGGCTCGATCGGCGTCTACATCCAGTATGGCGAGGTCTCCGGCCTGCTCGAAAAGCTCGGCGTCGAGGTCGACGAGGTCAAATCCTCGCCGCTCAAGGCCGAGCCGTCGCCCTTCCACCCGACCACGGAAGAGGCCCGTCGCATGCTCGGAAGCGTCGTCGACGACTCCTATGAATGGTTCGTCGACCTCGTCGCCGAACGCCGCGGCTTCGAGGACGCCAAGGCGCGCTCACTCGCCAACGGTGCGATTTACACCGGCACGCAGGGGTTGAAGAACGGGCTGGTTGACGAGATCGGCGACATCAGGACCGCCAAGAAATGGCTGGTCGCGGAGCGCGGGATTTCCGACAAACTGAAGATTGTCGAGTGGAAACCGGACCGCGATTCAACCATTTCCAACCCGGTCGCCCTTGCAGGCCTGCTCCGCCTTGTCGGGATCGATGTCTCCGGATTTGGCAACCACAAGTTGCTGGAAGCGATCGAACGGCGACTCTTCCTTGACGGTTTGGTGTCGCTAATGCAAATTGACTTCCCGGGTTCCGAAGGGAAAGTGCGGCGATGATCAAATCCGAACTCGTTCAGGCAATTGCCGAACGCAATCCGCATCTCTATCAGCGCGACGTCGAGAATATCGTCAATGCCATACTCGGGGAAATCACCGAAGCGCTGGCGCGAGGTGATCGTGTGGAGCTACGTGGTTTCGGCGCCTTTTCGGTGAAGAACCGGCCGCCGCGCACGGGCCGCAATCCGCGCACCGGCGCCAAGGTCCAGGTCGACGAGAAATGGGTCCCCTTTTTCAAGACCGGCAAGGAATTGCGCGAGCGGCTGAACGACGACTAGGTCTTCCCAGCCGCCACGACGAAAACAACATGCATCCGACCTCACGGGAAGCCCGGTGAAACGTCTTCTCTATCTGTTCCTGCTGCTGCCGATCGGCATCGCCCTGATCGTGCTTTCGGTCGCCAACCGCCAGCACGTCACGCTGAGGCTTGACCCGTTCAACGACGTCGATCCCGCGCTTTCGCTCGACTGGCCCTTCTTCGCCTTCCTGTTCGCCGCCCTGCTGCTCGGCATGGTGATCGGCGGTATCGCCGTGTGGTTCGGGCAGGGTAAATATCGCAAGGAGGCGCGGCGCGAGCGCGGCCAGGCGCGCAGATGGCGCGATGAGGCCGAGGAAAACCGCAAGCGCATCGATGAACTCGCCGCCAGCCTGTCGGCCAGCCAGTCCACCGGCGCTTCGGGCAGCCTGCCGGCGCCCGGCGGTGACAGCCGGGCTGCCTGAAGCCGTTCCGGTTCCGATCAGGCGACCGGCGGTTCGCCGGCGACTTTTTGCGCGAAATTGCTGAAGAACTGCTCGGCGAGCTTCTTGGCGGTGGAATCGATCAACCGCGAGCCGAGCTGCGCGAGCTTGCCGCCGACCTGCGCCTTGACCGCATAGGAAAGCTTCGTGCCGTCCTCGACCTCGTCGAGATGGACATCGGCGCCACCCTTGGCAAAGCCCGCAATGCCGCCCTTGCCCTCGCCCGAGATCGTGTAGCTGACCGGCGCCTCGATGTTGGAAAGCGTTACCTCGCCGGTGAACTTCGCCTTGACCGGCCCGATCTTGGTCACGACGGTCGCCGTCATCTCCGTCGGCGACTGCATCTCCAGCGACTGGCAGCCCGGAATGCATTCGCGCAGCACGTCCGGATCGTTCAAAGCTTCCCAGACCGCCTGCCGTTCGGCGGCGATGACATATTCACCCGTCAGATCCATTTTGTGCCATTCCCGTTCATTGTCGACCCTCCCGGCCGTGTCGCGGGCGACTTTGCCAGCCAAATTTGCGGTGAACAAGGTCGCATGACGCGATTTTCAACTTGGATTCCGTCGACCGCGCTTGGCATGCTGGTCCCGGCACGCATTCAAACAGACGTCAGGCAGGAACCGGAATCCGATGAGCAATGTAACGGTGGTCGACCATCCGCTGGTGAAGCACAAGCTCACCATCATGCGAAACAAGGATACCTCGACGGCCAGCTTCCGGCGATTGCTGCGCGAGATATCGCTGCTGTTGACCTATGAGGTGACCCGCGATCTCGAACTGACGACCACGAAGATCGAGACACCGCTCATGGAGATGGACGCGCCGGTGCTGGAAGGCAAGAAGCTCGTCTTCGCCTCCATCCTTCGGGCCGGCAACGGCCTGCTCGAGGGCATGCTCGATCTCGTGCCGGCCGCGCGCGTCGCCCACATCGGCATTTATCGCGATCACGACACGCTGGAACCGGTCGAATATTATTTCAAGGCGCCGCAGGACATGGAGAACCGGCTGGTGATCGTCGTTGATCCGATGCTGGCGACGGCCAATTCCTCTATCGCTGCCGTCGATCGGCTCAAGGAGCGCGGCGCCAACAACATGCGCTTCCTCTGCCTGCTGGCCGCGCCCGAAGGGGTCAAGGCCTTCACCGACGCCCATCCCGACGTGCCGGTCTACACCGCCGCGATCGACGATCACCTGAACGAAAAGGGCTACATCGTGCCGGGCCTGGGTGACGCCGGCGACCGCATGTACGGCACGAAATAGCCGCCCCCGCGGCGCGCCGGTCAACCTTTCGTTAACCCCTTCGACAATTGTCCCGCGGCATCGTCACGTCGTCAGCCCATTTCTAACCTCGTGGCGCTAGAAACGCCGCCAATCGGGATTTTGGCGACAGGGTTGGACCATGTGGCGATATGTGCTCCTCGGTATAGGATTGATCTCGCTGGCGACACAGGCGCCGGCGCTTCTGCAGTCGCAGATCGATGCCAATCGCGGTGAGGACGTTGAGACCGGCCGCGCGCAGTCGGCCCGGCTCGAGGACAACAAGGACAGCTTCAACCCGCTTGCGGGCCGCATGGCGCGCATCGAGCGCGACCGTTCCGGCCATTTCGTCGCCAGCGCGCTGCTCAATGGCAGGCGCTACGACGTGCTCGTCGACACCGGCGCGACCATGGTCGCGATCAACGAGACGACGGCGCGACGACTCGGCATCAGGCTGACCGAAGCCGATTTCCGCTATCGTGTGCGCACCGCCAACGGGATAGCCGAGGCCGCGCGCGCGACGATCGACGAGGTCGAGATCGGTCGAGTCATCGTGCACGACGTGCCGGCGACCGTGGCGCGTGACGGCGCCCTGTCGACCATCCTGCTCGGCATGAGCTTCCTGAACCGGCTGAAGAAGTTCGAGTTCGAATCCGACCGTCTGGTGCTGACGCAATAAATTTGCTCACGGCCCCACCCTCGCTTCGCTTGGGGCCTCCGCAGGGGCGGACCAACGGTCCGGCTCGCTCTTCGCTCGCGGGGGGAGCCGGCAAGTGAGACAGCAAGGACAACTCCCTCCCTGCGTGGCAGGGCAAGCTTTGGCGACTAGCCAAAGCGCCAGCCCGTGAACGCTCGCTCGCGCGGAGCGGGAGCGAAGGCTGACAAAGCCGCCTCAACCGATCCGTTCTAGGATCGCCAGCGGCGCTTCACGGCCCGAGCGGATCGCGCCCAGAATGCGCTTCTCGGCCTTGTCGGCGCTGGCCTCGTCCCGGGCGAGGATCTCACAGATCGGCGTCTCGCCGTCCCAGTCGCGCCGGGCGATGTTGATCAGCCCCACGGCGTGATCGATCGCGTCCTGCGGCCGCGTGCGCCCGCCGCCCAGTTCGATCACCGTCAGCCCGACCTGCCGCGTGTCGAAGGCCAGATGGCCCCTGCAGGCTTCGGACTGCTTCGTCGAGGCATAGACGGCGCGCCGCACCGGCGGCTTCTCCAGATATCGATCCGACTTTTCCATGAAATCGGCCGGCCCGCCCAGGGCGGCAACCATCTTGCCGAAGGTTTCAGCTGCCTTGCCGGATTGAAAGGCCTGCTCGATCCGGTCCGTACCCTCGGCGAGGCTTTCGCTCAGCCCGGCCGAGACCAGCATTTCCGCGCCGAGCGCGACCGTCACCTTCCACTGGTGGCGGTCGATGTCCTTGCCCGTCAGAAAATCGACGGCGTTCGCGACCTCGACCGCATTGCCGGCGGCGGTCGCCAGCGGATGGTCCATGTCGGTCATCAGCGCCGTGGTCTTCAGCCCTGCCCCGTTGGCAACCTCGACGAGGCTGGTCGCCAGTTCGCGGGCTGCGTCGAGCGAGGGGGCGAAGGCGCCCGAACCGACCTTGACGTCGAGCACCAGGCCCTTCAGCCCAGCCGAAAGCTTCTTCGACAGGATCGAGGCGGTGATCAGCGGCACGCATTCGACCGTCGCGGTGACGTCACGGATCGAGTAGATGCGCTTGTCCGCTGGCGCCAGATCGCCGGTCTGGCCGATGATGGCGCAGCCGACCTCGCGCACTACCTTGCCGAACAGGGTATTGTCCGGCTGCGTCTGGTAGCCTGGCACGGCGTCGAACTTGTCGAGTGTCCCGCCGGTATGGCCGAGGCCGCGCCCCGAGATCATAGGCACGAAGCCGCCGCAAGCGGCGACCGCCGGTGCCAGCATCAGCGAGATGTTGTCGCCGACACCGCCGGTCGAATGCTTGTCGACCACGGCGGGACCGAGATCCGACCAGTCGAGCACGTCGCCCGAATCGCGCATGGCGAGCGTCAGCGCGACCGTCTCCTCACGGTCCATGCCGTTGAGGAACACCGCCATGGCGAAGGCAGCGACCTGGCCCTCGGTGACCCGTCCGTCGGTCACGCCGGTGACGAAGTCGGCGATCTCCTCCGAAGAGAGCTTCTTGCGGTCGCGTTTCTGCCGGATGATTTCCTGGGGAAGCAAATTAACCTCGAACGTCGCCTACTTCAGTTACCAGTGTTGGAGTCAGACACCAAAAGGCGTCCAGATCGTCTTGATCCGGACGGCATGGAAAAGGAAGTCGCGGCCCTGCCCCTGCACGGGATCGTGCCAGTCGCGCGCCTTGCCGTGATTGACCCAGGTCGCCTTCAAATTGCCGGCGCTCTCGCGCTCGACCATCGCGCTGCCCTCGGCCGCGCCGAAATACCAGTGGCAGGCGATGTCGTCATGCTTCGCCATCGCCTCGGCCAGTCCGTCGCGCACGCCGGTGACGATGTTGATCGTGCCGCCCGGCACATCGGACGTATCGAGCACTTGGTAGAAATCGCCCGCGATCAGCGCCTTGGCCGGCGAGGGCGTGACGACCACGCGATTGCCCATGGCAATCGCCGGCATGACGAGCGAGACGAAGGCGAGCAGCGGCGCTTCGTCGGGGCACGAGATAGCCATCACGTCCCAGGGTTCGTTCAGCGCCAGTGACAGCATGTTGGCCATCGGTGCACGCACCGCGCCGTCATATTTGTCGGCCCACGCGGCGTAATGGACGATGCGCGCGATGGCCGCCTCGACCTCGCGCTTTGCTCCGGCGTGGGCCTTGTCGCCACCGCCGGCAAGCTGCTGCAGGCGTTCGATGAAATCGCGCTTTCGCGCTTCCAGGTTCTCGGCCAGGAAATAGAGCACCTGCGCCCTGCCATGCCCGGTCATCGCGGTCCAGCCGGCGGCGGCATGCGCCGCCTCGACGGCGTTGCGTATGTCCTTGCGGTTGCCGAGCCCGGCTTCCGAGACGAGCTTCCCCTTGGCGTCGAGGACCGGATAGACATAGCCGGAATCGGGCCGCGCCTGTTTGCCACCGACATACATCTTCATCGTCCGGTCGAGGCTGTGACCCTCGCCATCACCGGCCGGCAGCGCTTCGGGCAGAGCAGGCGCGCCCGGCAGCGGCTTCGCCTTCTTCGACCAGGCGGGCACGAGATACTCCATCATGCCTTCCCGGCCGCCCTCGCGTCCGAAACCGGATTCGCGATAGCCGCCGAAGCCTGCCGACGCGTCGAACAGATTGGTCGAGTTGATCCACACCACGCCGGCCTTCAGGCTGCGCGCGCAGTCGAAGGCGATGTCGAGGCTCTGGCTCCACACCGAGGCTGCGAGCCCGTAGCGGCTGTTGTTGGCGAGTGTCACGGCTTCGCCCGGCGTGCGGAAGGTCATCGACGCGATAACAGGCCCGAATATTTCCTCCTGCGCCGCGCGCGAGGCCGGTTCGACATCGGCCAGCAGGGTCGGCGGATAGAAACAGCCGCGATTGCTCTTCAGCTTCGAGGCCCAGGATGGCTGCCACAGCGTCGCGCCCTCGGCGACGCCGTCCGCCACGCGTTTCTCGATATTGGTAAGCTGGACGGGATCGACCACCGCGCCCATGTCGATCGCCTTGTCGAGCGGATCGCCGACGCGAAGTTTCTCCATGCGCGCCTTCAACCGGTCGTGGAATGTGTCGGCGATGCCTTCCTGCACCAGCGCGCGCGAGCCGGCGCAGCACACCTCGCCCTGATTGAACCAGATCGCATCGACCACGCCTTCCACCGCCGCGTCGATATCGGCCTCGTCGAAGACGATGAAGGGCGACTTCCCGCCCAGTTCCAGCGACAGTTTCTTGCCCGTGCCGGCCGTCGCCTTGCGGATGATGCGCCCGACCTCGGTCGAACCGGTGAAGGCGATCTTGTCGAGGCCTTCATGGCTGGTGATCAGCGCACCGGTCTCGCCCGCCCCGTTGACGATGTTGAACACGCCCCTGGGCAGGCCCGCCTCGCGACAGATCTCGGCAAAGGCCATGGCGGTCAGCGGCGTGTATTCGGCCGGCTTCAGCACCACGGTGCAACCGGCGGCGAGCGCCGGCGCGACCTTCCAGGCCAGCATCAGCAACGGGAAATTCCACGGTATGATCTGCCCGCACACGCCGACCGGCACGTGGTCTGGCATCTCCGTCTCCATCAGCGCGGCCCAGCCGGCGTGATGGTAGAAATGGCGCGCCACCAGCGGCACGTCGATGTCGCGCGTCTCGCGGATCGGCTTGCCGTTGTCGAGCGTCTCGAGGACGGCGAGCAGGCGCGAATGTTTCTGGACGAGCCGTGCCAGCCCATAGAGATGGCGTGCGCGCTGCTGGCCCGAATAGCGCGACCAGCGCCGGAAGGCGGCCGACGCGGCGGAGACGGCCTCGTCGACTTCCTGCTCGCCGGCGATCGAGATGTCGGCCAGTTTCTCGCCTGTCGCCGGATTGGTGGAGGCAAAGCTCTTCGCCTTGCCCGGCGTGAACGGCGTCATCTGACCGTCGATGAAATGGCCGAACTTGCGCCCGTGCCCGTCGAGCCAGGCCTCGGCAAGGTTCGCCACCTCCGGCGCCGGGCCGTATTCCATGGTCTTCAGGATGTCGCGGACCTCATTCATCGCTCTCGCCTCCCGCCGTCACGAAATCGCATGACGGTTGGCCGCCGAATAGCGGCCCGTGACATGATGCTCGATCTGCCGCTCGATATCGCCGAGCAGCGAAGACGCGCCGATGCGGAAGAGATCGGGCTCCAGCCAGTCACGGCCGAGCTCTTCCTTCATCAGAATCAGCCAGGCCAGCGCATCCTTGGCCTGTTTCAGCCCGCCGGCCGGCTTGAAGCCGACCTTGAAGCCGGAAAGTTCCAGATAGTCGCGGATCGCGCGCACCATGACGAGGCTCACCGGCAGCGTCGCGTTGACGCCCTCCATGCCGGTCGAGGTCTTGATGAAATCGGCGCCCGCCATCATCGCCACGAAGGAGGCGTGGTGGACATTGGTCAGCGTCTTGAGATCGCCCGTCGCAAGGATCGCCTTCATGTGCGCCGCCCCGCAGGCTTCACGCATCTGCGCGATCTCGTCGTAGAGTGCGGCCCAGTTACCGGTCAGCACATGCGCGCGGGTGATCACGATGTCGATCTCGTCTGCGCCTTCGCCGACGGCATATCTGATTTCGTCCAGCCGGTCCTTCAGCGGCGTCAGCCCGGCCGGAAAGCCGGTCGCCACCGACGCAACGGGGATGCCGGTGCCATCGAGGGCCTTGACCGCCGTCGCCACCATGGTGGGGTAGACGCAGACCGCGCCGGTGGTGATCTCGCCCGGTTCCAGCCCCAGCGCCTCGACAAGGTCGAGGCGCAGCGGATTGCGGGCCTTGGCGCAAAGCCGCTTCACGCGGCCCGGCGTATCGTCGCCTGCGAGCGTGGTCAGGTCGATCGTCTGGATCGCCTTGACCAGCCAGGCCGCCTGCCATTGTTTCTTGACCGTACGCCGCGTGGTCAGCGTCGCCGCGCGGCGCTGCGCGGCTGAAAGGTTGACCTCGACATGGCGGAACAGGTCGGGTCTCAGCGCCATGCCCTCATTGCGGCGATGCGCCGGTTCGAGCGCAACGAGTTCGCCGCCGGAAGCCGTATTGCCCGGTGCGGTCTTGCCGGCCTCACGGGCCACGCGCATCTCGCTCATCCTGCCCTCCTCGCTACTGCGCCGCGCCGCCAGCTTGCGCCTCGAAAAAGGCGGCAATCAGCCGGCCGAGCGTTTCCCCGCCCTTAGGTGCCATCTCCTTGGTCTCGTCATGGCTCAGCTCGGCGCCGGTCATGCCGGCCCCGTAATTGGTAACGACCGAAAAGGCGGCGCAATCGAGACCGAGAAAGCGCGCGAGGATCACCTCCGGCACGGTGGACATGCCCACCGCATCGGCGCCGAGCAGCCGCGCGGCGCGGATTTCCGCCGGCGTCTCGAAGCTCGGCCCGGAAAACCACATGTAGACGCCTTCCTTCAGCTCGATGCCCCTGGCGTCGGCGATCAGCCGGAAACGGTCCTGCAGCCCGGCGTGGTAGGCCGAGGTCATGCCGACGAAACGCTTGTCGGATGGTTCGCCGATCAGCGGGTTGGTGCCCGAGAAATTGATGTGGTCGGTGATCATCATTACCGAGCCGGGCGGGATTTCCTCGCGCAGCGAACCCGCCGCGTTGGTCAGGATCAGCTGCTTGATGCCGACCGCCTTGAACACTTCCAGCGGCAGGCGCATCGCCGACGGGTCGCCCTTCTCGTAATAGTGCACGCGGCCCGACAGGATCAGCACCGGCATGCCGCCGATCTCGCCGGCGACCACCTCGCCGGCATGGCCCGAGACGCCGCCCTGGGGGAAGCCCGGCAAATCGCCATAGGGGATGCGGATGGGCATGGCGACGGATTCGACCAGCGCGCCAAGGCCGGAGCCCAGCACCAGCGCGGTTTCCGGCATCATGCCGCCCAGACGGCGGACTAGTTCGTCGGTCGCCGGTTTCACAGCTGGCCTCCGCCGTCGAAGGCGCGCGGCAGCAAGTCGCCCAGCGTCACCGTCTCGACGATGCCGTCCATGTCGCACAGATGGACCTTCGTGCCGGGCGCGCCGAATTCCTTCAGCCGCTGCCGGCATCCGCCGCAGGGCGTGATCGAAGGCATCTTGCGCGCGACGACGGCGATTTCGGCGATCTCGCCGCCGCCATCCATCACCATGTGGCCGATGGCCGTCGTCTCCGCGCACCAGCCTTCGGGATAGGCGGCGTTTTCGATGTTGCAGCCGGAATAGGTCCGACCGTCGGCGGTCAGAAGCGCCGCGCCGACGGGAAACTCCGAATAGGGCGCATGGGCCTTCGCCATGGCGCTCACGGCGAGGCGGTGGAGATTGGCGGCCATGTCAGCGCTCTTTCACATAAGGCTTGCCGTCGGCGGCGGGCGGGCGCGAACGGCCGACGAAGCCGGCGACGACGATGATGGTCGCGATATAGGGCGCCATCGCCAGGAATTCGGAGGGGATGGGCGTTCTCAGAAGCGCAAGCTTCTGCTGAAGCGAATCGGCGAAACCGAAGACCAGCGCCGCCATCAGCGCGCCGACCGGGTGCCAGCGGCCGAAGATCATCGCCGCAAGGCCGATATAGCCGCGTCCGCCGGTCATGTTCTCGTCAAAGCGGCCGACCGTGCCGAGCGTGAACCAGGCGCCGCCGAACCCGGCAACCATGCCGGCCAGCGTGACGTTGATGTAGCGCGTGCGGTAGACATTGATGCCGAGCGTGTCGGCGGCCTGCGGATGCTCGCCAACCGAGCGCGCGCGCAGCCCGTAGCGGGTGTGGAACAGGTAATAGGTCGACATGGCGACCAGGATCAGCGCGCCGTAGACGAACAGGTTCTGGTTGAACAGCATCGGCCCGATCACCGGAATGTCGCCGAGCAGCGGGATCTTCCACGACCGGAATACGGGCGCATTGTTCAGGAACCGGTATTCGTTGAAGACCTGACTCGATACGTAGGACGTCACCCCGATGACGAACAGCGTGATGACCACGCCGGCGATGATCTGGTCCATGCGGTAGGTGACGACGAGGGCGGCGAGGATGAAGCCGAACAGCCCGCCGACGAGTACGGCGAACAGCAGGCCGGCCCAGCCGCCGAGCAGCGAACCCATCAGCGCGCCGGTAAACGCGCCGGCCAGCAGCATGCCCTCGATGGCGATGTTGACGACGGCGACGCGCTCCGACAGCACGCCGGCCAGCCCGCCGAGCGCGATCGGCACGGCGCGCACCATGGTCGCCTGCAGCATGCCGGTCAGCGAGAAGGATTTGCCCGCCGTCGCCCACACGAGGAAGGCCGCCACGGTGATGGCGAGCCCGACGGCGATCGAGAGCGTCGACCATTTCGCGCCGCCGCGCAGGAACTGGCGGAAACCGAGAAAGGCGAGGATCGCCGCCGCCGCATAGCTGAACGGCGCGGCGGGGATAACGAGATTGGGCACAACCCAGGTGTCGCGCGGCCGCGACAGGCCGAAGCTCGCATCGCCCTCGGTGCCGTAGCCAAAGACCATGGCGACGAGAATGGCGCAGCCGATCAGCACGAAGCCGTAGATGCGCGCCTGGCGGGCCTTGTGGGTGTCGAGGCTCGCGGCGGGAGCGAGGGTGTCGGACGTTGTCGCTGCTGCGGTCATGGCCGGCTACTCCTTGCGCCCGGCGGGTTTCGCGAACCCCCACGGGAAGATCGCGCGCACCAGGAGAGGCGCGGCGATGAAGACGATGATCAGGGCCTGGATGATGCCGATCAGGTCGATCGACACGCCGGCGTCGACCTGCATCTGGCGGCCACCGGCCTCCAGCGCGCCGAACAGCAGTCCGGCGAACAGCACGCCGACCGGATGCGAGCGGCCGAGCAGCGCGACCGAGATGGCGGTAAAGCCGATGCCCGACGAAAAGCCGGGCGTGGCGCGTTCCAGCACGCCGAGCACCTGATTGGCGCCGGCAAGACCCGCCAGCGCGCCGGCCGCGCCCATCGCCAGCACGATGATCAGCGAGGCGCGCATGCCGGCATAACGCGCCGCGTCGGGGTTCTCGCCCGAGGCGCGGAATTCGAAGCCGGTCTTGGTCTTGAACAGCAGCCAGTAGACGAAGATCACCGCCGCGATCATCACGAAGATGCCGGCATGGATGCGCAGATTCGGGTCGATGCCGGTGAGAAGCCGGGGCAGTTCGGCGCCCGGCAGCACCGATTTGGAGACCGGATCGGAGCGTCCCGGGCGCTGCATCCATTCCAGCCCCAGCATGTAGTCGAGCAGGCGATAGGAAATGAGGTTGAGCATGATGGTGGAGATCACCTCATGCGCCCCGGTCGCCGCGCGCAGATAACCCGCGATCGAGGCATAGAGCCCGCCCGCCAGCGCGCCGGCCAGCAGTGCGAGTGGCTGATGAATGATCCACGGCAGGGTGGGCAGGGAGAAGCCGACGATCACCGCCGCGATGCCGCCGACGACAATCTGGCCCTCGGCGCCGATGTTGAACAGGCCGGCGCGGAAACCGAGCGCCAGCCCGAGCCCCGCCAGCACCAGCGGAATGGCCGAGGTCAGCGTTTCGGAAATCGCGTTGAGCGAGCCGACGGAACCCTGCAGCAGCGCCAGATAGGACCGGCCGATCGTGCCGATGTCGACGGCCGTCGCCAGCATGATCAGCGCGCCGACGGCGAGCGCCACGATCACGGCGAAGATCGGCACGATGACCAGATCCTCGAACTCGGCGCGGCCGGGCGCGGCGCGCTGCAGTAGCTTTTCGGCCAGACCGGCCTGCGACGGTTTCTCGCTCATTCGGTCACTCCGGCCATCGCCAGGCCGATGGCGTTCTTGTCCAGCGCGGCCTTGCTGGCGTCGAATTCGGCGACGACGCGACCGTCGAACATGACGAGCACGCGGTCGGACAGCGACATGATCTCGTCGAGCTCGGAGGAGACGATGATGACCCCATCGCCCTCGTCACGCGCTTCCATCAGCCGGCCGTGAATGTATTCGATCGAGCCGACATCGAGCCCGCGCGTCGGCTGCGAGGCGATGACGAGCTTGGTTTCGCGCTCCAGTTCGCGCGCGACCACCATCTTCTGCTGGTTGCCGCCGGACAGGTTGCCGGCCTTGAGATAGACGGACGGGGTTCGCACGTCGAAATCGACGGCGTATTGGGCCGATGTCTTCAGGACTTCCGGCCACTTGATCGCCGGACCGGAGGAGAAGCGGTCCTCGTAATAGGTGTTCAGCACCATGTTCTCGTAGATCGTGAAATCACCGATCATGCCGGATTTGTGCCGATCCTCGGGGATGTGCGCCATGCCCATGCTGTGG
>JBHIWX010000105.1:0-13135 GCA_041987205.1 Rhizobiaceae bacterium | reverse complement strand
GCTGCGCCGGCTTGAAGCCCGGCAGCGCCTTTTCGGTCGGGCGCTTGTCCTCAGTGATGGTGTCGCCGACGCGGGTGTCGGCCACTTCCTTGATCGAGGCGGTGATGACGCCCAGTTCGCCCGGGCCGAGCGAGGGCACGACGACGAGTTTCGGCGTAAGCACGCCGACACGGTCGACGAGATATTTGGCGCCGGTGCCCATCATGCGCACCGTCTGGCCCTTCGTCGTCACGCCGTCGATGATGCGCACCAACACGACGACGCCGAGATAGGCGTCATACCAGGAGTCGACCAGCATCGCCTTCAGCGGCTTGTCGCGCTCGCCTTCCTTCGGGGCGGGCAGCCTGTTGACGATCGCCTCCAGCACGTCGCCAATGCCCATGCCGGTCTTGGCCGAGATCGGGATCGCCTCCGAGGCGTCGAGCCCGATCACCTCCTCGATCTGCTCCTTGATGCGGTCGGGTTCGGCCGCCGGCAGGTCGATCTTGTTGAGCACGGTGACGATCTCGTGGTCGGCCTCGATCGCCTGGTAGACATTGGCGAGCGTCTGCGCCTCCACGCCCTGCGAGGCGTCGACCACCAGCAGCGAACCCTCGCAGGCGGCGAGCGAGCGCGACACCTCATAGGCGAAGTCGACATGGCCCGGCGTGTCGATCAGGTTCAGCACATAGTGCTCGCCATTCTTCGCGTCATATTCCAGACGCACCGTGTTGGCCTTGATCGTGATGCCGCGCTCGCGCTCGATGTCCATGGAATCGAGCACCTGGTCCTTCATCTCGCGCTCTTCGAGCGAGCCGGTCATCTGGATCAACCGGTCGGCCAGCGTCGACTTGCCGTGGTCGATATGGGCCACGATCGAGAAATTTCGGATATGGTCGCGGGGCGTGTCGGTCATGATGCGCTTTTTCGGGAAAGATTTCCCGCGATGTAGCAGGAAGCGCCAAAAGGGCAAGGGGGAAGGCGTTTTGATGCGGCTTCGGCGTGCCCTCGGCGCACCGCTCATGTAGCCCAATGTTAACGTTTTTAAAGCAAGGTGTCGGCGGCCGGCGAATCGGGTAGCTTGCGCGCCGGTGGCTGGAGTGAAGACAAGGATGGCCCTCGAGGAGGATCACGATCCCGAACTGTCGCCCTTCACGGGTGAGTTCATCGACCCTGCGACGGAAGCCCGCTTTCGTGAAGAACAGCGGCAGGAAACCGTGCGCCAGGCGCAGTTCGTCTTCTCCCTTTCCGCCGCCATCTGCATGGCGCTTCTGGCCTACAACATCCTGCTGCCCGCCGCGCCCGGCGCGGTGATCGACGCCATCCCGCCGCGTTCGGCGGCGATCCTCGCCTCGCTCGCCAGCTTCTTCGTCGTCGGCCAGCTCAGGCAATCCCTCGTTCAGCCGCTACTGCTGGCCTGGGCGGTGATCCTCACGGTCAGCGCCGCCCTGCTTGTCGGCATCCAGACCCATCTCGCGGTCTTCCCGGTCCTCATTCTGCCGGCCTGCCTCTACATCGTCATGCCGACCTGGTTCATCAGCACCGTGCTTACGGGCCTCGGCAGCTCGGCGGTGATGCTGGGCGCCTATTATCTGAGCGAGCCCGCGCCCGGCCTGTTCGTCCGCGCCGCGATGGGCGCCGGCGTCGTCAGCGCCATCCTGATTGCCTATCGCAGCCGCAGCGGCCGCCGCCTGCGCCTGATTTGGGCAGGTGCGCAGGCGCACCGCCAGGCGCTCGCCGAACTGGCCGAAAGCCGGCGGCTGCAGGAGCGCATCTTCAAGGCGGTGCCCGTCCCGCTGATCATCACCGATGTCGAGAGCGGAACGGTGACGCGCGCCAACGAGGCGGCGGAAGGTTTCCTCCAGGTACCGGAAGGCAAGCTGGCCGGCCGCAAGATCGGCGAGTTCTTTCGGGACGAGAATGAGCGTAGCGCGATCGCCCGCGAAATCCTGCGCGCCGGCCTGAAGCGTGAAATGCCGGTCGAGGTGACCCGCAGCGACGGCGAGCCGCGAGCCGCCCTGCTGTCTGCCAGCCTGATGGAGGACGAGCGCGGCAACGGCACCTCCGTCGTCGCCGGCGTCATGGATATCACCGACCAGAAGCGGCAGGAACGCAAGACGCGCGCTGCCGAGCAGGAATATCGCGACCTGTTCCAGAACGCCGTGGTCGGAATCTATCGGTCCCTGCCGGACGGCAGGATGCTGCGCGCCAACCCGGCCCTGGTTCGCTTCAACGGCTACGAGACGGAGGACGAACTCGTCAGCGCCGTCAACGACATATCGGAGGAATGGTACGTCAAGCCCGGTCGCCGCGAGGAATGGCTGCGCATGATGCGCGACCGCGGCCTTGTGACCGATTTCGTCTCGGAGGTCTATCGTCACAAGACTCGGGAACGCGTCTGGATCTCCGAGAACAGCTGGACGGTCTATGACGCCAACGGCAACACGGTCTGCTTCGAGGGCACGCTGGTCGAGGCGACCGACCGCAAGCGCCTCGAGGAAAAGATCGAGCACATGGCGCTGCACGACCAGCTTACCGGGCTCGGCAATCGGCGGCTGTTGACCGAGCGCCTCGAACAGGCCTGCACCTGGGTCGAGCGCCATGGCGGCTATTTCTCGGTGATGTGCCTCGACCTTGACGAGTTCAAGGCCGTCAACGACCTGCACGGCCACACCGCGGGCGACCTGCTGCTGCAGGAAGCGGCGCAGCGGCTGAAAAAGGCCTGCCGCGCCGAAGATACCGTGACGCGTATCGGTGGCGACGAGTTCATCGTGCTGTCGGTCGGGATCGGCTATCCGGCCAGGCTGTCGCTGGTCGCCGAGCGCATCGCCAAGGCCTTCCGCGAGCCCTTCAAGCTGGATGGCGCCGAGATCGTCATCGGCATTTCGATCGGCATCGCCATCGCACCGCTGGACGGTCTCGATTCGGCCGAATTGCTGGCAAAGGCAGACAAGGCGCTCTACGGCGCCAAGAAGGACGGCCGCAACGGCTACCGCTTCTTCAACGATGCGATTCTGGCGCAGGCGCGCGAAACGACGCTGCTCACCGGCCGTAAAACAGCCTGAACCAAAACAGCCTGAACACAGCGCCGCCAAACCTGTCGCATTTGCACGCCCTTGATGGCATGTTGCGCCCATGAAGGGGACCGGCAACACCAACGGGCTGCATCTGCGCGTGACGCTGGGACCGGGCTTCTCGATCGGGCCCGGCAAGGCCGATCTGCTGGAAGGCATCCGCGAAACCGGTTCGATCGCCGCCGCCGGCCGCCGTATGAAAATGAGCTACAAGCGCGCCTGGACGCTGGTCGAAGCGATGAATGCCGCCTTTTCCGCGCCGCTGGTCGAGACCAGCCGGGGCGGTCAGGCGCGTGGCGGCGCGGCGCTGACGCCGACCGGCGAGGCCGTGCTGGAAGCCTATGTCCGCATGCGCGCCGCGACCGAACAGGTAGTTGCGGAGGACGTCGTCGCGCTGAAACGGATGATGGCGAAGTCGGCGAACGCATCCTGACGGCGCGCTATCGGTGCCGAATCTGCCGATATTGCCAATGGAACATAACGGTTGACGGGTGATGGCCTTTCAGTATGTTCCGATATGTTTCTAAGAACATTTCGGGGCAATGCAATGAATACCATCCGTTCCTGTCGTCGTGCCGCTACACGTCGCTCGCCCGCCCTCGCGCCGGTTCTCGCGCTTGCCTTGACGCTGCTGCTCGCCGCGCCCGGCCGTGGCGTTGCCGCCGAGGCCCTCGTGGCGGTGGCGGCGAATTTCACCGATGTCGTCAGGGAACTGGCGCCGGCCTTCGAGAAGAAGACCGGCCACACGCTTTCGGTCAGCGTCGGGTCGACCGGCAAGCTCTATGCCCAGATTATCAACGGCGCGCCCTTCCAGATCCTGCTCGCCGCCGATCAGGCGAGGCCCGAGCGCCTCGAGAGCGAAGGCGGCGCGGTCGCCGGTACCCGCTTCACCTATGCCGTCGGACGCCTGACGCTATGGAGCGCCGATCCCGACCTGATTATGGACGATGCCAAGGCGGTACTGACCTCGGGCGAAACGCGCCATGTTGCCATCGCCAATCCCGAGCTGGCGCCCTATGGCGCGGCGGCGAAAGAGGCCCTTCAGGCTCTCGGCCTCTGGGAGGAACTGTCCGGAAAGATCGTCATGGCGGAGAATATCGGCCAAACCTTCGCGATGGTCGCGACCGGCAATGCCCAGGCGGGATTTGTCGCCCTGTCGGCCGTGCTCGCGCCCGGCAACACGCAGAAGGGCAGCCGCTGGGACGTGCCGGCGGAAAGCTACAGCCCGATCGGTCAGGACGCGGTCCTGCTGGAAAAGGGGCGTGACAGCGAGGCGGCGAAAGCCTTTCTGGCATATCTGCGCTCCGACGAGGCGCTTGCCGTGATCGAGCGCTACGGGTATGGCGTCGAATGAAACGCGGTGCGGCGGGGCTTGTGATCGCCCCGCCAGCACGAGACCCGCCACCATGAAACCATGATCCTTTCCGATCTCGCGCCCTCCGATCTTGCGCCCTTGTGGCTGACCGCCAGGCTGGCCGGGCTGACCACGCTGATATTGCTGGTTGTCGGCACACCGTTGGCCTGGTGGCTGGCGCATACGAGGTCGCGGGCGAAGGTGCTGGCCGAGGCGGTCACCGCCCTGCCGCTTGTCCTGCCGCCGACGGTGATCGGCTTCTACCTGCTCATCGCGATGAACCCGGAATCGCCACTGGGCGCGGCATGGATCGCGCTGACCGGCACGAGCCTGACCTTCTCCTTTGCCGGCCTCGTCATCGGCTCGCTTGTCTACTCCCTGCCCTTCATGGTGCAGCCCCTGCAGGCGGCCTTCGAAATGATCGGCCGCCGGCCGCTGGAAGCTGCCGCGACGCTGCGCGCCGGCCCGTTCGACGCCTTCCTCACCGTCGCCGCGCCAATGGCGCTGCGCGGTTTCCTGACCGGTGCGGTGATCACCTTCGCCCACACGGTCGGCGAATTCGGCGTCGTGCTGATGATCGGCGGCAACATTCCCGGCCGCACCAAGGTGATCTCCATCGCCATCTACGAGCATGTCGAGACCATCGACTATGCGCAGGCCCATTTGCTCTCGGCCATCCTGCTCGCCTTTTCCTTCGTCGTGCTGCTCGCCGTTTATGTGATGAACCGGCGCTTCCCCGTGCAGGTGGTGTGAGAGCATGGCCGAAATGCTCCACATCGACGTCGCGCTCAGGCTGGACGATTTCACGCTCAGCTTCACCGACGACCTGCCGCTCACCGGCATCACCGCCCTGCTCGGTCCTTCGGGAAGCGGCAAGTCGACCCTGCTGCGCATGGTCTCCGGTCTGGAACGCGCCGGTACGGGGCGTGTCGCTATTGGCGACGGCGGCGGGGACGAAGACATCTGGCTCGACAGCGCGCGTGGCGTCTTCGTCGCGCCGCACCGTCGTGGCGTCGGCTACGTCTTCCAGGATGCGCGCCTGTTCCCCCATCTCAGCGTGCTCGGCAATCTGCGCTATGCCGATGCACGCTCGCGCCAGCGTGAGGGGACGATCACCTTCGATGACGTGGTCGAGGCGCTCGACCTCGCCGACCTGCTGGAGCGCAGGCCCGACAATCTGTCGGGTGGCGAGCGCCAGCGCGTCGCCATCGCCCGCGCCGTGCTGGCCCGGCCGCGCCTGCTGCTGATGGACGAACCGCTCTCGGCGCTCGACATGCGGCGCAAGGCCGCCATCCTGCCCTATATCGAGCGCCTGCCGGAACGTTTCGCCATGCCCGTCGTCTACGTCACCCACGCCGTCGAGGAGGCGGCGCGGCTGGCGAGCCACATGGTCGTGCTGGAGGAGGGGCGCAAGCTGGCCTCGGGCCCGGTGCGCACGATCCTCGAACGCCTCGATCTCCAGCCTGCGACCGGCCATTTCGAGGCCGGCGTGGTGCTCGACACCACCGTTACCGGCCACGATCCGCACTGGCGCCTGACCCATCTCGACTGTTACGGCCAGCCCATCACCATGCCGCAGGCCGATCTCGAGATCGGTGCATCGGTCCGTCTGCGCATCCGCGCGCGCGATGTGACGCTGGCGCGTTCCCATCCGAAGGACATCTCCATCCGAAACGTCCTGAAGGGTCAGATTTCGGAGATCGTCGAGGAACCGGACACGGCCTTTGCCGAAACGCTGATCGACATCGGCGGAGCCGGCGTGCGTGCGCGCATCACGCGGGCATCCGTCGCCGATCTGAAACTGAAGACCGGAGACCCGGTCTTCGTGCTGATCAAGTCGATCGCCTTCGACCGCAGGGCGTTCTGATCCCGGAGCGGGTTTAGCGCGGTCACGCAGCCTCCGCGCTCTCCCCCCGCGAAATGACATTACGGTTATGTAACCTTCGGGCATCTCGCAATTATTGGCGGTTGGGCTATGTTCTTGTCGCAAGACGTGGGGCATGCCGAATGGGCGCGATGAAGCGCGCCTCGGCGACGATCAATTGGAGAAGCGATGAGCGGGTGGAAACAGGCGCTCTTGGTGGTTGCGATCATGGCAATTGCCGGCGTGGGGTGGCTCAGGATTTCGCCGGGCGCGGCGGAGCGGCTCAAGGGTGTCGGCCTGTCGCCGGCGCTGGTCGCGATGCTCGCCGGAAGCTCGTCCGGCGAACAGGCCGGCGGGCAATCCGCCAGACAGGGCGGCGCCCGTCCAGGTGGCGGCCGCGAGGTGCTGGTGGTCACGTCGCCAGTCTCGACAGGTCGCATCAACGACCGCGTCAACGCGATCGGCGATGGCAGCGCGCGACGTTCGGTAACCGTCGTGCCCCTTTCTTCCGGCATCATCACGAAGGTCAACGTCGAATCCGGCGACCGGGTCGAGGCAGGCGCGATCATCGCCGAACTCGATTCGGATGCGGAACGGATCGCCCGCGACCGCTCCGCGCTGGCGCAGAAGATGGCCGAGGAAAAGCTCGACCGCTACGAACGCCTCGTCGATTCCAGGACCGTCAGCACGGTGCAGCTCAACGAGACGCGCAACGAGCTCGACAATGCCAAGCTGGCATTGCGCGAAGCCGAGCTCACGCTTGAGCGGCGCAGGATCATCGCGCCGATCGCCGGCATCATAGGCATCGTCCCGGTCGAAACAGGCGATTACGTCACCACCCAGACCGAGATCGCCACGCTCGACGACCGTTCGCAGATCATCGTCGATTTCTGGGTGCCGGAACGTTTCGCCGGTGCCATCGAACCGGGCGCGCCGGTCGAGGCCGTGGCGATCGCGCTGCCGGGCAGGCAGTATTCGGGCAGCGTCGAGGCGGTCGCCAGCCGCATCGAACCCGACAGCCGCACGCTGCAGGTCAGAGCCCGTTTCGACAATGCGCGCGACGAATTGCGTCCGGGCATGTCCTTCAGGGTGACCATGCGGTTCCCCGGCGAGAATTTTCCCGCCGTCAATCCGCTGGCGATCCAGTGGAGTTCCGACGGCGCCTTCGTCTGGAAGGAGCGTGAGGGCGTCGCCGTGAAGACGCCGATACGCATCGTGCAGCGCAATTCCGACTGGGTGCTGGTCGACGGCGAACTGGCCGATGGCGAGTCACTCGTGATCGAGGGCGTGCAGAGCCTGCGCGAGGGCGCGAAGCTCAGGGTTGCCGGGGACGATCAGGCGCCAGCGCGCCCGACGGGTTCGCAGGCGGGGTCGTGAGCTAGCCATGGCAGACAGGGAATCCGGTCACGCGATCTCCGATTTCACCGCCCTCTTCGTGCGCAGGCCGGTGCTTGCCGTCGTCGTCAACCTCCTCATCGTCGTCGCCGGCCTTGCCGCCCTGTTCGGCGCCGACGTGCGCGAACTGCCCGAGGTCGACAGCCCGGTCATCACCGTGTCGACCACCTATACCGGCGCTTCGCCCGAGACGATCGACCGCGAGCTTACGGCGCGCATCGAGGGTGCTGCCGGCCGGGTGGCCGGCGTGCGTTCCATCTCCTCGTCATCGAGCTTCGGCCGCAGTCGGGTGACGGTCGAGTTCAACGAGGACGCCGACATCGACGTCGCCGCGTCCGATCTGCGCGACGCCATCAACCGCGTCCAGCGCGACCTGCCCGAGGACGCCGACGAGCCGCGCATCATCAAGGCGGACGACAACGCGCAGGCCGTGATGCGCGTCGCCATGACCTCCGACACCATGTCGGTCCAGGACATGACGATCATGGTCGAGGACACCATCGCCGACCGGCTGGCGGCGGTGCCCGGCGTGGCCGATGTGCAGGTCTATGGCGACCGCGACAAGATCTTCCGCATCGACATCGACCAGGCGAGGCTGGCGAGCCGTGGCCTGACGGCGGGCGATCTCGCAGGTGCGCTGGAAAGCGCCGCCTTCGACGTGCCGGCCGGCTCCCTGACCTCCAATTCGCAGAACCTTTCGGTGCGCGCCGACGCCTCCATCGACACGCCGGAAGCCTTCGAGCAGACCGTCATTTCGGGCCGTGTGCGTGTCGGCGATGTCGCGTCGGTGACGCTCGGACCCGATCCCGGCGATTCGACCCTGCGCGCCAACGGCAAGGTCGGCATCGGCATGGGCATCGTGCGCCAGGCCGGCTCCAACACGCTGGAGATTTCCGAAGGCGTGCGCAAGGCGGTGGACGAGATCCGCGCAACGCTGCCGCCGGGTGTCGGCATCAAGGTTACCAGCGACGACGCGACCTTCATCGGCGGCGCCATCCACGAGGTCATCGTGGCGCTGCTGATCTCGACCGTCATCGTCATTCTGGTGATCTTCCTGTTCCTGCTCGACCTGCGCGCCACGCTCATCCCGGCGATCACCCTGCCGGTGGCGCTGCTGGGCGCCATCGCCGGCATCTGGCTGGCGGGCTTCTCGATCAACATCCTGACTCTTCTGGCGCTGGTGCTGGCCACCGGCATCGTCGTTGACGACGCCATCGTGGTGCTGGAGAACATCGTCAACCACCGCCATCGCGGCCTGGGGCCGCGCGCCGCCGCCGTTGTGGGAACGCGGGAAGTGTTCTTCGCGGTCCTCGCGACCACGGCGACGCTGGCCGCCGTGTTCATCCCGATCTCCTTCCTGCCGGGCAAGGCAGGCGGCTTGTTCCGCGAATTCGGTTTCGTGCTGGCTTTCTCGGTCCTGCTTTCCTCCACCGTGGCGCTTTCGCTGTGCCCGATGCTCGCCTCGCGCATCCTCAACAGGGACAAGGTCGAGGGAGAAAGTGGCGGCACCGGCCCGATCATACGCGTCGGTGGATGGGCGCGCGACGTCTATGCGCGCATCCTGCATGCCTGCCTCGCCGCGCCGGCCGTCGTCATGGCGCTGGCGCTCGCCTTCGCGGTCGCCGGTGCGGTCCTGTTCCTGTCGATCCGCCAGGAACTCACCCCGGCGGAAGACCGGGCCGTCGTACTGTTCTCGGTCTCCACGCCGCAGGGCGTCAGTCTCGACTACACCACCTCGCAGCTCCGCCGCATCGAGGATCTGCTCAAGCCCTATGTCGAGAGCGGCGAGGCGGAGAACATCTTTTCGCTGGCCGGCCGCGGCGGTTCGGCCAACAGCGCCTTCATCGTGCTGTCGCTGACGGACTGGCAGCATCGCGAGCGCTCGCAGCAGGAAATCGCAGCCGAGATATCGCGCAAGCTCGACACCGTGCCGGGCACGCGGGCCTACGCCATCCAGCCCAACAGCCTGGGCATCCGCGGTGCCGGCTCCGGTCTGCAGATTGCGCTGGCCGGCGACGATTATGCCGACCTTGCCGTCGCCGCCGACGAACTCGAACGGCAGATGCAGGCCGATCCGCGTTTCGGCCGGGTGCGCCTGTCCTACGAGACGACGCAGCCCCAGCTTTCCATCTCGGTCGACCGCGAGAAGGCGTCCGATCTCGGGATTAATATCTCCGGACTGGCGACCGTCGTGCAGGCCATGCTCGATGGCCGTTCCATCGGCAGCGTCTTCATCAAGGACCGCTCGGTCGACGTGAAGCTGGTCTCGACCTCCAACCCGATCAACGATCCGACGGACCTGGAAAACATTTTCCTGAAAACCTCCGACGGCCGCACCGTGCCGATGTCGGCGATCTCGGCGCTGGAGGAGCGCGCGGTGGCGCCTTCGCTGTCGCGAGAACAGAAGATGCGATCCGTGTCGATCACGGCCAGCCTGACGCCGGACTTCGCCTTGCAGTCGGCGCTCGACCGCGCCAACGAAATGGCCGCACCCCTGCTGCCGCCCGGTGCCCGGGTGATCCCGCTCGCCGAAGCCGCGACCCTCGACGAGACCTCGTCCAACATGGTGCGCACCTTCGGCTTCGCCATCGTCATCGTGCTGCTGGTGCTCGCCGCCCAGTTCGAAAGCTTCATCAGCGCGCTGATCATCATGTTCACCGTGCCGCTCGGCATCGCTTGTGCGGTCTTTGCACTGTGGTTCACCGGCACCAGCCTCAACGTCTACAGCCAGATCGGCTTCGTGCTCATGGTCGGCATCATGGCCAAGAACGGTATTCTGATCGTCGAATTCGCCAACCAGCTGCGCGACCGGGGCGTTGGCGTGCGCGAGGCGATCGAGGGCGCGGCGATCCGCCGCCTGCGGCCCGTCATGATGACGATGATCGCAACCGTCGTTGGCGGTCTGCCGCTGGTGCTGGCATCGGGTGCCGGCGCCGAGGCGCGCATTTCGCTGGGCTGGGTGATCGTCGGCGGGCTGGGCCTTGCGACGTTCGCCACGCTGTTCGTCACGCCGGTCGCCTATCTGATCTTCGCCCGCTTCGCCACGCCACAGGCGGCCGAGGCCGAGCGGCTTCGCCGCGAACTCGAGGAAGTCGGCGGCGAACTGGCCACGAGCGCCGACCGCGCCGTGTAGCGTGATCCGGAAACGGTTCTAGGCGCAGAGGGCGCGCAGCGCGGCGGGATCGGGAATCTCGGCATTGCGCGCACCGGCGAAGTTGACGAGACCCTTGCGCCGGAACCGCGACAGGACCCGCGAAACCGTCTCGATGGTCAGGCCGAGATAGTCGCCGATATCCGCGCGCGACATCGGGAGTTCGAGCCGCGTCAGCCCGCCCTGTCGTTCCATCAGGTCCACGAGGAAGGCCGCGACGCGTTCGTCTGCGTTCTGGCGACCGATGACGAGAAGATGATCCTGGGCGCGCATCAGTGCGTCGAGGGCCAGCGGCACGATCGCGCGCGCGAATTCCGGCTCGGGCGGACGCCGATAGAGCCTGATCTTCGTCGCGCCGATCGCCTCGGCAAAGAACAGATGGATGTCGCCCGTTTCGAAACCGAAGATGTCACCGGCGAGGTGGAAGGCACCGATCTGGCGTCGGCCGTCGGTCAGCAGGCGATAGACACGCACCGCGCCGGATTCGACCTGGTAGAGCGAACACGCCGGTTCGCCCTGCCTGTAGATGCCTTCACCGGAACGATAGCTCGCTTCATGATGGACAAGCCTTCCGCCGAAGGCCGGCGGCACCGGAGAGACAATACGAACCGGCGCGCGCGTGTCGGCACCGCACGATTGGTCGGCGTCATGGCGATCGGTTTGCAGGAACATCGCAACCTCCGGGATTCGGACGGCCGCAAACTCGCAACGATCGCTGCCAAACGGAATCCGGTAAGGTCCCGAGGACGAATACGTAAGTAATTACACTTAGAAATCGGGCTTCAGCGCAACAGGCCGGGTATCAACGCGACAGGGATATGCGCACTGCCTCGATCAGGCCCGGCGCGCTGAGCGGTTTTTCGACGTGACAGATCCAGTCCGCGCTCCCGAACCGGCCATGTTCCCCGCCCAGCAGGACGATCGGCTGGCGCAGGTGCAGCAAGGGGTCATGCCCGCGCGCGGTGCCGGCGACAGCGCTGCCTGGAACGGCGCTCTCGTCGACCACCAGGCAATCGAACCCGGCGGCCGTTTCCGGGTGCTCGGGCAGCAATTCCAGCAGGCCGACCCGCCAGCCTTCGGTCTCCAGCAGGACGCCGATGGAGCGGCGGAGGATCGTCTGGGGTGCGACCACCAATATGGCTGCGCCGAGCATCATGGATCGGCCCTCCGAAGGGCAGGTGCATTCCCCGCCGGTTTCGAGGGCGGAAGAGGTGACACTAGCCGAAAGCGCAGCCGCAATACGTTGCGTTGAATCAAAATCGGGTTCATGCGTGGGCTCACGCCTCGAAACCGGCCGACAGCGCCAGCCTCACCAGTTCGGACAGGCTTTTGGCTTGCATCTTGGTCATCACATGGGCGCGATGGACCTCCACCGTTCGCGGGCTGATATCGAGCTCGAAGGCGATCGACTTGTTGGGCAGGCCCCGGATCAGGCCGCCGAGCACCTGCCGCTCGCGCTCGGTCAGTTGCGCGATGCGCTCGCGCACCGAAACGGCCTCGGCATTCTCGCGCGGCTGCTCGCGCAAGCTGCCGACGGCCCGGTCGATCGCCTTGAGCAGCACGGAATCGTCGAAGGGCTTTTCGATGAAATCCAGTGCGCCGGCCTTCATCGCCTGAACCGCCATCGGGATGTCGCCATGCCCGGAGATGACGACGGTCGGTAGCACGATGCCCAGTTCGCGCAGCTTGCGCAGCAGATCGATGCCGCTCATGTCCGGCATGCGCAGATCGGTCAGCAGGCAGGCATCACCCAATTGCCCGGCGCAGGCGAGAAAATCGGTCGCCGATTCGTGAACCCGCACCGCGTGGCCCGACATGGTGAGCAGGAAGGCGAGCGATTTGCGGATCGCTTCGTCATCGTCGACGACATGGATGACGACGTCACCCGGCATCGGACAGTTCCTCCCGGGCGATGGCGGGCAGGGTGAACCGGAAGGTCGCTCCGCCCTTGTCATTGTCGTGCATCGCGAGGTCGCCGCCATGCGCTTCCACGATGCGTTTCGAGATCGAAAGGCCGATGCCCATGCCGCCCGGCTTGGTGGTGATGAAAGGCTTGAAGAGCTGCGACGCGACGTCGGGGGACACGCCGCTGCCACTGTCGGCAACTTCGACGGCAACCATGCCGTCCCGCATCGCCTGCGTGGTCACGGTCAGTTCCCGCACCTCGCTGTCGCGCATCGCGTCCAGCGCGTTGCGGATCAGATTGACGAGGATCTGCTGGATCTGCACCCGGTCGACCAGCACCTTGCCCACGCATTTGCCGAACTCGAACGCCGTGTGCACGCCAAGGTCGCGCGTGCCGGCCAGTGCCAGTGCGG
>JBHIWX010000104.1:0-13285 GCA_041987205.1 Rhizobiaceae bacterium | reverse complement strand
CTCCATCGCGCCGATGACAACCCGTGCACGGTTTTTTGCTGCTTGCGGATGGTTCCGGGGGTTCAGGCTGGTCGGTGCCTTCACAAGCCCGGCGATCAGTGCCGCTTCAGCCACGCTCAGCTTGGCGACAGGCTTGCCGAAGAACCGCTCCGCGGCGGCAGAGGCACCGTAAATGCCATCGCCGAAATACACGCTGTTGAGGTAGCCCGCGAGAATGGCGTTCTTGTCCGCCTTGTGTTCAAGCCATACGGACAGCATCACTTCCCGGATCTTGCGATCATAGGTTCGATCGCGCGTCAGAAATCGACTGCGGACATATTGCTGCGTGATCGTGCTGGCCCCCTCGACGATACGGCCTTCGCGATAATTCGCCAGCATCGCGCGGGCGATGCCGAAGGGATCAACACCCGGATGAGAAAAGAAGCTTCTGTCCTCGACAGAGACGAAGGCGTCAACCAGGTTCTGCGGCAGGTTCTCGCGGCTAATCGGACTGCCTCGAACATTGCCGTCCCAAGACAGCGGCGAACTGTCGGCAGCAGCGATCGTGATAATCGGGTGGCTTGTCTGCAGTCCGATGTCTGAAAACGAGATGTCACGAACGAGCCAGAAAAGCCATGAGCAGAAAGCGACGAACAGGAGCAGCAATGCCAGAAAAAGGACTAGAAGGATTTTCCTCGATTTTGACCAGGACGTTGAAGTGAGATTGACGAAGGGATAGTCGGCACCGGAATGGGTGGTCGTGTGGGTTTGCATCGCGTCGCCTCCAGCTTGCCTGTTAACGTAGGGTAAGGTGGATGGTTCCCCGTGCCGTTTATTCGGATGCAAATATCTGCGAAGATAGGCTTCCGAGCCTGGAAACGGTGATCGAACGTGGTCGTCGCCATTCTATGATCCGAGTTCATCTGCAATCCGCTTTGCCAACCGAGACAACGACGACACGATGCCCCGCCTGAGCAGTCTCCCGGTCTCCACAGCACAACCGAAGCGCGGTACGCTCGACGGTTCAATGCGGCCCACCGTACCGGGGCCTGCCGTTTCCTGGCAGATCGAGCCCGGCCTGACGGCCTATGACACTGCGGTCGCCCGGATGGAGGAGACGGCGGAGGCCATTCGCGCGGGCACGGCGGATGAACGCGTCTGGCTCATCGAGCACCCCCCGCTCTACACCGCCGGCACCAGCGCCAACGCCGAAGATTTGCTGTCGCCCGACACCTTTCCCGTGTTCCGCACCGGCCGCGGCGGCGAATTCACCTATCACGGCCCCGGCCAGCGCGTCGCCTATGTCATGCTGGATCTGAAGCGCCGCCGGCAGGACATCCGTGCCTTTGTCGCCGCGCTGGAAGACTGGATCATCGCCACGCTGGCCGATTTCAATGTTATCGGGGAACGGCGCGAGGACCGCGTCGGCGTGTGGGTCAGCCGGCCGGACAAGCCACCACTGCCCGATGGTTCACCGCGCGAGGACAAGATCGCGGCCATCGGCATCCGCGTGCGCCGCTGGGTGACCTTTCACGGCATCTCGATCAATGTCGAACCGGAACTCGACCATTTCTCGGGCATCGTGCCGTGCGGCGTGCAGAGCCACGGCGTGACCAGCCTGGTCGATCTGGGATTGCCCGTGACGATGGACGATGTCGACCTAGCGCTGAAGCGCAATTTCGTCACCGTGTTCGGGCCGATCGAAGGCGGCTGATCGCTCAGGCGACCTTTTCGAGCCAGTCTTTCAGGCCCGGATCGATATCGGGGCTTTCGTCGCGGATGAAGCGCAGCAGCGCCTTTTCGTTGGCGTGGATCAGCCCGTCGCGCTCGAAACGGTCGATCAGCCATTTGGCCTCGTCGCTTTCGATGCGCTCGGCCATGGCCTGCTCACCCGCGACGCGGTGATTGCGTTCGGCCCAGGCCCGTTCCATCTGCTCATGCGCACTGGTGACGTCCGAGAAGAAGGATTGCGTGAAGCCCTGCCCGAACCCGCCGAACATGCCGCGCAGCGTTCCCGCGACATCGACGGACGTGTCCTCGAGCCACTCCTCCCTGGCGAGCGCGGCTGTGCGTGAAGGCGCGCTGTAACTCGCTGCCGCCATCAGATGGTTCGCGACCGCCTTTACGAAGAGTTCCTGCCAGGCCGGATGGTTTTCAGCTTCCACCGTCCGGTCGTTGAGATCGAACAGCGCCTCTGCCTCGGGCCGCGAGATCGAAATGCCGGCCTCACCGCCTACGGCGTAGAGCACGGCACGGATCAGCTCGACTTCCGCCTCGCCAATCACCCCCTTGCGCAATTGCCGTCCGCGCGCCAGCGGCCCTTCGCTTTCCAGGACCGCGCGCGAAATCTCCGCAAGTGTGTAACGCACCAGTCGGTCCGGTGGGGTAGTGGATTTCGACAGCACGCTGATCAGCAATTCCAGCTCGGTCAACGTATCGAGATGGCCGTCATGGCTGACGCACTCGATCAGCCATTCGGCGTTGGCGAGGCTGACATGGCCGCGCGGCTCGGCCTGATGCACCACGTAATCGGTCAGCGCCTCGACGAAGAAGACGCTCCAGTCCGCGCATTTCTCGGCGATGGTGGTATCGAGCTCGAACAGGGCCTCGGCCTCGGCGGCCGAAACCAGACCGTCACGAAACACCTCGCGGCGGAAATGGCGCACATCGGCCTCGGAAATCCGGCCTTCGCGGCGCAGCAGCGCGCCCGTTTCCATCATCGATGCAGAAAGCGGTGAGCGATTCATCCTGTTCGTCCCCTCCGGCAGTCGCGGCAAAGCGTCCGGCCGCCATGGTGTGTCGGTCGCCGGAGACTTTAGGGAACGGGTTTTGAGATTTACCGAAGGAACAGGGTTAAGGGCGCCTAAACGCGGTTAGGCATCGCATTGTGCCTGGCTCAGTCGAAATGCAGTTCCGCCAGCGCGACCTCGCGTTGCGAACCCTTCATCGGATAGGCGCCGATGGCCTCGGCGCCGATGCCCTCTGGCAGGTCCATGCGCGCCAGCAGCTCGGCGGAGATGAGCAGCGGACGGTCCAGCTCCTTTGCCTTCGCCTCGATCCGCGCCGTGAGGTTCATCACATCGCCCAGATAGGTGATCTGTCGCTTGGAATCGCCCGTTTCGCCGACAACGACCTTGCCACCATGGATGGCGACGCGCACGCCGGGCCGTACGCCGAACAGGCTTTCGATGCGGTCTGCTTCCGAGGCGCACAGCGACACGACATCGCGCACCGACAGCAGGACGCGCGCATTGGCGTGCCTGTCGTCGCTGAGCGGCCAGACCGCGATCAGTGCATCGCCGACATAGGAGTGGATGGCACCGCCATGTCGCGTGATCTGCTGATCGAACAGGATGAAGAGCTGGTTGAGATAGCGGTGAAACGCCACGTCGCCGATGATCTGCGCGGTCCGCGTGGTTTCCCGAACGTCGATGATGAGGAAAATGTGCTCCTCGACGCGCGGCCGTGCATAGCGCCCGATCACCACGTTGAACAGCGTGGAGCGACCGATATAGATCCGCATCTGCATGTAGAACACGATCGCCGCACTGACCACGAGCGAGAAGGAAACGTCGGTCAGATGGCTGACGAGTCCCCTGACCGAATAATCGAAAATCTCGGTGCCGTAAATCCGGTCATAGCCGATCTGGCACAACGCGATGATCGAGGAGATCAGCAGGAACTGCACGCCGACCCGAACGAGGATCGCCGAAACGAAGGAAAGCCTTCGGATCACCGAATAGGGATGCGACACGAAGAACAGTTCGAAGGCCGCGATCGACGATCCGATCAGCAGCCCGATCACCAGGCCCAGCATGTTGCTGCCCTGACCGACCGATTCCGGCGGATAGACCAGCGCGACATAAGCGAGGCCCACTGCGCCGCCGGCAAAGGTCATCGACAGCCATAGTATGAACTTCTGGCGGTCGATCCAGACCGGTTTGTGTACCATTGCGCCCCGCCGCGATCAGTCGAGCGTCGCGAGGATGTCCGCCGCCGCCTTCATCTCGAGCCAGCGCGCCGCGCGC
The DNA here is from genome assembly GCA_041987205.1 of Rhizobiaceae bacterium. Classification (GTDB taxonomy): domain Bacteria; phylum Pseudomonadota; class Alphaproteobacteria; order Rhizobiales; family Rhizobiaceae; genus BOKV01. The sequence continues at coordinate 9,278 of JBHIWX010000104.1, read as the reverse complement.
CGCGCCGCTGCCTCGGCATCCTCACCCCAGAACGAGATGTTCCAGTCCTCGTCGACATGGGCGGCCGCCCAGGCGTCTTCCGCCGAAAGCCGGCCTTCCGCGATGGCGAGTGCGAGAAACGCAGAACCGGTCAGGCTGGTGAAGATGTGCAGGCATGCGAGCCGGATCGGCCCGTCATGCTGGCGCAGCCTTGCGGAAAAGACCGCCACCGCCTCGCGCGGCTGGGCGACATGCATGACGCCCTCGCCGAGCACGAAGGCCGCGCCGATTTCGTCGCGCAGCCAGTCGATCACCGGATCCCAGGAAGCATTCTGACGTTCGACCAGTCCCTCCGGCGAGCCGGCCCGGTAGCACAGCAGATCGGAGGAAGCGTAGTTCAGGATATCCTCGAGCACGGCCTGCGGGTCTGCCGCTACGCCGTCGAGCGCGGTGTTGACGAGCCGCGTCGCGGGCATGGTGGCGGGGTCGATGACCTGTTCCTGCGCCTGCCATTCTGCTGCGACCAGCCGCGCCAGCCCCTCGCCTTCGAACACCAGAGGCTTGCGGCCGGGCGTACGAACCGGCTTGCCGTCAAGCTGGATGGCAAAGCCGTCCTCGCCGGAGGCGATGTCGGCCTGCTTGTAGAAGCGTTTGGGCAGTTGCGGTCGCATCGCCGCCTGCGCGGCCGCCATCGGCTGCGCCTGGCGCTTTTCGTCTTCCATCTGCTCGAGCAGGTCACGCATCCTGTTTCGTCCCTTGCAAATCTTGCCGCAGGCAATCGGCGATTCCGGCAGCGGATCGCACCACGTCCAGGGCACCGGCGCGCCGCAGCGCTTCAGCCTCATGGTAGCCCCAACCGACCCCGATTGCACGGGCGCCGGCATTGCCCGCCATCTCCATGTCGAACACCGTGTCGCCGATCACCAGCGTGTCGCCGGGTTGCATGCCGGTCTCGGCGCAGCACTCCAGCACCATCGCCGGATGCGGTTTCGACGGGCAGTCGTCCGCCGTGCGCACGGTCTGGAAATGGCGCTCCAGCCCGTGCGTTTCAACGAGATGCTTCACCCCGCGCAGCGATTTTCCCGTGACGATCCCAAGCAGCAGATCGTCACGCGCGGCCAGCACATCCAGCAATTCGCGCATGCCGTCGTAAAAGCGCGCCGCCAGTTCAGGCCTTGCCTGCGCCACCAGCCAGTTGCGCTTGTAGAGTTCGGTCATCGCCGCGACATCGCCGGCACGGCCTTCGAGCAGGCGCTCGATCGCATGGTCCAGGCTTAGCCCTATGATGCCTCTGACCGCGTCCGCTTCCGGCTCCGGCGCGCCGAACTCGGCAAAGGTCGCCCGCATGCATTCGACGATCCCCGCCTGGCTGTCGACCAGCGTGCCGTCGACGTCGAAGAGCACCAATTGCATCAGGCGGGTTCCGCGCTGGTCTCGTCCAGGCCGAGCAGGTTGAAGGTCTGCACCATATGCGGCGGCAGCGGCGCCGTGACGTCGATCGTGCCGCCATCGGGATGCGGGATGATGATCCGCCTGGCGTGCAGGTGCAGCCGGTTTTGGATGCCGCCCGGCAGTTCCCAGTTCTCGATGTTGAAATATTTCGGATCGCCGATGATTGGATGGCCGATATGCGCGGTGTGAACTCGGAGCTGGTGCGTGCGCCCGGTCACGGGCTTCAGTTCGAGCCAGCTCAGATTTTGTCCCGCCGTGTCGATCACGCGGTAATAGCTCTCCGAATGGTCGGCATCGGGCTCGCCATGGCGGGCGACGCGCATGCGGTCGCCATCCTCGGTACGCTCGCGCAGGAGATGGGTCGAGATGCGCCCTTCCCGCTTTCGCGGCACGCCGGCGCAGATCGCCCAATAGACCTTCTCGGTGTCGCGCTCGCGGAAGGAGCGCGTCAACGCCACCGCCGCGCCGCGCGTGCGCGCCACGACCAGTACGCCGGAAGTTTCGCGGTCGAGGCGGTGCACGAGCCGCGGCTTCTCGCCCTTCTTGTTGCGGAATGCCTCCAGCATCATGTCGACATGGCGCGAAACGCCGGACCCGCCCTGCACGGCTAGCCCGGCCGGCTTGTTGAAGACGTAGACCTTGGCGTCCTCATAGAGCTTCATCGCCTCGAGCACGTCGCCGTCATGTCGGTCGCGCATCGTGTTGGCCGTCAGCGGCCCCTGCAGCGCCTTGCCGTCACCGCTGTGAAGCGGCGGCACGCGCACCGACTGGCCCTTGGCGAGGCGTGTGTCGGACTTGACCCGCCCGCCATCGACCCGCACCTGGCCGGTGCGCAGCAATTTCTGCAGCTGGCCGAAGCCGAGTCCCGGATAATGCAGCTTGAACCAGCGGTCGACGCGCATGCCGCTTTCGTCGGGGTCGACCGTCCGGTTTTCGACACCGGCGCTCATGGCAGCATCCTCGTGAACCACAGCCCGGCGAACAGCGCAGAGATGGCGAGCACGACGCTCGCAAGCACGTAGAAGAAGGCAGGCCAGAGCGCGCCGCGTTCCCACAACGTTACGGTGTCGAGCGAGAAGGCCGAGAAGGTGGTGAAGCCGCCGAGGAAACCGGTCGCGATCAGAAGGCGCAATTCATTGGAACTGCCGCCGGCGCGCCGCGCCAGCCAGCCGACGAATAGCCCCATCAGCAGCGATCCGATGACATTGACGAAGAACGTGCCCCATGGAAAGGCGGACCCGGCTAGGCGCAGGGCCGCCAGATTGGCCAGATGCCTGAGCGACGCCCCAGTGGCGCCGCCGATCGCGACAAGCAGAAAGTGGTTCATGGCCGGTCTGATAGACCGATTTGCCCGGCTGCGAAAGGGCGGGAGCCGGAAAGGACGCGAACGGCCGGCCGCGCCCTCTCCCGAGGTCAGGCGGCCTTCTTCGCCGCTTCGGCAAGAAATTCCTGGGTGAACGCATCCAGCGCGGCCCAGTCGGTGAATTCGTAATCCCGGTTGGTGTCCACCGGGCCGCCCTCCTTGCCCGAGATGCGGCGCATGATCCAGCGCTTGAAGAAATCGTATTCGAGATATTTCAGCGCACCGGCCGCGTGATGACGCATGGATGGCGCCCAGCCCGCCTCTTTCACCAGCCTGTCGGGAAAGGCTTCGGCCTCGGCGCGCTCGTCGGCATATTCGCTCTTGATGGCGAGCGAGACCGTGACCAGCGCGGACGGCATCTCGCTCAGCGCCGTCGCCCAGTCCTTCATGAAACGCACCAAAACGTCGGGATAGCGACCGATATGGATCGGCCCGCACAGGATCACACCGTCGAACCGGCCCGGCACCGCGAAACCGGGCTCGATCAGATTGGCGAGGATGACCTCATGACCGGCGGCTTCGACCTTCTCGGCAATTCGAGCGGCGATCTTCGCCGTCTGGCCTTCAACGCTGGCATAGGCGACGAGAATGATCATGGCGTCTTCCTCCTGAAGCGCCGGCTTCCAGCCTTGCCGGCCCTAGCAGACCTGGACTTCGCAGGCCTTGAATTCGAAAGAACCAGAGGCGCCGGTCCGGCTCGCATCGAACATGCGGCCGTCCTCGCATTGCACGCGCGCCTCATAGGTTTTCTGGCCACCCAGTTCACCCTCGCGCATGTTCATCAGATAGACGACCGAGCACTCTTTCTCGAACAGGAGCTGGTCCTTCATGTCGTCGAGCCATGCGGGATCGGACGACTGGGCCAGCACCGCGCCGGGCACCAACATGAGGGCAGCGGCTGCGAAGGACACGATGTTGCGCGTATTCATGATTCACTCCTGTTGAATGGCTTGTCGCATGCGGGCCTGCCCCCCGCCTTGATGCGTGTCAAATTCCGGCCGGGCCGCGACCGGCGCGGATGGCTGTCAGGATTCGCCGCGCTCCTTGCGCAGCTTGTTCCAGTAGTCGATCCGCTTGCGAACCTCGCGCTCGAAGCCACGCTCGGGCGGGTCGTAGAAAGTCGGCCGTCCCATGGCATCGGGAAAATAGTTCTGGCCGGAAAAGGCATCTGGTGCGTCATGGTCGTAGGCATAACCCGACCCGTAGCCTTCCTCCTTCATCAGCTTTGTCGGCGCGTTGAGGATATGCTTGGGCGGCAGCAGCGAGCCATGCTCCTTCGCCGCCCGCATCGCGGTCTTGAACGCTGTATAGGCAGCATTCGATTTCGGCGCCGTCGCCACATAGATGCAGGCCTGCGCAATCGCCAGTTCGCCTTCCGGCGGGCCGAGAAACTCCCAGGCATCCTTGGCGGCATTGGCAACCACCAGCGCCTGTGGGTCGGCCATGCCGATATCCTCGCTCGCCATGCGGATAATGCGCCGTGCGATGAAGCGTCGGTCCTCGCCGGCATCCAGCATGCGGCACAGATAGTAGAGCGCCGCGTCCGGGTCGGAGCCGCGCACCGATTTGTGCAGCGCGCTGATCAGATTGTAATGGCCGTCCTGGCCCTTGTCGTAGATCGGCGCGCGCCGCTGCAGCAGTTCCTGCAGCTTCTCTGCCGTGAAGACCTCGCCCTCGCCGGCGCTGCGCCAGGTCTCCTCGGCAAGCGACAGCACGGCGCGCCCGTCGCCATCTGCCATGCGCACCAGCGCGGCGCGCGCCTCCGCGTCGAGCGGCAGGGCCTTGCCGGTCAACTCCTCTGCACGGTCGAGCAGCGCACCGAGCGCGTCGGCGCCGAGCGAGCGGAAGGTCAGCACATTGGCGCGGGACAACAAGGCGGCGTTCAGTTCGAAGGACGGGTTTTCCGTCGTCGCGCCGACGAGGATGACCGTGCCGTCCTCCATCACCGGCAGGAAGGAATCCTGTTGCGCCTTGTTGAAACGATGGATCTCGTCGACGAAGAGAAGCGTCGTCTTGCCGTTGCGGCGGCGCAGCCGCGCCGCCTCGAAAGCCTTCTTCAGATCGGCAACGCCGGAAAAGATCGCCGACAATTGCTCGAAGGCGAGCCCCGTCTCGTTGGCGAGCAGGCGAGCAACCGTGGTCTTGCCCGTGCCGGGCGGGCCCCAGAACACCAGACTGCCGAGCGCGCCGGAACGGATCATACGCGTCAGCACGCCATCCTCGCCGGTCAGGTGCTCCTGCCCCAGCACTTCTTCGAGTTTTGTCGGGCGCAGCCGGTCCGCGAGCGGGCGATAGCCCTTTTCGCCGCTCCCCGCCTCGCCTTTTTCGTCAGGCAAACCGAACAGATCGCTCATGCCTTGTCTGGCCTCGCCCCGGATGTGCCCGTTACTGGAAGAAGCGGCCGGCACGCTCGAAGATGAACAGCCGTCCCTCGCGTTCCACCACGAACTGCCAACCCGGCGCGCGGCGGCGCGTCAGCCGAGACAGATCGCCGGTGCGCTTGACCTCGACACCGTTGATCTCGCGCACGATGTCGCCCGGCCGAAGTCCGCCAATGGCGGCGGGCGAATTGCGCACCACACTGGTGACGACGACGCCCTCCTTGTCGGTCGGCAGCCCCGCCTCCAGCGCCACGGCAGGCGAAAGATTGGCGACGGAAGCCCCGGCGAAGACGGAATCGCGCGGCAGGTCGAGCGCTTCGCGCGGCACGGTTTCTGGCGGCGCTGAAAGCGCGATCTCGACCGTGCGTTCCTTGCCCTTCGACAGCACCTTGAACCGGGCCTTGGCGCCGACACCGACCGTGTCGATGCGATAGCCCAGATTGTCGGCATTGTTGACCGGCTGATCGTTGATCGCGAGCACAACGTCACCGGCCTTCAAGCCCGCGCCCGCCGCCGGACCGTCATCGACGGTCGAGGTGATGATCGCCCCGCCCGGCCGCTTCATGCCGATCGAATCGGCAATTTCCGGGCTGACGGTCTGGAAGTCGGCGCCGAGCCAGGGCCGCACGACCGAATCGCCGGTTTCCGCCGAACGCAGGACGACCCGCGTCATGTTAGACGGAATGGCGTAGCCGAGCCCGATGGAGCCGCCAGACGGCGTGAAGATCGCCGTGTTGATGCCGATCAGGCGACCGTTCATGTCGATCAGTGCACCACCCGAATTGCCCTTGTTGATCGCCGCATCCGTCTGAATGAAATAGCTGTAATCGTTGATGCCGCGCAGCGAGCGCGAGACCGCCGAGACGATGCCGCTCGTCACCGTCTGGCCGACGCCGAACGGATTGCCGATGGCGAGCACCAAATCGCCGACCTCGACGCGGTCGGAATCGCCGATTTCCACCGGCTTCAGCTTGACGTCGTCCTTGACCTTGAGGACCGCGAGGTCAGATTTCTTGTCGCGCAGCAGGATCTCGCATTCGAATTCGCGCCCGTCGGTGAGCGCCACCTTCACCTCGTCCATGTTCTCGATGACGTGGTTGTTGGTCAGCACCACACCGTCTTCGCTGACGATGACTCCAGACCCCAGCGATTGCTGCTTGCGCCGTGGCGGCGCGCCGAAGGCATTCGGCCCGAAGAAGCGCTCAAAGAACGGGTCGCCGGCAAACGGTGAACGCCGCGTTTCGGAACGTGCAGCGTATACATTGACCACCGAGACCGCCACCTGGCGCACGATGGGCGAGAAGGAAAGCTGGATCTGTTCTCGGCTGGCCGGCACCGTGGCCGTCGGCTCCTTTTCATCGCCCTTCGCACCGGCCATGTCCCGGCCGCTGCCGAGCAGCCTGTCGAGCGTGCCGCGCAGGAGGCCGCTGTCGGCGGCCATGGCTTGCTGGCCTAATCCGGCAAGGGCGAGAAACAAGATGGCGAAAAGGATTCTTGCTGAAACGGGCAAGGGCTTGGACCTCCGAATTCATCAACGAACGAAGGGACTCTATGGCACGTAATGAAGGTCCGCAATTGTGGCGAAAATCACAAACCTGTGGACCAAGCCGGTCTACCCGCGCCGAAACGAAAAAGGCCGGGAGGTTTCCCTGCCCGGCCTTTCGTCAATTCAGTGTGGATGCGCTCAGACGTTGGCTTCTGCCGCCTCGGTCTCCATCGCTTCCATGCGGGCGCGATCCTTGGCGCCGCGCGCCTCGACATCGCGGTCGACCAGTTCGATGACCGCCATCGGCGCATTGTCGCCGTAGCGGAACCCGGCCTTGAGCACGCGGGTGTAGCCGCCATTGCGGTCCTTGTAGCGCGGGCCGAGCACGTCGAAGAGCTTCTTGACCTGTGCCACGTCGCGGATGCGTGCGATCGCCTGACGGCGCGCATGCAGGTCGCCGCGCTTGCCCAGCGTGATCAGCTTGTCGGCGACGGAACGCATTTCCTTGGCCTTCGGCAGCGTGGTGACGATCTGCTCGTGTTCGATCAGCGCCGCCGCCATGTTGGCGAACATCGCCTTGCGGTGGCTGGCCGTGCGGTTCAGCTTGCGGTGTGCCTTGCCGTGTCTCATGTGCCTTCTCCTTTTCGGACCCGCCGCAACCTAGGACTTGAGATTGCGGACCTTTTTGCTTGTTTGAAAGGAAACCGCGCCACCTTCAGCCAGCCGGCGCGGTCTCGATGCGCATCAGTACTGGTCTTCGTAACGCTTGGCCAGTTCCTCGATGTTTTCCGGCGGCCAGGAGGGCACTTCCATGCCCAGATGCAGGCCCATGCCGGCCAGCACTTCCTTGATCTCGTTCAGCGACTTGCGGCCGAAATTCGGCGTGCGCAGCATTTCGGCTTCGGTCTTCTGAATGAGATCGCCGATATACACGATGTTGTCGTTCTTCAGGCAGTTGGCCGAGCGGACCGACAGTTCCAGTTCGTCGACCTTCTTGAGAAGCGCCGGATTGAAGGCCAGTTCCTGGACCTCTTCCTGGACGACTTCCTTGGCCGGCTCCTCGAAATTGACGAAGATCGAGAGCTGGTCCTGAAGGATGCGCGCGGCATAGGCCACGGCATCTTCCGGCGTGACCGAACCGTCAGTCTCGACCGTCAACGTGAGCTTGTCGTAGTCGAGATACTGGCCCTCGCGGGTGTTGTCGATCTTGTAGGAGACCTTGCGCACCGGCGAGTAGAGCGAATCGACCGGGATCAGCCCGATCGGCGCGTCCTCGGCGCGGTTGCGGTCTGCCGCGACATAGCCCTTGCCGGTGCCGACGGTGAGTTCCATGCGGATCTCGGCGCCCTCGTCGAGCGTGCAGATGACGAGTTCCGGATTGAGGATCTCGACGTCGCCGACCGTCTGAACGTCGGCCGCCGTGACCGTGCCCGGGCCTTCCTTGCGGATGACCATGCGCTTGGGCGTGTCCGACTGCATGGACAGCGCGATTTCCTTGATGTTCAGGACGATGTCGGTGACATCCTCGCGAACGCCCGGAATGGAGGAGAATTCGTGCAGGACGCCGTCGATCTGCACGGCCATCACCGCTGCACCCTGCAGCGAGGACAGGAGCACGCGACGCAGCGCATTGCCGAGCGTCAGGCCAAACCCGCGCTCCAGCGGCTCGGCGACGATGACCGCCTTGGTGGGCGATGAGGAGAGAATCTCAAGCTTGTTCGGCTTGATCAGCTCCTGCCAGTTTTTCTGGATCATGTTCTAATCCTTCAGGTTTCTACGCCACCATCCATTCGTGGCGGGTTCCCAAAGTGGTCTGCAATGGATGGGTTGCAGTACTCGTGGTGCCGCTGGTTACACGCGGCGTTTCTTGCGCGGACGGCAACCATTGTGCGGAATGGAAGTGACGTCACGGATCGAGGTGATCTGAAAGCCGGCGGCCTGCAGCGCGCGCAGGGCCGATTCACGCCCGGAACCGGGGCCGCGAACCTCGACCTCGAGCGAGCGCATGCCGTGCTCCTGGGCCTTCTTGGCGGCATCTTCGGCGGCAACCTGGGCGGCATAGGGGGTCGATTTGCGCGAACCCTTGAAGCCCTGCGAGCCGGCCGACGACCAGGAAATCGCATTGCCCTGTGCGTCGGTGATGGTCACCATGGTATTGTTGAAGGTCGAATTGACGTGGGCAACGCCCGACGTGATGTTCTTGCGTTCACGACGACGAACGCGAGCGGCTTCCTTGGCCATGTTGTTCCTTTCGGTCGATTTCGAACGCCGCCGTAATGCCAGCGGCTAAACCTGGTGAGTGAAAGGCGAGGTGCCAATGGCGAACAGGGATGACTCCGGACTGTTAGCCATTCGCGAAATCGCTGTTCGCTCGATTACTTCTTCTTGCCTGCGATCGGCTTGGCCGGTCCCTTGCGGGTGCGGGCATTAGTATGCGTGCGCTGGCCGCGAACCGGCAGGCCGCGACGGTGGCGCAGGCCGCGATAGCAGGCCAGATCCATCAGACGCTTGATGTTCATCGAGGTTTCGCGGCGAAGATCGCCCTCGACCATATAGTCGCGGTCGATAACCTCACGAATCTGCAGAACTTCGGCATCGGTCAATTCATTGACGCGCC
>JBHIWX010000103.1:0-13440 GCA_041987205.1 Rhizobiaceae bacterium | reverse complement strand
AGCAGCGCGACCGGCACCAGCCACAGGATCCCGCTCATCGGGTAGCGGCCAGGGGAACGAGGGTCGGTGCCGGCGCTCGCCTGCTAAGCCGTGATCCGCGTGCTGCGGGAATTCGCAGAGAGTTCGCAACGACCGAAATCGACGAAAGCGACATGGCGACGGCAGCAAGCAGTGGGGTGACATAGCCCGCCATGGCCACAGGAATCACCAAAAGGTTATAACCGACGGAAAGCGCCAGGTTCTGGCGGACACGTTGCCGGGCCGCGCGCGCGATCTGCACAGCGCGCGGAACCGCATCGAGATCCTGGCCGAGATAAACAATATCCGCGGCCGCCCGACCGATGTCGGCGGCATTGGAAGGAGCCATCGAAACGTGCGCCGCCGCCAGTGCCGGTCCATCGTTCAGCCCATCACCCACCATCAAGGTCAGGCGCTGACTGTCCGCCAGCGCCTGAAGCCGCTCCACCTTATGCTGCGGCAGCAATCCGGCACGCCAGTGGGCGATACCGATCGCGTTCGCGAACCCCGACACAGAAGCAATGTGATCGCCCGAAAGCAGTTCGATAGGCAGCCCAAGCGCGTCAAGCTTGGCCACCGCTTCCCGCGCACTCGTCTTTTCAACGTCCAAGAAGGCAAAATGGCCGGCAAGCTCACCATCGACCGAGAACACGGTCTGGAAACCGCCACTCTCGCCCGTGCCTGGATTCAAAGCCCAATCGGCACGCCCCAGGCGAAACAGATGGCCGTTCCGCTGGCCCTCCAAACCCCGGCCCGGCAGCTCGGAAAAACTGTCCAGATCGAGGCCGGACAAGGCGCCGCCGTTGGCGGCAATCGCGCGTGCGACGGGATGGTTGGAACGCGACGCCAGCGCCATCACGATTGCGCGATAGGGTTCATCGATGGCGATCTTGCTCACTCGCAAATCGCCATGAGTGAGCGTGCCGGTCTTGTCGAAAATCACGGTATCGACCTGTGCAAGCCGCTCGAGCGCGCTTCCATCCTTGAGCGCGATGCCGTGCTCGAACAAGCGCTTCGCCGCGGCGACCTGAACCATGGGTATGGCGAGACCAAGCGCGCAGGGACAGGTCACAATGAGCACCGAAATGGCAATGGTCAGCGCCCGATGCCAATCGCCTGTGTCAAGGAACCACCCGGCAAACACGGCCAAGGCCAGCGAATGGATGATCGGCGAGTAATAGGCCGCAACACGGTCGGCGAGACGGCGATAGCGTGCTCTGCCCTGCTCGGCCGCTTCCATCATTCGCACCATTTCGGATAGAAAGGACCGCGCGTGGCTGTTGGTCACACGCACCTTGAGCGAACCATTGAGATTCAGCATGCCCGAAACGAGCGTGCTTCCCGGTCGTACCGGCACCGGCATCGCCTCGCCCGTGACCGCGGCAGTGTCGAGATCGCCCTCGCCCGCAAGGACAAGACCATCCAGCGGAACACGCTCGCCTGGCGCGACGAGGATGACATCACCCACCGAGACATCCTCGAGCGGTCTAAAAGCGCGCGATCCATCCGTGCCGATTACATTCGCGCCCGCAGGCGTCATTCGCGTCAGCCCGAGCACGGCCGAACGGGCCTTGTCACGCATGGCATGGTCGAGCGTTCGTCCGACAAGCAGGAAAAAGATCAGCGTCACGACCGCGTCGAAATAGGCATGGCGTCCGAAATGCAGCGTGTCGTAGATGCTGAGACCCAGTGTCAGGACGATGCCGATCGAGATGGGCACATCCATATTGGTGCGTCCCGCGCGCAATGCCGACCATGCCGACAAGAAGAAGATGCGCCCCGAAAAGAATACCGCGGGAAGCGCGAGCAGCGCCGAGATGAGATGGAACAGCTGCCGCGTAGCGGGGTCGGCGCCTGACCAGACCGACACCGAAAGCAGCATGATGTTCATCGCCGCGAAGCCGGCGACCGCTGTCGCGACGATCAGCCGGCGCTTTTCGGGATCGGCGCGTTCGTCCGGTTGGCTGAGAAGATTTGCCTCGAAGCCCGCCTCGTTCAGCGTTGCCAGCAAAGGCGGTGCACTCGCGGTTTGCGCTTGCCGCCATGTGACGGTCACACGCCGCGTCGATAGATTGACCCGAGCCGCTACGACGCCCTCGAGGTTACCAAGGATGCGCTCGATCTTCGCCATGCATCCGCCGCAATGCGCGGTCGGGACCGACAGTTGCGTCCTCATCGTTCCGTCATCCAGCGATTGGCTGGCGAAGATGAGTTCATCGACCGATTGCCCGGTCAATGATGTCGGCGCCTGGACGGCAGGCATGGCATGGCTGGCCATGTCTAGGCCTGCGTGTCTGAGACCGCGCGATAGGCATGCCATGTGGCATGTCCAAGCCACGGGAAGATGACGATGAGGCCGATCAAGCCCGTAGCCGCGCAGAGTATGAAAAGCGCAAGGACGATGGCGCCCCAGACGATCATCGGCGCAAGGTTGTTCCAGACGAGCGCCGTGCTTGTTCCCATCGCCGTGAGCGCATCGACCTTGCGATCGAGGAGCATCGGAATGGCAAAAACACTGATCGCAAAAGCGAATGAGGCGAACAGGCCGCCCACCGCCGTGCCGACGCCGAGAATAATCCATCCCACCGGCTCGGTCAGCAGGAAGGCGGTTATGTGAGGCAGGCCGGGAAAGGGGCGCACGCCGAAGAACAACGCATAGATGAGCACCGCGGATCGCATCCACAGTAGCATCAGCAGGCTGAGCAGGACCCCGGTGAAAAGCACCTGCGGGCCCGCCGCCGGTTTCACCAGGAGCATTTCGCGCAGCGACGTATCGCGTCCCGCTTCTCGGTTGCGGCTTTTCTCATAGAGTCCGATGGCCAGCAGCGGGGCAATGATCATGAAGCCGGCGAGCGCGGGAAAAAGAATATAGTCGCGGCCATACAGCGCGAGCATCGCGACAGCAGCGAGAGACAGAAGGAAAATGCCCAGACCGTAGGCCAGGCTCGGCATCGGCCGATGGAAAAGATCCTGCCATCCGGCCTTGAGCCATTGGAAGCCGATGGAAGCGGGAAGATGGCGCTGAAACCGCGCGCTCTTCGTCTCCTCGATGCCCGAGGTCTGGCTCAGCAAGCCATAAGAGGGGCTTTTATCGCTCATGTCCCGCTACCTTTCAGCATGCCGATTTCGCCGCGCGATACTGCCCGCTCCCGTTCGCGCGTTCCTTCAAATGTCCCACGCATTCGGGCTGCGAGCGAAAGGCGACGTAGAAAAAATGCGCGTTCGCAAGAACGAACAGCAAAAGGCCTGCTGCCACCAGCGTCCAGACCAGCCACCGGGATCGGGATCGCATGGCCGTCATCGCTGAGGCGCGCTCAGCGAATGAACATAGAGCGCCAATATCTTGATATCCGAGTCCGTAAGCCGCTCGTCCCATGTCGGCATATGCCCCTGGCGTCCGCCATGGACGGTCTCCACGATCTGATCGATGTCTCCTCCATAGATCCAACGCGCGTCCGTCAGATTGGGAGCGCCGACATCGCGCTTCCCGCGCGCATCCTCGCCATGGCAAATCGCGCAATTGGCCATGAAGACCTCGCGCCCCGATACAATCGACGTCCGATTGGCATTCGTCACGAACTTGGGATGCGACAAGGCGTAGACATAGTTGGCCGCCAGACTGACCTGATCGGCATCGAGTATCCCGTCGCGTCCGAACGAGGGCATCTGCGAGACGCGCCCCTGCGGATGCTCCACATTGACCCCAACGCGCATGGTCTGCGCGATCGTCTCAAGGTCGCCGCCCCAGATCCAGTCGTCATCGGTCAGATCGGGATAACCATAACCCCCCTTGGCATTAATGCCGTGGCAGGCGGCGCAGTTGTCGCCGAACAACCGGTGGCCGGTGCTACGCACGATGGTCATGAGCCGGGGGTCGGCCGCGATCTGCTCGAGGTTCTCGCTTTCGATCCGCTTTATCCAGTCGGCCCGTCCCGCCTGCGAATCGACCAGGTGCTTTTCGACCGAGGTGCGCTGGTCGATGTTGAGAATTCCCTTGGTGTAGGTGTCGCCCAAGGGCCAAGTCGGCATGAGAATCCACCAGGCGAAAGCGAAGAGATGGGTGACGATCAGAAAAATCAGCACACCCTTGGGGACCGGCGTATCGAGCTCCTTGATGCCATTCCAGACATGGCCGGTCGTTTCATGACCGCTGACGGGATCGCGCTCTACGTCCATGGCTTGTCGTCCTGATCGAGAACGCTTTGTTTGGCTCGGTTGAACTTGCCACGATTGGACGGCCGGAACGTATAAATGAGGACACCGATCATCAGACCGATGAGGTAGAACAGCCCCCAGCTTTTCGAGAATGCAACAAGAGCCTCGTGGCTTATGTCCATGCCTGCCTCCTCATGTCATTTCACCGGCTCTGGCGGCTTCTGCGGCGCGGCCGTATTCTTGTACGGCACGTCGGTCAGCCGGCCGAGAACCTGAAGATAGGCGACGAGCGCGTCCATCTCGGTGACCTCGGTCGCCACATCGTCGAACACGCGAACCTGCGTTTCTTCGCCATACCGCTCGGTGATACCGGACGAGGTCGAGCTTTCCGGTGTCGCCTGGTCGAAGGCATCGACGCTCGCATTCTCGATCATGGCATCGGTGTAGGGCACCCCCGCGGCCCGCAGCGCCTTGAGGTGCAAGGGCAGATCAGCGAGGCGCAAGGGCGTCCGCGCCAGCCAGGGATAGGCCGGCATATTGGAATCGGGCACCACATCGCGCGGATTGGTCAGATGGGCGACGTGCCAGAAATCGGAATATTTGCCGCCAACGCGGGCGAGGTCGGGTCCGGTGCGCTTCGAACCCCAGAGCATCGGATGGTCATATTTGGATTCGACCGCGAGCGAATAGGGACCATAGCGCTCAACTTCGTCCTGCAGCGTCCGGATCATCTGGCTGTGACAGGCATAGCATCCTTCGCGCACATAGATGTTTCGCCCCGCCAGTTCGAGCGGCGTGTAGAGCCGCATGTCTGGCGCCTCCTCGACCGTCTCGTCGATCGTGAAAAGCGGAGCGATCTCGACGAGGCCGCCGACACTGGCAGCCGCGATGATGGCGAGCACGAAGCCGATCGCCGAACGTTCGAGCTTGCGATGAAACAGTTCCGCCACGGCTCAGGCCCTCCCCGCCGCCGTCGCGGCCTGTAGCGGGACGTCGCCTTCGAACGGCGCCTGGGCCGAGGCGGCGCGAATGGTCCTCCACATATTGTAGGCGCCGATCACAGCACCGATCAGGAACAGAAGGCCGCCGAGCGTACGCGCGATGTAATAGGGATACATGGCTCTGAGCGAATCCAGGAAGGAGTAGGCTAGCGTGCCTTCCTCCGTATAGGTCCGCCACATCAGGCCCTGGATGATGCCCGAGTTCCACATGGCAAAAATGTAGACAAGAGTGCCGGCAAGCGAGAGCCAGAAGTGCCACTCGACCAAGGCGGGCGAATACATCGCCTCGCGCTTCCACAAGGACGGCACCAGCGTGTAGAGCGAGCCGAAGGTGATGAGCGCCACCCAGCCGAGCGCGCCGGCGTGAACATGGCCAACCGTCCAGTCGGTGTAATGCGAAAGCGAATTGACGGGCCGGATGGCGAGGAACGAACCTTCAAAGGTCGAGATGCCATAAAACACCGCCGCGACCATCATGAAGCGGAGCGTCGCATCATCGCGCACGCGGTGCCAGGCGCCGTTCAATGTTAGCAAGGCGTTGCCAGCCGAAGCCCATGACGGCACGAGGAGCATCACCGAGAAGGTCATGCCCAGCGTCTGAACCCAGTGCGGTAGGGCGGTATAATGAAGGTGGTGGGAACCCGCCCACATGTAGAAGAAGGTAATGCCCCAAAAGCTCAGGATCGAGAGACGGTAGGAGAAGATCGGCCGCTGGGCCCGGATGGGCAGGTAGTAATAGAGCATGCCCAGGAAGCCCGCCGTCAGGAAGAAGGCGACGGCGTTATGACCATACCACCACTGCACCATAGCATCCTGGACGCCCGACCAGATGGTGTAGCTCTTCGCATGGCCCAGCGAGACCGGAATCGCGAGATTGTTGATGATATGGAGTATCGCGACGACGAGAATGAAGGCCATGAAGTACCAGTTGGCCACATAAATGTGTGGTTCCTTGCGGCGTGCGAGCGTCCGGATGTAGAGGATGAAGTAGGTCACCCAGACGATCACCAGCCAGATGTCGGCATACCATTCGGCCTCGGCATATTCCTTCGATTGGGTAACCCCGAGCAGATAACCGCTGGCCGCGAGGATGCAGAACAGGTTGTAGCCCACCAGCACGAACCAGGCCGAAAGCTGATCGGGAAGACGCGCCCGCGAGGTCCGCTGCACGACATGCAGCGAGGTGGCGATGAGCGCGTTGCCGCCAAAGCCGAAGATCACGCCGCTGGTGTGCACCGGTCGCAAGCGGCCGAAGCTCGCCCAGGCACTGTCAAACGTCAGGTCAGGGAATGCCAGCAGCGCGGCGACCCAGACCCCCACGAACATCGCCACCACCGCCCAAGCCATGCTGGCGATGATGCCGGCCTTGATGGGCTCGTCATAGTAGCTTTGCAAACGGGATTTTGGCGGTTCCGGTCCCCAGATGCCGCGGATTACGATGATGGCGCAAATGGCGGCAATGGCCAGGATCAGCCAGCCGTGGATTTCCATTGTGTCCTGATTGCCTGCCGCTGCGAGAACGAGGCCGCACAGACCGACGGCAACGGAAATGGCGAGCGCGATCTGGCGTTCGGTCTCGGTCAAGGTCAGTATCATGGCCGATCTATTTCCCCCCTCATCGGTCATCGCCACGGGCTGACAGCGCAGCAGCAGGTTCGCTCCCGATGGGAACACAGCTCGCGCCGAACCAGCAACACGCGGGTCGGACGGAAGTTCCCAACTATTGCCCTGCCGTCTCCCGCGGTAAACACCAAAAAATCAGTGGTCAGCGTCGCTCGCCACGCATCGCGGCCGAATTTGAACCTGTGTTTGGCGACGGCGCAATGGACTTTTGCCGATCAAGCTCTTGGACCGTTAAGCCTGTGTCCAAGACTGGCTCGACCTCCGTCTCCGATCGGTCAGGACTGAGCGGCAGCCGCTCTTCAGCATACTGCGGTCGAATCAGCGTATCGCCGCCAGGTATCGTCCGTCGTCGGCACGGAAGAGCACTGACCCATTGCTGTTGACGGACCATGAGGTCACATCCTGCAGAATGGCCAGGAACCTGGTTTCCTGGTTCCCGAGCGCCGGCACGCAAGCCCGGCGCGTCACGGCGAGCGGTCCGATCCGAAGCGACTGTTCCTCGATCGAATAGTCGCCGGTGAACCTGTTGCAGCCGGCCGATCCGCTCACTCGGCCGTCTTGCGAAAACTGCACCGTCACATTGGATTTGTCGATCAGACCGGTCTGATTGATGTCCTCCACCTTGAATTGCGGGCCGATCAAGCCTGAAGCCGCCGGGCGGTCACCAACGCGAACCATATTGAGCGTCCCCAGATCCTGCTCGAACCGCGTGGGATCGACCGAATGAACCGTATCCGTGGTCCATATCGGGTTGCCCTCGGGATCGGTAATCGTCGCACGGACTGCGTAACGCATGTTGGTCTTCAAGTCCTGTTCCTTCACCCTAATCGAAAATGGCAAAGGAACCTGCTGCCCTGCTGTCTCGCGCGTTTCCTTGGCAATGATCACCGATCTCGCATCGGCGCGCGAAACGTCCAGCAGTCTCACGTTGAATTTCGCGCGGGCGGGCAGAGCGATGCGCTGTCGATAGGATGCGTTGCCGGTTACGACCTTGTCTCTCAGCTCCGCAATGGGGGCTTGGGGATCGACGTATCGCGCGCCTGTCGCGCAGCCGCCGAGCGCGAGCATGGTCATCGCCAGTACGGCTGTGAATGGCTTGTTGAACATGGCGTTTCACTTTGCTGTGCGATTGGAGCGGAAGAGAGCAGGTCAGGCGGAACCCATGGCATCGGCAATAATGGGAGGGCTGCGAGCGGCAGTCCTGTGGGAATCGACTTCGCATAGGATGGTTCCGAACCACGAACGTCCGATGGCGGGCGGAAGATTGGGCTGGATTGGCGCGGGCGGCCCCGGCGGATATCTGATCCCCTCTTGGGAGACAGCCACTGAATTTTGGAACCACACGAAAAGCGCAGTCTAGAACCCGTGGCTTCCCGCCACTGCGCCGAGAACCGTGACAGCCGCGATACCCAGCAATATTCGGTGAAGTGTCTCCATTCGGGCAAAATCTGCGGCGGGCTTGACCGATGTCATCATTCGGCGGTGGAGAAACAGCGGCTCGATCACGAAAAGCATCGCGGCGAACACGGCCCACAGCCCTACCATCGCATGCATCCACCAGAAGCGAAGATCGAAAAAGCGGTCCCACATCTGCGCGCGATAGATCATCCAGAAGCCGCTCAGTCCTGCCAATAGCACCCAGATGCGCGCCTGCGCCGCAAAGCGCCCCTCCAGTCGATGAAAGGCCGCCAGCCGCTCCGCCGGCGGATTGGCGGCGCGCACGGACGGCATCACCACAAGCGTCACGAACGCCACGCCGCCGATCCAGACAAGGACCGCCAGGACATGAACGGCCCGGGCCAGGATGATGTCGTCCATGCCTCCGCTCCCTCAGGCCGCGAGCAGTTCGTCGGCCGGGCCGAAGAACTCATAGTGGATCCTGTCCGACGGCACACCCGCCAGCGACAGGGTCGAGACCGCATGACGCAGGAACGGACGCGGCCCGCAGATGTAATAGTCCGCTTGTGCGACCGGTGTGCTGGCGACCAACCATTCATCGGTAATTATGCCGGCCACATCGTAGTCGCTGCCCTCTGTTTCATCCTCGAGCGGGGTCTGGTGAAAATCGGTGATCGCGATCGATTGGCCATGGCTCGCCACAGCGCGGACATGGTCGCGCATCGCATGGGTGTCGCGGTCATGCGTGCCGTGGATGTAATGAACCGGCACTTCGGCGCCGTTCTGAACGAGGGCTTCGAGCATCGCCACCATCGGCGTCAGGCCCACGCCGCCCGACAGCAGTACGACCGGCCGTTCGACATGATCGGCGAGGAAGAATTCGCCAGCAGGCGCGGCCACCTTCAGGATCGTCCCGGGTTTCGCCTCGTCGTGCAACCAGCCCGACGCGAGCCCTTGCGGCTCGCGCTTGACCGAAATGCGATAGGTTTCGCCATTGGCGGCGGCCGAAATCGAGTAGTTGCGCTTGACCGGCGGATGTCCGGGAATTTCGAGCCAGAAGGTAAGATACTGGCCCGGCTTGTGGCGCATGACGGGGCTGCCGTCGACGGGGCGAAGGACAAAGGAATTGATGACGCTGCTTTCGCGCACAACGTCTTCGACGCGGAAATCGCGCCAGCCGTTCCAGCCGCCGGCCGCGTCCTTCTGTTCGGTGTAGACGCGCTGTTCCCGCGCGATCAGGATATTGGCGAGAAACCAGTAAGCTTCCCCCCAGGCCCCGAGGATTTCGTCGGTCGCCGCATCGCCCAGCACCGCCTTGATCGCACCGAGCAGTGCTTCGGCGACGTGCGGATAGTGCTCCGGCAGTATCTGGAGACCGACATGCTTTTGCGCGATGCGCTCGACCGCGGGAGCCAGCGCGCCGAGATTGTCGATATTGCTGGCATAGGCGAGAATGGCGCCGGTGAGCGCGCGCGGCTGCGAACCGGCGTCACCATGATGCGACTGGTTGAAAAGATCGCGAATGTCCGGGTTCTGGAACATCCTGGAATACATTTCATGCACGATATCCAGACCATGCGCTTCGAGCGCGGGGACCGTCGCCTTGACGAGCGCGATGGTCTGATCGCTGAGGGGCTGCGACATAAACTTCTCCTTGTTGGAAGGGATTCGAGTTTCCCGGCGATCAGGCGCCGGGCGGCTGATCATAGAAATCGACCCGCATTTTCATGGCGCCGATGGGCGTCACGAAGTGCGGCTGCTGCGGCAAGATCAATCCGGGCCGTTCGGGCGTCAGGACAACCTCCGACGGTGGATCGAGATAGGTCAGCCGAAGCTCACCCTCCAGAACGCGGATCAAACCCCAGACACCCGCCTTGGTATCATGGCGTGCCCGCAGGGCGGCCGGGAGCGTGTCCTGATCGAACACCGGCGTCGAACGATAGGGTAGAATGTCAGGCATGGGTGGGTACTCGCCGTTCGCAATGAATGGACCCGGCCTCGCCGTCAGCGACGCTTGGCCGATCGAGCCGAAAAAACATGGCAAGCTGCAGGCTCTCGGCAATCCGCTTCGCTTTCGCCTGCAGAGCCGCAGCTGCGTCGGGCGCCATCATCTCGTTTGTCGTACAGTCCCACAGCGCGAGCCAGCGGTCGAAAAGCGCTGGCGTTATCCTCGACCTGTGCTTCAGGTGCGCTGGCACGGGCTGGCCCTTGTATCGGCCACTGGCGAGCATGACGGATGACCAGAACGCCGCCAGCTTTTCGAGATGTTCCGGCCAGTCATCGATCGCGTCGTTGAAAATCGGCCCCAGGTCGGCATCTGCGCGAACGCGCGCGTAGAAGGCGTCGACAAGCTGCTTGAGCGCCTCATCCTTCAGTTCCAGCTCGGTCATTCGCCCGACTCCAATCATGTATCCCGAATGCATCTATACTTTTCCCTGAAAACATGCAAGATGAATACATCTTAATGCGACGAGCTGAGGAAGAGAGTGGGAACGCCCCATGAAACTGACCCTGTTCACCGACTATTCGATGCGCGTGCTGCTCTATCTGGGCGCGCGGCCTGACCGCCTGTGCTCGATCGGTGAGGTCGCGCAGGCCTACGGAATCTCGCAGAATCACTTGATGAAGGTGGTGAACCAACTCGCACGCAGTGGTGATGTGGAGAGTGTGCGTGGACGGTCGGGCGGCATCCGCCTGGGGCGGCCGCCCGAAGAGATCAACATCGGCGCACTCATACGCCAGACCGAGGACGGCTTCGATCTCGTTGACTGCGGCGGATGCGTGGTCGCGCCTGCATGTGGGCTGACGGGCGTGCTGAAGGAGGCGCTCGGCGCGTTCCTGGCGGTACTTGACCGCTATACGCTTGCCGACCTGCTGACGAAGCGGCGAGATCTCGCGTCGCTCTTCGAGCGTAACGCGGCCGATCGGTTCGAAACCCCTGCGGCGCCAGATGGATGATTGACGTCTTGGCGCATCGAAGCCGAAAAGGAGGAACGTGACATGTTCTGTCCAGAATGTGGTGAACCGGTCGATCCCGCTCCCTTTGACGGTCGTCGCCGCGCGTCGCGGTCATGGATCGCCGCAGGACTCCAAATCGGCGCGCGATGGGTAAAGGTATTGCGCGCTGGACGCTCCAAGCCGGACCGCACGCGGCAGTCCGCTTGCCCGTCTTGCTCCAATCATAAAACCACGAACACGGAAAGGAATTGAACGATATGGCCCTTCACCACGCAGCGCCCGGAGAAGTCGTCGATCTCTTGCCCGAGAACGTGACGACACATGAAGAACATTCCACAGCGATCGTGAAGGCGGACCATTTCGAAACCATCCGGCTGGTGATCCCGAGCGGCACCGAAATGCGCCAGCATCAGGTGCCGGGCAGCATCATGCTGCATTGCCTCGAGGGCCATGTGAAAGTCGAGCTCAGCGCAAGCTCGATCGAACTGCGGCGTAACCAGTGGGTCTATCTCGAAGGAGGCGCGCCGCACTCGGTCAAGGGCGCGGAAAACTCTGTGCTGCTTCTGACGATCCTCTTTCCGCCTGTAGAAGGATCACAGGCAAAAGCCGGCGCCGAGACCTTGGCGGTCGATGCCTATGACGATTGCGACTGTGTCGACCGGTGGGAAGCGGAAGGCGGTCCGGTCGTTCAATCGGATCAGCCTGCCCCCAGGAAGAATTGATCACGGGCGGCATGATGGCACGGCGCGCAGCGCGCTAGTCGCTTTGCTGTACCGCCTCGTAGCCCATAGGGGAGAACCATGGATCGAACACGTCAGCTCTGGATTTGGCTTCTATCATTGCTGGCAGTCTCTTTTGCCGTCCTGCTTCTGGTTGGCCGCGACATCAGCATTCAGGCGCCGCCGCTTCCCGCCAAGGTCGTGACCGCAAACGGCGAAACCGTCTTCACCCGTGCCGAGATGCAGCGTGGCCGCCAGGTCTGGCAATCTATGGGCGGCATGCAACTGGGCTCGATCTGGGGACACGGCGGCTACGTAGCGCCCGATTGGTCAGCCGACTGGTTGCACCGGGAATCACTGGCACTTCTCGATCTCTGGGCACAGCGGGATCTGGGCGGCGCCTTTGAGAGTTTAAACGAGGAACACAAGGCGCTCCTCCAGCGGCGGCTGCAAACGGAAATGCGCCGAAACACGTTTGAAGCGAGCACGGATACCATCACGATCAGCAACGATCGCGCGGTGGCAATCGAGCGGGTGGCAAAGCACTACGTCAATCTGTTCGGCAACGACCCCGCCACGGCCGAGCTGCGCGAAAACTATGCCATGAAGAACGATACGGTCCCCGACGCAGGGCACCGAGCCGCCATGACCTCCTTCTTCTGGTGGACGGCCTGGGCGGCCACAACGGAACGACAAGGGCGGACGACAACGTATACGAACAACTGGCCGAGCGAGCCGCTGGTCGGGAATCGCCCACCATCAAGTACATTCATCTGGTCGGCCTTCAGCGTCACCTTCCTGCTTGCCGGCATCGCGCTGTTGGGTTGGCACCATGCGGTGACGCACGGACGAAGGGAGAAGGAGCACGACCTCCCCGCGAAAGATCCGCTGCGCGAGATCGCGGTGACGCCTTCGATGCGGGCGACAGCCAAATATTTCTGGGTCGTTCTCGCACTGTTTCTCGCGCAGATCATGCTGGGTGCAATGACGGCCCACTATCAGGTCGAGGGGCAGCTGGTTTATGGCTATGAAGCGGCCGAGATCCTGCCTTATTCGATCACCCGCACCTGGCACACGCAGCTTGCCGTGCTGTGGATCGCGACAGCCTGGCTGGGAACGGGCCTCTACATAGCTCCTGCGATCTCGGGCCATGAACCGAGGTTCCAGGCTCTGGGTGCCAACATCCTCTGGGCCTGCCTCCTGATTATCGTCGTGGGCTCCTTTGCCGGGCAATGGCTCGCGGTGATGCAGAAACTGGGACTGGAGAGGAACTTCTGGTTCGGACACCAGGGCTGGGAATATGTCGATATGGGGCGCTTCTGGCAGTGGTTTCTCTTCATCGGCCTGATGCTCTGGCTTGTGCTCGTCGGCCGGGCGCTCTGGCCTGCGCTCAAAGAGAAGTCCGAATCCCGCCACATCACGATGCTGTTTTTCCTATCCGCCGTAGCCATCGGACTCTTCTACGGTGCCGGGCTGTTCTGGAATGAGCATACAGCGCTCTCCATGATTGAATATTGGCGTTGGTGGGTGGTCCATCTGTGGGTCGAAGGCTTTTTCGAGGTGTTCGC
>JBHIWX010000102.1:0-13472 GCA_041987205.1 Rhizobiaceae bacterium | reverse complement strand
TCTTCAAGGCACTCCTAAACTAGCGTGCTGGGAATTCTCTCGGTCCGAGTTCAATCCCACCTCGGCTAGCAATGATCGAAGGTGCCGTCAGGTGAACGCAGATACATCGCCCAGTAGAGCGCGGCGGCGACCAACACCATGAACACGCCGGCGAAGAGCGAATCCGACAGGAAATGACCGCCCTGCCCAACCCTGATCAACGCTGATACCAATCCCATGAGGATCGCCAGCGCGTAGAAGATCGGCCGCCATGCCGTCGTCACGAATGCCAGCGCGATGAAGGCCATCACGGTCGCCGAAACCTCGCCCGACACGAAGGAGCAATTGTCGAAACAGGTGCCGCTCCAGTCGAGCGGCGTGGTGTGCAGCTCGTCGCCGCCGAGCTGGATGATCTCGCGCGGGCGCCAGCGTCCCCAGTGCTCCTTGAGAATCACATTGGTGAGCAGCAACGGGCCCGCGAGCGAGCACGCCGCGAGATAGAACCATTTGCGAAAGTCGAACCCCATCAGCTTGGGACGCTTCTCCCACGTCACGATACAGCCGACCGTAATCACCACATACCAGACGGTCGCGCCCTTCAGGAAAACTTCGCGCAGGAACCGCCAGAACGGCGAACGCGTCATGGCGAAGCCCGTTTCCGTATCGAAGAAGATGCGCGAGATGGCGATGTCGAGTTGCGGCCAGACGGTGAAGACAAGCCCGGTCGCGACGCCTAGCGCGAGTGCCAGCAGCGCGACCTTTGCGGTTTCCCGGCCACCCGGAAGATGGGTCCAGAACGCAGGCGATTTCTTGTGCGGGACGTCTCCATCGGGCGTCGACATCAGCCGCCTTCCCGTGCGCCCTCGCCCTGCGCCGCCTTGTAGCCGCGCAGCGCATAGAACCAGACCTGGCCGATCTCGCCTGCCCCGGGCTTCATGTCTCCCAGCAGTTCGACATCCTCGAAGGCCGAGATGATCCGATAGGGATTGCGCTGGTTCGTCATGTACAGCACGGGCTGCTTCTGCCGGTCCTGATAGGCGCGCGACATCTCGAAATGGTCGGTCGGTGCATTGCCCTGGCGCCAGGAGACGATCTTCTCGGGGCGATCGCGCAGATAATAGATCATCAGCGCGGCAAGGCGGCGATTGTCGACCATCACGACCGGATAGTCGCCCTTCCCGGCCTGTTCCGCCAGCGCGGCGGCGACCTCGCGCGAACCGTGCATGCGGTCGAACGGCTTGACGTTCTCGGGCAGCGGCAACTGTCCCGGCCCGGAAAGCGTCACCGCCACGGCGATCACCGCGAAGATGATGCCGTGCAGCCATAGCGAGGTGCGATGCCACCATTGCGGGATGAGATTGACCATCAGGTCGGTGACCAGAATGATTGCCGCGACATAGGTCAACGCCGCCCAGTTCGCATAGGCCTTGGAAAGCAGCGACTGCACGATGATCAGCGCCAGAACGGGCACGGAAAAGCACAGCAGGAAAAGCTGCTGGCGGTTCATGCCTTCACGGATCAGCCGGAAGATGGCGACCAGATAGATACCGAACAGGATCGGCCCCATCACCGCGAATTGCGAACCGAAGAACTCGGCGAAGCGGGCGAAATGCAGCTTGCCGTCCCAGCCTATGTTCTCGCCGGTGTGGCCGACGGTGGCGAAGCTGTTGTTCAGGTTCCACAGCACATTGGGCGCGAGCAGCAGCGCGCCGATGGCAAGCGCCAACCAGAAGCCCTTTCGGGTCAGCATGTGCGGCCGCTCGGGGACCGCGATTGAATACACCACGGCGCAGGCGACGAAATAGACCATCGCATATTTCGACATCAGTCCCGCGCCGAGGGCGAGGCCCATCAGTACCGCCCAGCCGATTCCGCCGCCCCTTTCGAACTGCAGGAAGGCGAGCAGTGCCACCGACCAGAAGAACAGCAGCGGCACGTCGGTGGAAACCAGCGTCGATGAAAGCGTCACCGCCGGCAGGGTCGCATAGACGATCGCCGACCAGAAGCCGGTGCGCGCATCGAACAGTTTTTCGGCGATGAAGAAGATCGTCACCGCCGTCGCGGTGTGCAGCAGCGGCGACATGGCGCGCACGCAGAACTCGCTGTCACCGCAGACGCCGGTCACCGCGCCGATGATCCATGCCAGAACGGGCGGCTTGGAGAAATAGCCGAAGGCCGGCTCCTTGGCCCACACCCAGTATTGTGCTTCGTCGAAGAAAAGCTCTGTGGAATTGAACCAGAGCGAAACCATGCGCAGCAGCAGGATCACGCCAAGCGCCAGCAGGGCGCGCACCAGCCAGGGGCGAAGCGCCGGATCGCGCTCTGCGACGGGGGTGTCGCCGATATGCCGTATCGACGTCACGTGCCGATCTCCGGGATAATGATTCGGTCGGGTCGGGCGGCAGCCGGATCGAACACCTTTTTTCGTCCGGTTTCCGACCCTTGCCAATTGGCCGCGTGTATGGGATTTACGCCGCCGCAAGTCAAGCTGGCGCGGCCCTCCCGCCGGTTCCGCCGAAAAGCGGCACCGAGCCCAACTGGATCATCACCGCAACATGCAGATATCCGTCGTCATTCCGGCCTATAACGAGGAAGGCAATATCGGCCGCCTCGTCGCCGAAATCTTCAAGGCCGTGCCCGACAATCTGCTCGGCGAGGTGATTGTCGTCGACGACTGCTCGACCGATGGCGGCCCTGCGGAAGTCCTGGCGCTGCGCGGCGCGCATCCCAAGCTGCGGCTGGTGCGCCACCTGACCAATGCCGGCCAGAGCGCCAGCCTGCGCACTGGCATTCTCGCCGCCCGTTTCCCCGTCATCGCCCAGATGGACGGCGACGGCCAGAACGACCCGGCCGACATCCCGGCCCTGGCCAGATTGCTCGCCGAACCGGGCGACCACTCAGGTCCGGCGCTGGTCGGCGGGGTTCGCACCAAACGCAAGGATACCGGCTCCAAGCGCATGGCCTCCAAGGCGGCCAACTGGATCCGCGATACCGTGCTGAAGGACGATTGCCCCGATACCGGTTGCGGCATCAAGGTCTACTGGCGCGACGCCTTCCTGCTGCTGCCCTTCTTCACCAGTGTTCACCGCTATTTGCCGGCCCTGTTCCAGACCTACGGATTCAGGACCGCTTATCATCCGGTCAATGACCGCCCGCGCGTCGCCGGCGTGTCGAAATACAACAATCTGAACCGTGCGCTGATCGGCCTCTACGACCTGTTCGGCGTCACCTGGCTGCGCCGGCGCACGAAGAAACCAGACACGGTCGAAGACTAGTGCGTTTCAACGCTGAAACGCACTAGAGGCTTACGCAAGGCAAGGTGGATATCCGGCGAACCCTCGGTTCAGCCCTGATCCTCGATTGCCGTTTCGACATGCAGCTGCTTGCGATAGCGCGCATAGATCCACACGCCGACCAGCGTCGAGACCGCGAAAAGGCCGACCGAGATGGCAATCTGCATGCCTGAGCCGACATTGACGCCCGATCCCATCAGCACGAAAACGAGCGTCTGCGGCACATAGCCGGCGAGCGATCCCGCCAGGAACGCACCCAGCGGAATGGCCGAAGCCCCGGCCGCCAGATTGGCCAGCAAATTGGAGCCGATTGGCAGCAGGCGCAAGATGAAGGTCAGCCAGAATGTGTCGCGCGCCCAGATCTGGCGCGCCATGTCCACCCTGCCACGGATCAACGTCAGCGCAGCGTCGTGAAAGCCGCGCGCAAAACCGTAGGCGATCAGGCAGCCGAGCCCACTTCCGATCAGCGCGATCGCGAAGCCCTCCCAGAGCCCGAAGAAATAGGCGGCGAAGAAACTGATGGCCTGACGCGGGCCGCCCAGCGCGGTGAAAACCCCGGCAAGGCCAAGATAGGCGAAACGCCCGTGCAGCCAGCCTGCTTCAGGATCGCTCGAAAACGAGAACCGCTCGACGAGTTCCTCGAACTGGAGGCTCTCGATAAGGAACGCGGCGCCGACCAGCACGCAGATCAGGATCAGGCCCCGCAGGAGAAGTTTCGGCCCCATCTGGCGCAAGGCCGAGGCAATCCGGTTCGACATCGGCGCGCGCCGTTCCTTTCGTGCAACGCAGCGTGACCTAGCAACCACACAGGAAGGACGCAAACGAAAAGGCTCCACAAGAATGGCGCCGCAGGGCGTTCGGCATCTTGACGCGACTCCCCTGAGCGGCGATGCATGGGCTGTGGGTTCTCGGGGTGGTGAAGGGACACGCATGAAGCGTAGTCCGGAAGTCGTTGTGGTTGGCGCCGGAATTGTCGGGGCCGCCATAGCATGGAGTTTGTCGCAAGCCGGCGCGCGCGTAACGGTGGTCGATTCCGGCCGCACCGCCGGCGGCATTGCGACGCCGGCGTCGTTGGCGTGGATCAATGCGACCCACGGCAATACCCAACCCTATTTCGACCTGCGCATGCGCGCGATCGAGGGCTGGCGGCGCTGGTCGAACGACCTGCCGCAGCTCGACATTCGCCTAACCGGCGGCCTGTTCTGGGAATTGTCCGGGGCCGAACTCGAAGCCTATATCGCCGAACATGCCGGCTGGGGCTACATGATCCGGCTGATCGAGCGTGACGAGATCCGCATTCTCGAGCCCGGCCTGCACCACCCGCCGCAATATGCCGCCCTGGTCGAGGACGAAGGCACCGTCGAACCGGCGCATGCCGCCCGCACCCTGCTTGAGTTGAGTGGTGCGCAGGTCCTGACCAACACGCATGTCGGCGGCTTCTGTTTCGAATCCGGCCGCGTGTGCGGCGTAATGACCAATGCGGGATCGATCGACGCGGACGAGACCGTCATCGCCGCCGGGGCCGGCACGGCTGCGCTGCTGGCATGTTGCGGCATCGATTTCACGCTCGACACGCCAGACGGCCTGCTGGTGACGACCGAGCCGGTCGACCAGAAACTGATTTCCCGTGTCGTCATTACGCCGGAACTGCATGTCCTCCAGCGCAAGGACGGCACGCTGGTCGCCGGTGCCGACTTGTCCGGCAAGCACGACGAGGCCAAATCGGACAATACCGCTCAATCGGTGATCCGGCGCATGCATGCCCTGCTCGGCGACAATCCGCCGCTCGTTTCGGCCCGCCATTCCGTCGCCGGACGCCCGACACCAAGGGACGGATTTCCGGCGCTCGGCGCCGTTCCCGGCCTTGAAGGGCTCCACGTCGCAGTCACCCATTCCGGTGTCACGTTGGCGCCCATGATCGGGGAAATGCTCGCTGCATCGATCCTCAAGGACAGGATTGACCCGCACCTGAAAAATTATGCCATCGGCCGCTTCTTCGGCGGGGCTGACGATGCCGGTACCGGGTCTTGACGCGACCTGTCCGCGCTTGCACAGTCGATTGTGCGGAGGAGCTAGTGCATGAATACGGAAAGCCCGAACCTGCTGGACGACGAAGCCCTTCTGCCCTGGCTGAAGACGAACGTTCCCGGCTTCGACGAACTGCACGAAATCCGCAAATTCGAGACCGGGCAGTCCAATCCCACCTACCTCATCGTCGCCGAGAGCGGCAAATACGTGCTGCGCGCCAAGCCGCCCGGCGATTTGCTCAAATCAGCCCATCAGGTCGACCGCGAATACCGCGTGATGAAGGCGCTGGCCGGCACCGATGTCCCAGTGCCGCAAGTCTATGCGCTGGCCGGTGACGATGATTCTCCCATCGGCCGCATGTTTTTCGTCATGGAGTTCCTCGACGGCCACATCTTCTGGGATCCCACACTGCACGAACTGACCGGTCCGGAGGCCAACGCCCATCGCGGCCGGGTCTACGACGCGATGAACGCGGCGCTGGCCGCCATGCACAATGTCGACGTAGAGGCGGCGGGGCTGGGCGATTTCGGCAAGCCCGGCAATTATTTCGAACGCCAGTTTTCGCGCTGGTCCAAGCAATATGAAGCCAGCGAGATCGAGCGGATCGACGAGATTCACAAGCTGATCGCCTGGCTGGAGCCGCGCATCCCCGCCGACGACGGCACTGTCGCGCTCGTGCATGGCGATTACCGGCTCGACAACATGGTCTTCTCGCACGATGCCAGCCAAATTCTGGGCGTGCTCGATTGGGAACTGTCCACGCTGGGCCATCCGCTCTCAGATCTCGCCTATCAGTGCATGCAATGGCGCCTGCCGCATCAGGGCGGGTTTCGCGGGCTGGGCGGCGTGGACCGCAAGGCCATCGGCCTGCCCACCGAAGCCGAATATGTGGAGGCCTATTGCCGCCGGCGCGGCATCGGCGAAATCGAGAATTGGAACGTCTATCTGGCGTTTTCCTTCTTCCGCCTCGCCGCCATCCTGCAGGGCGTCTACAAGCGCTATGTCGACGGCAACGCCTCCAATCCGCAGACGGCGCAAGCCTATGGCCGTTCCGTGCCACTGATGGGAAAGATGGCGATGGAGATGATCGAATCGGAAGGCTGAAACGCCGCTCCGTACCCATCCCTTTCACATCGTGCTATGACCGCCTGCGGGGCCGTCAGGAGGAATCATGGCGCCCGCCCCTGCCCCACGAGCCTTCGCGGAGCGTTACGACAGCTTTCTGGTCCCGGTGATCTTCCGGCCATGGGCGCGCGAAATGATCGCTCGTGCCAGGCCGAAGGATGGCGAGCATATCCTCGATCTCGCCTGCGGCACCGGTGTCCTGGTCCGCGAAATCATCCATTCCGACATCGTACCCGGCAGCCTGACGGGCGCCGATCACAGCCCGCAAATGCTGGAGGTCGCGCGCGTGAGGGCGACCGAGGCAGGCATTTCGGCCGAATGGGTCGAAGCCGATGCAGGTGCGCTGCCGTTTCCCGATGACCGCTTCGATCTCGCCTTCTGCCAGCAGGCGCTGCAATTCTTCCCGGACCGCCCGCGCGCATGCCGCGAGCTCCACCGCGTCGTGAAACCTGGCGGCAGGGTCGCGCTCTGTATCCAGCGCGAACTGGCGGTCAATCCGCTCCTGCGGGCGCAAGCCGCCGCGCTCGACAAGCATGTCGGCAAAGAGGCCGGTGATGCCGTTCGCGCAATATGCGGACTGCCGGATGGCAAAGCGATCCGCAAACTGTTCGAAGATGCAGGCTTCAAGGACGTCGTTGTCGAAAGCGTCAGCCTGTCGCTGCATCATCCCGATGGCAGGGCCTTCGCCGGCGGCGCAATGGGCGGCATGCACACCGGCGACAAGCTGTCGATGCTCGATATCGACCGGCGCGAACGCAGCATCGACGATTTCCTGTCCGGCATGAAGGAGTGCTTCGACGGTACGGCGCTGAACTTCCCGCATGTCTCGACTGTCGTTACGGCCCGTGCGTGACCGCAGGCCGATGAAATCCGTGATCTCGGGGAATTGAAACCCGCCCTGCCCGTTTCGCGTATATGCTGGCACATGCAACCGCCCGGATAAGGATCATGCCCTTGACCCGCACTGCGCATCGCCATGCCATCCTGTTGGCCGCCGCCCTGCTCTTCCTCCTCGCGTCTTGGTCGGCAAGCTTCGCCGACGAGACATCGGATGCCGACCGGCTCGCAACGCAGCAGATCATCGAAAGCCAGATCGGCGCCTTCCAGTCCGGCGATCACGAAAAGGCCTATTCCTTCGCCGGCCCCGGCATCCAGCGGACCTTCCCGACGGTCGAAGGCTTCATCGGCATGGTCACCAAGGGCTATGGCGCGCTCTACGACCCCGAATCCTATGTCTTCGGCCGAAGCGTCGAGGTGGGCGGGCTGGTGCATCAGGAGGTACTGGTCACGGACCGGGCCGGCAAGACCTGGCAGGCGGTCTACACACTGAGCCGGCAGCCCGACGGTTCCTGGAAGATCACCGGCGTCAAGCTGAACCCGCACAAGGGTACGTCGGTCTGAACGGATTGCCGCGCCTGTTCTGACAGGAATTTCTGCGGCGCTGGCGCCGGCCGGCAAGCTGTTATGTCTCTATCAACCCTGCTGAGAAAACGAGACTTATTTCAGCAATATTATCTTCGCGTCAGAGTATTTTGGCGTGCTCGATGAGGCCTTGAAGGGCCTTCGAGAGCGCTTCACACTAGCTCTGAACCGCCGCCGGTGGTACGCGAAGCCTTCGCTGAGTACACATCGAGAGCATTGACTGCACCTACTTCGTCAAGTGCGGTAAGCGTAAGCGGTGCGTAAGGTGATTATCAGAGAGTTCTAGGTGCCATCGGTACCGGGCGCACCAGCGTGTTGTATTGCGGCCACGATCACTCGGGCGCGCTCTTCAACGCGTTTAACTGCCTTTCGTGTGCACCAGTGGCGGCGTCCGAACGTGTCTTCCCAGCCAAAAAGAGTTAAATGTTCGTTCTCGAACCAGTTCAGGCTCACCGGAAAATAGACGGTAAAGCTCTCTCCAACTTCGAGGATTTTGGGCAGACCTCCACTAAAGGGCCCATCGGTATCTTGTGGATGCATGGGCGGAAACTGCCGATAGGGATTCAATACGCCGAAGGACGCCTTACTCCAGGGCCACCGTTTTCGGCCCCTTGCTACCGCCAAGACCAGTCTAACAGGGTTCGGACCATGATTTGTGGCATGCAGCGCTATACCATCAGGGCCGTCTTCGCCCTCTCTGTTGTGCACGGTCATGATATTAAACCCAACATCCACCTTCGGTTTGGGATAGATGAACGTCGACCATACGCTCCAAGTAAAACTGGCGGCTGCCACCACCAACGAGCCTAGACTAATAATGAGCGCCCAGTCAGCTGTCGTCATAGTTCGTGATATATAGCAACCGGGTGAATTAGACGAGGCGCACCTACGTGGTGGTGTTCAAATACCCAATGTTAAATAATAAAAATAAGCGGTGACCGGCTACACGCACATCGGTCTGACCGCGCGCCCAATTCATACATATGCTATTTGCTATGTATGTGCTAGGCTAATCCCCGAAAGCGCGAAGGAGGATCGCCATGAAGAGGATTTTGCCCGCATTGGCCGTTTCGGCCGCATTTGCCCTGACCATGCTCGCGGCGTCTGGCCCCGCGAGCGCCGCCGACGACGTCACCACGCATGAAGTCCAGGGAGATTTCGAGGAGATCGCCGCCGAGGTCAGCGACGGCATCGTCAATCGCGGCTACGTGGTCGATTATCACGGCCTCATCGGCGACATGCTCAAGCGCACGGCGGACGATGTCGGCGCCGAGAAGATGCTGTATGAGAACGCGGAATTCTTCCAGTTCTGCTCCGCCGTTCTGTCGCGCAAGGCCATGGAAGCCGATATCGGCAACATCGCTTATTGCCCCTATGTCGTATTTGTCTACGAGGCCAAACCCGGAACGGTGACGGTCGGCTTCCGCCGCCTGCCGGACGGCAAGGGCCGCGACGAGGTCAATGCGCTGCTCGAGGAAATCGTCAAGGAAGCGGCCGGGATGTAACCCGCCCGCTGCTACTGGAAACCCCGCTAGAGCGGCGGGAGATCGCCTTCCGCCCATCTCGCCTTCGTGTCCTCGCGGAACGCCTGGAACCGGCCGGCGCCGATCGCCTCTCGGATGCCGGCCATCAGCGACTGGTAATAGGCGAGATTGTTCCACGTCAGCAGCATGCCGGCGAGCGGTTCGCCGGCGCGCACCAGATGATGCAGATAGGCACGCGAATAATCCCGCGAAGCGGGGCAATCGCTATCCTCGTCGAGCGGCCGCGTGTCCTCGGCGTGACGTGCATTCTTCAGATTGACCTTGCCGCGCCTTGTATAGGCCAGCCCGTGCCGGCCGGCGCGCGTCGGCATTACGCAGTCGAACATGTCGATGCCGCGCGCCACGCTTTCCAGCATGTCTTCCGGCGTGCCGACGCCCATCAGGTAGCGCGGCTTTTCATGCGGCAGCGCCGGACAGGTGACGTCGAGCATGGCGAGCATCACGGCCTGCGGCTCGCCGACGGCCAGTCCGCCGATCGCATAGCCCTTGAGGTCCATCGCCGACAGCGCCTGCGCCGAGCGCAGCCGCAGCGCCTCGTCCTCGCCGCCCTGCACGATGCCGAACATCGCCTTGCCGGGCTGGTCGCCGAAAGCGATCTTGCAGCGCTCGGCCCATCTCAGCGACAGTTCCATCGCGCGCTCGGTTTCGTCGCGCGTCGCCGGCAGCGCGATGCATTCGTCGAGCTGCATCTGGATGTCCGAATCCAGCAGGCCCTGGATTTCGATCGACCGCTCCGGCGTCAGCTCATGCTTCGCCCCGTCGATATGCGACTGGAACACCACGCCCTTCTCGTCGAGCTTGCGCAGCCCGGCGAGCGACATCACCTGGAAGCCGCCGGAATCGGTCAGGATCGGCCCGTCCCAGCGCGCGAAATCATGCAGGCCGCCAAGCCGCGCGACGCGCTCCGCGCCCGGCCGCAGCATCAGATGATAGGTGTTGCCGAGAATGATGTCGGAGCCCAGATCGCGGACCTGGTTCATATACATCGCCTTGACCGTGCCGGCCGTGCCGACCGGCATGAAGGCGGGCGTACGCACCGTGCCGCGCGGCATCGCGATCTCGCCGCGCCGCGCCATGCCGTCCTGCGCAAGAAGGGTAAAGCCGAATTCGGAAGCGTTCATCGCGCGGGATATAGCAGCGAGGCATCGCCGTAGGAATAGAAGCGATAGCCATTGTCGACCGCATGCGCATAGGCATCGCGCATGGTCTCGAGGCCCGAAAACGCCGAGACCAGCATGAACAGGGTCGAGCGCGGCAGATGAAAATTGGTCATCAGCAGATCGGTGGCGCGGAACCGGTAGCCCGGCGTGATGAAGATGTCGGTCGCATCGTCATAGGGCTCGATGACGCCATCCTCGCGCGCCGCGCTCTCCAACAGCCGAAGCGAGGTCGTGCCGACGCAGACGATACGCCCGCCGGCCTTTCGCACGCTGTTGAGCGCCTCGGCGACCTCCGCCGACACCGTGCCGCGCTCCTCGTGCATGGTGTGGTCGGCCGTGTCTTCGGCCTTGACCGGCAGAAAGGTACCGGCGCCGACATGCAGCGTCACGAAATGCCGGGAAATGCCCTTGGCGTCGAGCCGCTCAAGTAGATCGGGCGTGAAATGCAGCCCCGCCGTGGGTGCGGCCACTGCGCCGTCCTCGCGGGCATAGACGGTCTGGTAGTCGTCTCGATCGGCCTCGTCCAGCGCCCGTTTGAGCGCGATATATGGCGGCAGCGGCACACGACCGACGGCGGCGAGCCCCTCGTCCAGCACCGGCCCGGTCATGTCGAAGGCAAGCGTCACCTCGCCCGCCTCGCCCTTGGCTGTCACGGTCGCTTCCAGCGTGCCGAGCAGGCAAACCTCACGCTCGTGCCCGAAACTGATCCGGTCGCCGACCTGCAGCTTCTTGGCACCGCGCGCGAACGCCTTCCATTCATTATCCGAAACCCGCATGTGCAGCGTGATGCCGACCAGCGCGATATGGCCGTCGCGCACCCGCCGCCCCTCGAGCTGCGCCGAGATCACCTTGGTGTCGTTGAAGACCAGCGCATCGCCCGGTTGGAGCAGATCGGGCAGGTCGCGCACGATCCGATCCTCGGGGTCCTCGCCCGGCCTGACGACGAGCAGCCGCGCACTGTCGCGCGGCCGCGCCGGTCTCAGCGCGATCCGCTCGTCGGGAAGCTCGAAATCGAAGGCGTCAACACGCATTGGAGCCTCGGTGTGAACTTTGTTGCTGGCGACCCGGCACACTCCCCAGCCTCCCCCTTGAGGGGAGGCAGGCGAGTTCAAACGGGCGAAGCGCGTGAAGAAGAGCCGGTGGGGGTAATTCGTCCTCGTGACCCTGCCGGCATCGCCACCCCCACCGGTTCAGCCATCACTCCGCTCGGCTTCACCTGCCTCCCCTCAAGGGGGAGGCAGGACGGTGCCAGACTTACAGATCCGCAGCAACTTTCAACGAGACGATGGAATCGGGGTCGCTCACCGGCTCGCCG
The DNA here is from genome assembly GCA_041987205.1 of Rhizobiaceae bacterium. GTDB lineage: Bacteria > Pseudomonadota > Alphaproteobacteria > Rhizobiales > Rhizobiaceae > BOKV01. Next base: position 1,606 of record JBHIWX010000102.1, on the reverse strand, counting down.
CGCTTGATCTGGTCGACATTTTCCATGCCTTCCACGACCTTGCCCCACACCGTGTACTGACGGTCGAGGAAGCGTGCGTCGTCGAAGCAGATGAAGAACTGGCTGTCGCCCGAATCCGGGTTCTGCGAACGCGCCATCGAGCACACGCCACGCTCATGCGGAGCTTCATTGAACTCGGCCTTCAGCTTCTGGCCCGAACCGCCCATGCCGGTGCCGGTCGGGTCGCCCGTCTGCGCCATGAAACCGTCGATCACACGATGGAACACGATGCCGTCGTAAAAGCCCTGGCGCGCCAGTTCCTTGATCCGCGCGACATGGTTCGGCGCCAGATCGGGGCGCAATTCGATGACGACCTTGCCCTTGGTCGTCTCCATGACCATGGTGTTTTCCGGGTCCTTGTATTCGCTCACACTGTTTCCTTTCGATGCGCCTCGGGGGATGAGAGACGCTTTATCTGTCGGCGCCCTAGCTGGCGTCGGATTTCATCTGCATCTTTATGATCTTGTCGGGGCTGTCTACCACGCCATTCGCCGCACGGTCGCCCTTCTTGATCCTGTCGACCACATCCATGCCGTCAACGACCTCGCCGAACACGGTGTACTGGCCGTTCAGGAAGTCGCCCTCGGCGAACATGATGAAGAACTGCGAATTGGCGCTGTCCGGACTCTGCGAGCGCGCCATGCCGAGCGTGCCCCGCACGAACGGCGTTTGTGTGAATTCGGCCTTGAGGTCGGGAAGGTCCGAACCGCCCCGCCCCGTGCCGGTCGGATCGCCAGTCTGCGCCATGAAGCCGTCGATCACCCGGTGGAACACGACACCGTCGTAGAAGCCGCGCTTCACCAGCGTCTTGATGCGTTCGACATGGCCGGGCGCGAGATCGGGCCGCAGCCGGATGGTGATACGCCCGTCCTTGGTGTCGAGATAGACGGTGTTGGGGGTTCCCTCGACAATCAGCTGGGCCAGATTGCTGCGGCTGGACAGAGCAGTGAAGCTGCTCAGCGGAATGTCCAGGGTAACCCAGGCCCCGCTTCCGATGGCGGGCGTCGAGTTGGCCGAGAGGGTCACCGAGGATTCCGAATCATCGCCCCCGCCGAAGACGCCGTCGCCGCCGAAATCTACCAGCTTGACGATGAACACGGCCGGGCTGGCGGTGGGATCGGGCGTCCAGAAGTCCATGGTGAAGTTGGTCATGCTGGAGGCGTCGATCTGATTCGAGATGAATTCGATGCCGGCGAAGACGAGATCGGTATACAGCTTGACATCGTCTCCCGCAATCTGGATGTCGGTGACGTCGGCATTGTCAAAGTCCGCCGACCAGGTGTCGACCGGGACGTTGCTGTAAGCATTGCTGAAGAGAGAAATGACGTTTCCGGCGTCCCGGGTGGGCGTCGGAGCGGCCGTCTGCGGACCGGGCGGTGCTTCCCCGACCGTGATGGTCAGCGAGCCGGCGGCGTCGACGGAACCCATCCGGGCGGTGATGACCACGGTCCCCGTATCCACGGCGGTAACCTGTCCGGTGGAGTCCACCGTCGCCACCGCCGTATTGGAGGAGAAAAAGTCGAAATACCCGTAGGCGGCGGAAACGGTCTGGTCGCTGCCGTTGACA
>JBHIWX010000101.1:0-13478 GCA_041987205.1 Rhizobiaceae bacterium | reverse complement strand
ACCAGCACACCGTCGCCATCAGTGCGCGTAGCGACGAATTCCTGGGCGACGAGGTTCATCCCGTCGGCAAGCGGCGTGATCCAGGCGACGTCCGCAGCGTGGTAATAGGCGATCAGGTCGGTGAACGGGATCGGCCGCGTGATCAACGCGACGGGCTGCCATTCGAGCGTGCCGAAGCGTCCGTTGATGCGGCCGGCGGCGGCCTCGATGTCGTTCTGGATCTGGGCGTAAACGCTCATGTTGCGGTTGGCGGTGACCGAGACATGCATCAGCCGCACCTTGCCGTGCAGATCGCGATTGTTCTCCAGCACACGCTCGAAACTGTCGAGCTGTTCGACGCCGCCCTTGGTGTAGTCGGTGCGCCCGACCGAAAGGATGAGGCGGGATTCGCCAAGGTCGGCGCGGATCGACTTGGCGCGTTTCAGCGTGTCCGGATCGCTCGCGCACTGGTCGATATACTCCACATCGACGCCGACGGGTGCGACGGAAACCGCGACCTGGCGGTCGTCATAGCGCAGTTGACATGGCAGGGAGCGCTCGGTCAGCGCGGTGCCTTCGAAGATCAGGTCGTCGACGACCTGTTCGCGTTTCGTGACTTCCACGTCGAGCAGACTGCGCACGACGGAAACGAAGTTCGCCGCGTAGCGGGGAATGTGGAAGCCGACGACATCGCACTGCATCAGGCTTTCGGCGATCTCCTTGCGCCAGGGCAGCACGTTGAACATGTCGGCCGAGGGGAAGGGCGTGTGGTGGAAGAAGGCGATGCGCACGTCGGGTCGCAGCTTGCGCAGATAGCCCGGCACGAGCCAGAGATTGTAATCGTGCACCCAGACAAGGGCTCCTTCGGCGGCCTCCGCGGCGGCGGCCTCGGCAAACAGCCAGTTCACCTCGCGGAAGTTCGGCCAGTCGACCGGGTCGTAATTGTAGCGTTCGCGGAAGCCGTGCAGGATCGGCCAGAAGGCTTCCTTGGAGGTTACGTGGTAGAATTCCTTCACCTGTTTGGGAGACAGCGGCAGTCGGGAGACGGAATAGCTGCCATAATTGTCATTGATGTCGATGACCTGTTCGAACTCAGGGTTGGACGGATCATCGGCCTGTTTCCACGCGATCCAGGCGCCATGCTCGACCGAGCCGAAGAAGCTCTTCAGCGTCGGCACGATGCCGTTCGGACTCTTGTTCTCGCGCAACTCGATGCGGCCGTCGACTTCGACCTCTTCATAGGGCTGGCGGTGGTAGACGATGACCAGATCGGAGGGCATATCCTGTTTTCTATCTCCTTGGTTTGGACCCGGGTTGGGACCAGGTCTTGAATTTGGGGTTGGCCGGGTTGCGTGGCGCAAGGCCGGCGCGGATCAGATGTCGGGATGAAGACCAAACGCGCGAATGGCCTCAACGATCCCTGCCGCGCCGATGGCGTCGGCCTTGTGGACATGATCGAGACCCCTGACCTTCTCCAGCAGCGGTGCTTCCGAGCCGCCGACGGCGACGGCGGGAACGCCGCATTCGAGCATGGAAAGATCGTTCAGCGTGTCGCCTGCCGCGAGGCAGCGGGCAGGCTCGATGCCAAGATGGGCGATCAGTTTCAGCAGGGAAGGACCCTTGCTGAAGCCCTTCGGCAGGACGTCGAAAAAGCGGTCGGCCGAGATCAGCCATTCGTGGCCCAGATCCTCGACCACGGCGCAGGCTTCGTCGCGGATCTCACCGTGGAAACGGGCACTGTCGAGATCGTAGCTCACCCGGTGGCGGAACGGCGTGGGCTGAAGGCTCAGCCCCTCGACGCTTTTCAGCGCGGCGTGGACGTTCGCGCCGGCGCCGTCGGGGTGGCCGGCGTGATTCCAGGCCGCCGCGATATCGGCTTCGAGTTCGGGGATCGGACGGACCTTGCCGTCCAAGGTCACCTCGGCGATCGTGGTGCCGACATCGCCGACGACATAGTCGGGGCGCGGCACGCCCTGTTGCGACGTGATGTCGACGATGAATTCGGGGTCGCGACCGGTGACGAAGATCAGGCCGACCGTGGAACGGTTCTGCTCGATCCAGTCATACAGCGCACGGCGATCCTCCTCGCTGCCGCCGAGAAAGGTTCCGTCGAGGTCGGTGGCGAGGACAAAAGGCTTTCGGGCGATCGGGACGGACCCGTTCGCATCTGTTTCAACAATGGATATTGCGGTCACGGCAGGTCCGTTCGTGCGGGTTTCTCGGCCGGTCGCGGCCCCGTGGTGCGGGGGCGCATTTCGCCTGGCTGGCTGACACTTCGCGCGATCAGATCACTGACGAGCCATTGGGCGGCCCGATGATGCGCTGCAACAATCAAGAAGGGGCAAGCGCGACGCACGAATGCATGTCAGATTCGTATGATGAACCCAACTATATGGATTTTTGAACTTTTTTCAAGTTTTGCCCGGATTGTGCGTCTGCGAAGGCGCAAATGGCAGCACGTTGCGAAGATGCATCAAGCACCGTTTCGGTCTGCCTCTCACCGGCCACAAACGCCTGATTTTTCATAGCTTTGGGAAACCGGTTTCTTGCGCCTGCGAAAGGACAAAAGTCGCGCGGGATGGTGATCGACGCTGCACGGTGGATGAGCAGAAGCATCTGGCAAGATGGCGATTGACGATATCGAGATCAAATAGTATGAATACGTACTATTATCCGCCATCCACAAAGAGGACCCAGAAAATGCTGCCTTCCAAGCTTCGTTCCCTCTCCATGGCCGCCGCGCTCGGCGTGGCGTTTGCCGCGTCAGGCCTTGCGGGCGCGCAGGCGCAGACACCCAAGGTGGCGATTGCGCTGTTCGGTCCCCACCCTTCGCTCCAGCAGGTCGTCGACGGCTTCAAGGAAGAGCTCGCCGCAGAGGGTGTCGAGGCAAACTATGACGAAGGCAATGTGAATTTCGACCGCTCGCTGGTGCCGCAATTCCTCAACCGGCTCAATGCGGGCGATCCGGACCTGATGCTGACCATCACCACGCCCATGACGCAGTCGGCAAAGCAGATTCTGGCCGCCCGCGATTATCCGGTCGTGTTCGCACCGGTTACCGATCCGGTGAAGGCCGGTCTGGTACCGTCCTGGGAGCACGGCGCGCCGCTGATGACCGGCGCTTCCAACATTCCGGATTTCGGCGCTACACTCGATTTCATGAAGTCGCTCGTACCCGATCTGGCCAAGCTGGGCATCCTGTTCAACCCCGGCGATGACAGCGATACCGCCTTCGTCAACGAGATGAAGAAGGCGGTCGAAGGTTCGGGCGTCGAGATCGTCGAGATCGGCGTGGAAAACGCCAACGACATCCCTCTGCGCGTGCGCTCGGCGCAGGGCAGGGTGCAGGCGATGTTCGTGCCCGCCTCCAGCCTGCTGCAGCCCGCTTCGGCGGCGATTGCCTCGGCGGCGAATTCGATCGGGTTGCCGGTTTTCGGCTCCAACACGCAGTCGGTGGAAAATCACCAGGCGCTCGGCGCGCTGGCAGTGGACTTCCACCGCGTCGGCATCAATGCCGGCAAAATCGCCGCGCGCCTTCTAAAGGGCGAGAAGGCGGAGGATGTCGCCGTATCGGTGCCGTCCAGGGACGATCATCTGCCGCGCATTTCCGGTCAGCGCCTGGGGGCTCTGGGTCTGAGTCTCCCCGCGAACCTCAAGGATTGCGGGTGTGTCGTCGAGTAATGTTCCGGATACGGGCCGGGAGGTCGTCCGACTGGACGGCCTCCGGCTCGATTTCCACGCCGGGACGCAGGACGAGCGCGTTGCGCTCGATGGCTTGACCCTGACACTCAAAGAAGGCGATTTCGCCGTCGTCATCGGCTCCAACGGGGCCGGCAAGAGTACCATGTTGAACGCGCTGTCGGGTGCGGTCCGCCCCGATGCTGGCAGCATCCATGTCGATGGTATCGACGTGACACGCATGCCGGTCCACAAGCGTGCGGCGTTCATTGGGCGCGTCTTTCAGGATCCGATGCTCGGAACGGCGCCGGCACTCTCGATCGAGGAGAACCTCGCGCTTGCTTCCATGCGCGGCAAGCGACGGGGTCTGCGTCATGCGCTCGACAAGGCGCGCCGCGACAGGTTCGCGGCCCTGCTCGAACCCTTCGGCCTTGGCCTGGAGTCGCGCATGAGGGTGCCCGCGAGCCTTCTTTCGGGCGGCCAGCGCCAGGTGCTTGCGCTCGTCATGGCTTCACTGGAACACCCAAGGGTGCTGCTGCTCGACGAACATACGGCCGCGCTCGACCCGCGTACCGCGGCGCTCGTGATGGAGGCGACGGCGCGTATCGTGTCCGAGGGCGGACTTACGACGCTCATGATCACGCACAACATGAAGCAGGCGGTCGACTACGGAAACCGGCTGATCGCCATGGATGCCGGCAAGGTGCGCCTCGACATTGCCGGCGAGGAAAAATCGCGTCTTACGGTCGACGATCTCATTCGCCGTTTCGCCGGAGATGCCGACCACATTCTCCTGCAGGCAGGCGGCTGACATGGCGGACGTGCTGACCCTGTTCTGGAACCTCGTGCCGGTCACGCTGGCGCAGGGGCTCGTCTACGCCTTCGTCGCGCTGGCCGTGATGATCCCTTTCCGCATCCTTTCGGTGCCCGACCTGTCCAGCGAGGGCGTTTTCCCGCTCGGTGCATGCGTCGCCGGCGCGTTGATCGCTGCCGGGATCCATCCGCTGCCGGCAACGTTTGCCGCGGTCATCGCGGGCTTCCTTGCCGGGGTGACGACCGCGCTCATTCACCTGAAGTTTCGGGTGCATTCGCTGCTTGCCGGCATACTCACCATCACCATGCTGTGGAGCGTCAATCTGCGCATTCTTGGCAAGCCGAACGAACCAATCTTCGGCATGCTCAACCTCTATGACTGGATCCACCCCGCGATCCTGACCCATCTCGGCCTCCAGATCGGGTTCTTCGGTCTCCTGCTTGCCGTTCTCCTCGGTGCCTTGTGGTGGGGGCTCCAGACCGATGCCGGCCTTGGTCTTCGCGGTGTCGGCGCCAATCCGCAGCTTGCGCCGGCGCTGGGGGTCAATCTGGTGGTCTATACATGCGCCGGGTTGGGGCTTGCGAGCTGTTTCAGTGCCCTTGCGGGTGCGCTTCTGGCGCAGCAGCAGGGCTATGCAGATGTCGGGATGGGGGTGGGCATGCTGGTCAACGGGCTGGCGTCGGTGATCATTGGCGAAGCGGTGGTCGGCCGACGGACGCTGGCACGTCAGGTGCTGGCGCCGGTGGTAGGCGCGGTCACCTATTACCAGCTCGCCTCGCTGGCGCTCTCGCTCGGGCTGGCGCCGTCCGATCTGAAGATCGCCACCGGGGGATTCGTTCTCCTTACCATCGGCTGGCCGGTGCTTTTCGGTCGCAAGACCACAGCCGGTCGCGCCTTCTGACAGGAAATCATCATGACAGTGCAAGGCCGTAAGGTCCGTATTGGCGTCGCCGGCTACGGCTATATCGGACGTCATCTCTGCGAGGCGATTGCCAGCCACCCCGACTGGGGGCTGGAACTCGCCTTCGTGTGGAACCGGTCGCCCGAACGACTGGCATCCCTGCCGGAGTCGTTGCACCTTGCCGATCTTGGCGATGCGCGCGAGCGCTCTCCGGATCTCATCGTCGAGTGCTCGCATCCCCAAGTCAGTATCGAGCATGGCGAAGCCTTTCTGGCATTCGCCGATTATCTGCCGCTCTCGGTCAATGCGCTGAGCGACGAGGAAACGCGACAGGCCCTGGTGGCTGCCGCGGAAAGCTCCCGCCACCGCCTGATGATCCCGCATGGTGCGCTCATCGGCCTCGACAATCTGGTCGAGGTGCAGGACATTTGGGCCGAGGTGACAATCACCTTTCGCAAGCACCCCGACAACATCGATTTTGACGACAGCGGTATCGACCCGGCGGGCATTGCCGGCGAGACGGTGCTCTATGACGGGCCGGCGCGCGGCATTGCAAAACTGTTCCCGCGCAACGTCAACACGATGACGACATGCGCGCTGGCGACGACGGGTCTCGACCGGTGCCGCGCGGTCCTGATCGCCGATCCATCACTCGACGTTGCCATTGCGGAGGTGAGGGCCATCGGCAAGGACGGTTCAATCCACGAATCGCGCAAGGTTCAGCCCGTCATGGGCGTTTCAGGCACGGAAATGCTGGCTTCCCAGATCGGTTCTGTGCGGCGCGCCTGCGGCGTGTTCGACAAGAGCATCAATTTTGTCTGAGAAGGGACGGTTGCATTCAGCGCGTCTCAATTCAATAAGCTGAAGGCCTGATGCCCGGCGGCGGGCGGCAAAGTGAAGGTCGGCGAGGAAGATGGCGGCTGACGATATCAACAGTGGCGGCAAGGCGACCGAGGCGCCGGTGCGCGATGGCGACACGCCTGCGTTCGAGCTCACCGACCTCCTGTCGCATTTGTTGCGGCGGGCGCATTTCGATGCCGAGGCCGCGTTTGCCGAGCACTACAGCAGTATCGATATCACGTCGCGTCAGCTTGCCCTGATCTATACCATTGCAGCGCATCCGGGCGCACAGCAGGCCGAAATCGCGGAAGTGGTCGGCCTCGACGTCAATACCTGCAGCGATCTCGCCAAGAGGATCGAGCGCAAGGGGCTGATCCGCCGTGAGCGCTCGACCCTGGACCGGCGCGCTTTCGGGCTCTACCTCACCGATGCCGGGCGCGAGATGATGCGGGTGACCAGGCCGATCACACCGCCCTATCAGCGGGCAATTGCGGCTCGGCTGAGCAATGCCGAGCGACAGACGCTGGAAACGCTCCTCAGGCGCCTGCTCGGGTTGGAGCCACCTCGTTAGAGAGGCATTGGCACTGCGTTCCTCTCGAGGTGTGACTAGTCCTCGAAGTCGGCGCAACTCATGCCGAGGACGGCCAAGCCCGCCTCCAGATTGTCGGGCAGCATCGGGTCGCCGATCAGATAGCGCGAGGTACGTTCATTGTGCGCCTCGGCGGCCTGCCGGCGCAGGTTCGGCCATTCGGCGGGGGTATTGCCTTCCTCGCGGCCGAGCCAGTGCAGCGCGACCAGGTCGATCTGCTCATCGACCGTCATCGCGTCGATCAGGCTGACGATCTCCTCCTCGATGGAATCTTCCTCCTGTCCCTCGACCTCGTCGAATGCCATGTCGTCGTGCGGATCGGAGGGCGATTCCTCCCGTTCAAGCGTATCTTCGGCCTCGAATTCGCGCGCCTTGAGGATGATGAAACAGACCTTCTTCAGCGCGATCTCCAGTTCGATCTCGCTATCCTCGGTCTGGTGTGATTGCTTGACCATCGGTGTTCATTCCCTTCGACGTGAGATCATTCCGGCCGGGGCGCCTGCCGCGCGGGCCGTGATCGGTACTCTAGCGGTTCGTTGCGGCCGCTTGTTGACCGGGATCAAGATCGGTCCTTTCGGCGCGTGAGGAATACGATCTTCCGCCGCACGGCAGATCGGCTATTCATATTAGAACATTCTTATGTTTGAATGGGAATCATGAAGACCCTTGCCGTGATCCAGCACGTCGAGGCCGAGTATCTCGGCTTCCTGGAAGATCATCTGGAAGCGCGCAACATCCGCTTCCGCTATTTCCGGCCGTTCACCGCCGGCGGCATGCTGCCGTTCGGCCCGGAAGGAATCGACGGCCTGATCGTGCTGGGGCAGGGGCCGCTCGGCGTGGTGTCGGGGCCGCTGGTTCCTTGGCTCTCGCCGGAACTGCGGCTGATCAAGGCGTTTCTCGATGCGGGCCAGCCGGTGGTCGGCATCGGGCTCGGCGCTGTGCTGCTCGCGGTCGCGGCGGGCGGCGGGGCGGAGGAGGCGACCTTGCGCTGCGAGATCGGCGCGGCGGTGCGCGAGGATCATGCAACGGTGGCTGGCGGGCTGTTTGCGGCCATGCCGGAGCGTTTCGCCTATGCCAGCTACATGCGCGACCGGCCGGTGCTGCCGGGCAATGCCGAAGTGCTGGCGCGTGGAGAAGGCGGGGCGCCGGTCGTCTTCGCCGTCGGTGAGGGCGCGATCGGATTCGTCGGCCATCCCGGCATCAAGTCGGCGATGGTCGAGGACATCGTCATGGAGTTCGAGGAATCGCCCGACGACATCGCCGAAAAGCTCGAAACGCTGCGTGGCGTGCAGGGGGATATCGCCGCCGCGCTCAGCGCGATCATGGTCGGCCTGGTCGACCAGACCGGCTGGATGAGCGTCGATTCAGGCGAGGAAGCGACGTCATCCCCAGGCTGAAACCACTTGTGAAGCAAGGGGTCTGGCATTCATCTAAAAATTGCTATATTAGCATCTATTAAAATACACCCGGGCGGATTATGATCGTTTCCCGAAGGGTGCCCGGAAGGGCGAAACGCGGGCAGGAGGAATCGCGGCATGGCGGAAAAACTCGTCATCATCATGGTCAATACCGATCCACGCAATGGCGAGGAACTGGGCGCGCCATTCTTTCAGGCGACCGTTGCCGCGGCGATGGATTATGAGGTTGAGGTGATCTGCACGGCGACCTCGGGCCAGCTGATGAAGAAGGGCGTGGCCGAGAAGCTGGTCGTCAAGGAAGGCTCTCCGAAGACCGTCTACGACTTCATCAAGGACGCGCATGACGCCGGCGTGAAGTTCTACTGCTGCTCGCCCAATCTCGACCTCTTCGACATGACCGAGGAAGACCTGATCCCCGAATGCGAGGGCATTGTCGGTGGCGCAAAGGTCATCGAGGAAGTCATGGAAAACGACGATGCGAAGGTGCTGACCTACTGAGTTTGCGAATGACCCTGTAGCGACCGCCATCGGGAGGGAAATGAATGGCGCAGCAAACGGCAACGATAGGCGATCCGGTCTCGACCGAGCCGCCCGTCGCGCGCGAAAAGCTCGAGGAGATCTTCGAGGATATCTCCTCGCACATGCTCTACGACCACGAGCTGCATGGCTGCCTGAATTGCGGCATCTGCACGGCGACCTGTCCCTCGGCACAGTATTACGACTATTCCCCGCGCGAGATCGTCCAGCTTCTGTGGACCGAGAATCTCGAGGGGATCTACGACGCGATGCAGGAAAAGATCTGGGCCTGCGCCCAGTGCTACACCTGCGCGGCGCGCTGCCCGTTCGAGAATTCTCCGGGCGGGCTCGTCATGATCATGCGCGAGGTCGCGATCAAGCACGGCATGGAATCGGCGCGCGAAGTGCTGCGCCCGTTCTCGCGCGTGCTGCTCAAGGTCATTTCCACCGGCAACCAGCTGGCGCCCAACATGATCACAAAGGAGGCCTTTCCCGACTGGGGGCCGAACGTGTCGAAGGTCGACGCGCCGCTCAACATCCTCAGGAAGGCGATCCCCGTGCCGACCATGCACACCATGGATACGGCCTGGGAGGTGAACCTGAAAACGTCCATCGAGCTCTACACGATCTGGGAGGAAACCGGCGTGCTCGACCAGCTCGAGACGGTCGACGAGAACCTGTTTGACGTCGTCCAGGACGTGATGGACGAGAAGCGCGAGGAATATGAGGAATGGCTCGAGGAGCAGGAAGAGGACGACGAGGACTGAGGCCCTTGGCCGCGCCCGTCGGCTCCATGCACAGGAGGCGAAATTGAAGAAACCCGCAAGCGGTCCCAACACCGTGACCGGCATCGACCCGGTCACCGGGCAGGAAGCCGGCAAGGGCGCCTTTGAAGGATTCGGCGGCGAATGGCGCCAGTCGAACCTGACGGCGACCGAGGCGCGCCGCGCCACCGACTGGGTGGAAGCGAGGATCGACAAGCGTTCCATGCTGACGCGGAAGGATCGCGTCGAAGATATCCGCGACGCGATGTGGGAGCTGGAAAAGGACGGCGAGATCCTCGTTCACCGCGTCGACGAGCGCCACGAACCGGTGATGGCGCGCACGATCTATGGCTGGGACAAGAAGATCCCGACGACCAATCTCTGGCAGCACAAATCCTGCGGCCAGTGCGGCAATATTCCGGGCTATCCCTCGTCCGTGATGTGGCTGATGAACGAGCTGGGCGTCAACTATCTCGACGAGACGGACCAGACCTCATGCACGGCGTGGAACTATCACGGCTCGGGCATCGGCAATGTCGTGTCGCTCGCCGCCGTGTTCCTGCGCAATTTCCACCAGGCCTACATGTCGGCGAAGGCGCAGGGGCTCGATGTCGGCACCTATTACCCGCTGGTCCATTGCGGCACCTCCTTCGGCAACTACAAGGAGATGCGCATCTTCCTGATGCATTCGGCGGAACTGCGCGCCGAGGTGAAGAAGATCCTCGGCAAGCTCGGCCGCCTCGTCGACGGCAAGCTGCTGATCCCCGAAGAGATCGTGCATTATTCGGAATGGCTGCACGTGATGCGCGACCGCATCCAGGCGCGCCAGAAGATCGACGTGTCGGGCATTCGTGCCACCGTCCATCCGGCCTGTCATGTCTACAAGATGGTGCCGGAAGACGTGATCTATGACGACACGGTGATGGACGGCAACCGCGTCGCCGTCTCCACCGGCCTGTTGCAGACGCTGGGCGCCAATGTGGTCGACTATTCGACCTGGTACGATTGCTGCGGCTTCGGCTTCCGCCACATCATCGGCGAGCGCGAATTCACCCGCTCCTACGCCATCGACCGCAAGGTCAAGGTGGCCGTCGAGGAGGCCAAGGCCGATGTGATGATCGGCCACGATACGGGCTGCATCACCACGCTCGACAAGAACCAGTGGATCGGCAAGGCCGTCGACAAGGTCTACGCGCTGCCCATCATGGCCGACTGCCAGTTCGCGGCGCTGGCGCTGGGCGCCCATCCCTACAAGCTGGCGCAATTGCACTGGCACGCCTCGCCCTTCGAGCAGCTTCTCGAAAAGCTGGGCATCGACTGGGAAAAGGCCAAGGCCGAGTTCGAAACCTATCTCGAGGAGGTCAAGGCTGGCCGCATCGAGACGCTTTACGATCCCAAGCGGGCGATCACGTCCGGTCCGGGCTACGTCAAGCCGAAGCAACTGGCAGGAGCCGCCAAATGACCAAACCCATCCTGATCGTCGGCGGCGGACCGGCCGGACTTTCGGCGGCACAGGCGCTCGCCGCAGCCGGCCAGAAGGTCGAGATCGTCGAAAAGGAAGACCGGCTCGGCGGCGCGCCGATCCTGTCGGGCTATGCCAAGCTGGTGCCGTCGGGCGAATGGGCGAAGGACGCCATTGGCGGCATGGTGAGCCGTGTCGAGAAGGACAAGCTCGTCACGGTCCATTCCGGCACGACCGTCAATAAATTCTCGGGCGAACCGGGTGCGTTCACGGCTGAGCTTTCCGACGGCAGGAAGATCGAGGCCTCGGCGACCATTCTCGCCACCGGCTTCACCCATTTCGACTCGATCAACAAGCCGGAATGGGGATTCGGCACCTATCCCGACGTCGTCACCACGACGCAGGTCGAGCAGATGCTGTCGTCGGGCGCAGGCGTCAAATGTCCGTCCGACGGACGCGAGCCGGAACGCGTGGCGATCCTGCTGTGCGTCGGATCGCGCGACCGCCAGATCGGGCGGACATGGTGCTCGAAGATCTGCTGCACGGTGTCGGCCAATATCGCGATGGAAATCCGCGAGAGCCTGCCGAACTGCAACGTCTACATCTACTACATGGATATCCGGACCTTCGGGCTCTACGAGGACCACTACTATTGGGAGAGCCAGGAGGAGTATAAGGTCAAGTACATCAAGGCGCGCATCGCCGAGGTGACGTCGGATGGCAAGCGGCTCATCGTCAAGGGCGAGGATACGCTGGTCAAGCGGCCGATCACGATTCCCTTCGACATGGTGGTGCATGCCATCGGCATGGATCCCAATGTCGACAACATGACGCTGTCGGCGATCTTCGACGTTAAGCTGCACCAGCACGGCTATATCGACAAGGCCTCGACCTATGCCTCGATGTCGGGCACGTCGCGGCCGGGCGTCTTCGTCGCCGGGGCTGCGACCGGGCCCGAGACGATCGACGATTCCATCGCGCAGGGGCAGGCGGCGGCCATGGCCGCGCTCGCCATCGCCCGACCGGTCATGGAAGCGGCGGAATGATGTTCGGCTTCGGTGCCCGCAAGGAGAGCGTACCGGCACCGGCGAGTGCCGCGCCGGTGCTCGACCTGTCGGGGCCGAGGCTGAGGCGCTCCTTCGAAAATCTCGTCGAGTCGGCCGAAGCGACCGGAGGCATCGAGCGCTATGTCAGCGCGCTGGCACTCAAGGCCTCGCTGTTCGAGGAGGTGCTGGGCAAGGGCAAGGTGCGCGAGATCACCGAGGCCGAGTTCTGCGACATCGCCTGTTTCATGGCACCCGTGCGACGGCGCATCGGGCCGTGGCTCGCCGACAACCGGTTCGAGGTGCTGCGCAAGCGCCTCGAGGCGCTGCTCGAAGGCTGGTCGGACGTTTCGACAGCCGATGCGCGCATGGAGGCCTTCGTCGCGGCGTTCCCGCAGGATCGCGAGCATCGCTGGATCCGCGACCTTGGCGCCGAGGTGCTGCATTTCACGGCGCCGGACCGCTATCCGCTGATGACGCGCTGGATCTGGGATCGCAAGACCGGCACCGGCGTGGTCCGCGAGATCTGGCATGCCGAGGACATCGATACCGCCGAGATCGACGTCGAAAATTCCTTCCGCACCTATGCGACGCTGCGCGAGGAACTGGAAGGCTTTCTCGCCGAAAACGGCGTATTCCGCGACCACGCCTTCTATGTCGATCTGATCTGCGCGCATGTCTATGCCGGCTACATCAACGACCGGGGCGGGCAATATCTGCGGCCCGATTTCTGCGGCGGTAATGACGGCACCGGCGACGCCATGCTGCACACGCGGCGCATGCTGGGCCTCGACGCGGTCGACACCGAGACCGGGCGTACGCGGCTGAAGCTGATCGACGGCAAGGCCTACACGCTGGGCGAAACGCCCCGATTGAACTGACCAGGGACTGAACCATGCCGATCCATGAAAAATCGCTGATCCGGCCGGAAAACCTCATCGAGCACGAGGAACTGGTGCTCGACGGCGTCGACGTTTCCGGCCACTGGTCGACCTTCATCAAGAGCCGCGCGGTGACCGATTACAACGAGGCGCTGCAGGAGGAAATCGCGGCGCTTCCGGGTGGCGAGAACATTCACCGCTGCTGGCAATGCGGCTCTTGCACCAACGCCTGCACGGTCAACGCGATCAATCCCGACTTCAATCCGCGCTACTGGATCTACCTGATCCGGATGGGCATGGAAGAGGAATTGCTGCGCGACAAGGACATCATCTGGCAGTGCGTGTCGTGCAACAAGTGCACCTATGCCTGCCCGCGCGACGTCTTTCCCGAAGGCGTGATGAAGGCGACCTCGCACTGGCTCGAACTGAAGGGCCACACGGCCAAGCAGCCCTCGACGGTTTTCGACGAGGAATTCACCGAGCAGATCGTCGCAACCGGCAAGATCGAGGACGGCAAGGTGCTGCGCCGCTTCTTCGCCAAGACCGGCCAGCCGCTGATGCAGGACTGGCTCGTCGGCATGGTGCGCGGGCTG
>JBHIWX010000100.1:0-13514 GCA_041987205.1 Rhizobiaceae bacterium | reverse complement strand
CGCGTCAACGCGGCCTTCCCGGACCTTATGAGCGAGTTGAAGGCAGCCGTGGAGGCAGACAACGCCTGACGAGCGCGTGGTCGCGTTGCCCCGCTACCTCGGCCGGTTGGTGATCCAGGCGCACTGATAGGGTTTCAGCGTCAGCACCTTCTGGTCGCGCGAAACGGCACAATCTCCGAGCAAATCGTACCAGTCCTCGTGGCCGATCAGGTTGAGGCTCATCACCGGCAATTCGATCGTCTCGGCGCTGACATTGTGGATCGCGAAGATCGACTGGTCACGGTCGAGGCTCTGGCGCCAGAACCCGAAAATCTTCTCGCCCAGCTGCAAGGTGAACTGCGTCGCATTGGGGTGGAAGGCGGGCTGGCGCGCCCTGATGCCGATGATTTCGGTGATCCGCTTGAAGGCACGCGCCTGCGGTGTCGCAGGGTCGTCCAGCACCCGGTTGAGCATCGGGTAGTCCCACTGGTGCCGGTTGATCGAGCGCCGGTGCCCGGTCTTGTCCATCCGCTCGATATCGTTCTCGGTGCCGAGCAAGGCATGAACGTAGATCGCCGGAATGCCTTCCAGGGCCAGCATGATCGCCTGCGAGGTGACGAGGCGGTCGACCTGGTAGCCGTCTTCGCCTTCACCCTCCCAGTCGATCGTCCCCTTGAAGGCGTCGAACAGCGTGGTGTTGATCTCGTAGGGCTTCTCGCTGCCGTCCGACATGCGCCGGTAGGAAACGCGCCCGCCGAAGCGCTCGATCGCGCCGATCGTCTCGCTGATTTCCTCCTCGCTGAGCAGGCCCTCGGCGGGGCGTAGCCCGATGCCGTCATGCGAGGCGACGAAATTCAGATAGGCGCAGCCGAGCTGCGCCGGCGGCATCGCCATCTGCCACGCGTTGAGGTGGCTCGCCGTGCCCGCCAGCATCGCATGGACGATAAGCGGCGGCAGCGGGAAATTGTAGATCGCATGCGCCTCGTTGCGATTGCCGAAATAGGAGAGGTTTTCGGCGTTCGGCACATTGGTCTCGGTGATCAGGATTACCGGTTCGGTGGCGAAATCGCAGAGCGTGCGCATCAGCCGGACGATCTCATGCGTCTGCGGAAGGTGGATGCAGCTCGTGCCGAGCTCCTTCCAGATGAAGGCGACCGCGTCGAGCCGGATCACGCGCACGCCCTGGTCGACGTAGAACCGCATGATGCGCAGAAATTCGAGCAGCACTTCCGGATTGGCGAAGTTGAGGTCGACCTGGTCGTGGCTGAACGTGCACCAGACATGCTTGTTGCCGTTCGCCGTCTCGACCTCGCGCAACAACGGGCTCGTGCGCGGGCGCACCACCGCCGAAAGGTCTTCCTCCGGCGAGGCCTCGATGAAGAACTTGTCGTAGGGCGCCTGCCCCTGCCGGTAGCGCGAGAACCACTGGCCCTGGCTCGAGACGTGGTTGAGCACCAGATCGGCCATCAGCTTGAACTCGCCGGCGATGCGGCCGATGTCCTGCCAGTTGCCGAAACGGCTGTCGACCGCGCGATAATCGGTGATGGAAAAGCCGTCATCCGATGTCCAGGGGAAGAAGGGCAGGATGTGGACGCCCGTGGCGATGCCCTTTAGCCGTGTCAGCAGGAAATCGTGCAGCAGGTCGAGCGGCACATGCTCGCCGTCGACCGTCGTGTCGGCATAGGTGATGACGAAAGTGTCCTGCTGCGACCACAGCGTGTTGCCGGGAATGCGGCCGCGCCGCCGGACCGTGTCGGGCTTGAAGAACGCTTCGCCGATCCGCGCGGTCAGCTCGGCCGCGTTCTCGTCCGGATAGATGCGTTCGACATGCCCCCGCAGCTTGGCTTCAAGCGCGGAAGGCAGTGCCACGCGCTGCTCGACGTTTTCCGGACGTTCATCCATGACTCTTTACCCGTTCCATCAAGAGTCTTACTGCACGCCGACGCCACCTTTGAAGCCCAAAATTGCGGCAGGGCCGAAAAATGGGCAATTTTTCGGGTTCTGGATGCCGTTTCAGCCTCTCGGCATGTCGCCGATGGCGGTCAGGCCAAGCCCGCGCGTGGTCAGGATGCGCTCGCGGAAGACGGAGATGACCGCGTCATAGACCTTGTCGCCGCCCTTCCTGTCCTCGATGCCGGCATCGATGTTCGGGTTGTCGTTGACCTCGATGACGACCGGGCGCCCCTTGATCTCCTTTAGATCGACGCCGTAGAGCCCCCGCCCCATCTGCAGCGAGGCCCGGACGGCCGTTCTGACGATACGCTCGGGCACATCGCCCAGTTCCAGCGTCTCGAAGCCGCCAGAATCGGTCTTGCCCTTGGATTTGTGGTTGTAGATCTGCCAGTGGCCGCGGGCCATGGCGTATTTGCAGGCAAACAGCGGCTTGCCGTCGAGAACGCCGATGCGCCAGTCGAAATCGGTCGGCAGGAATTCCTGCGCCAGGATAATGAACGAGCCTTCAAGCATCTTCGTCGCCTGTTCGCGGTATTCCTCTGCGTTGTTCACCTTGATGACGCCGCGCGAAAACGAGCCGTCGGGAATCTTCAGCACGATCGGGAACGGCATGCCCTCGATCGCCTCTTTCATGTTGGCCTTGGTGACCATCACGGTCTTCGGCGTGGCGATATGCGCGCGTGACATTGCCTCGCGCAGATAGACCTTGTTGGAACAGCGCAGGATCGACACGGTGTCGTCGATGACCGGCATGCCCTCGGCTTCCGCCATGCGCGCGAAGGTGAAGGTGTGATTGTCGATATTCGTTGTCTCGCGGATGAACAGCGCATCGAAACTCGACAGCCGGTCGAGTTCCTTCGGCCCGACCACCTCGGCCTGGATGTTCTGCCGGTCGGCGGCGCGGATGAAATTGCGGATCGCCTGTTCGGTCGAGGGTGGAAACGCCTCATTCGGATTGACCAGGATGGCAAGGTCGAAGGCAGCACGCCGGCGCCGCAGCCCCGGATTACGCCGGCTCTGGCAATAGTCGGAAAGGCAGGCGAGAAAGCGCGGCATATCGGGCGATGCGACAGCGGCGACCGACAGCGGCCAGATATAGTCGACCTCCCAGCCCGCCTTGCGCCGGCTCATCATCACTTCGAGCACCGGCGCCGGGAACAGGCGATAGGCGCGTGCCGCCATGCGCCGCGCCCATTCGGCCTCCGCCTGACCGAAATAGATCTCGATGGCGATCTTGTCGGCCTCGCCCTCCTTCGAGGACGCGATTTCGGCGGGAACCCGGTCTTTGACCAGCGCGGTCAGTTCGCCCAGATAGTTCTTGTAGAGCTTTTTCCAGGCAAGCCCGGTCACCGTGTCCATGTTGGGAATGGCGCGCTGCGCGCGGGCCTCGGCCAGCAGCGAGACGTAATAGCCCTGGCTGAGATAATCCTCCACCGGACACAGATTGACGACCTGGCGCGCGCCGGCCGCGATTTCCGGCTTCGCGAGATAGTCGGCGGCCGAGATCAGCCGCACATTGAGGGTCTTCGCCGTCTCCTCGATCGGCTTGCGGTCCTGCGCCCGGCCGACCACGATCACGATGGAGGGATGACGCCCATTGGCGGCAGTCGCGGCGGCTTCCGGCGACAGCGTCTTTTCCATCTGGATCGCGTCGGTGCCGTCCTCGTAATAGGGGCTGAGCACCTTGCGCGCCGCATAGCCGTGACGCTGGTAGAAGGCTTGCGTCGCCGGATTGTCGCGGCGCACCTCCAGCCGGATGCGGTTCAGCCCGCGTCGGGCAGTCTCTACCTCGCTCGCCGCAAGCAGGTCGCGCCCGATCCCCAGGCCGCGCCGTCTCTCGTCGACAGCGAGCGAGTAGAGCCGGCCATGCGCGGCCCTGGCGCGAAAATGCACCAGTGCATAGCCGACGGCCTTGTCGTCCTCGTCGGCGGCGACCAGAAGCGCCTGGTTGTTGAGCTTCATCGCCTGGGCGAAGGAGCGCGCCGACAATTGGTCGGTCCTGAAGCTCGCGGTTTCGATGGAGGGGAGGGTTGCAAGGTCGGCCTTGCGGGCCGCGCGTATCTGGATCATCGACCGGACAATGAAAAAGAGGGGCGTCTGCCTTGGCGCACTGCCGTGGTGCTTTGCCTAAGCGCCCCGATTGTGGCGGAATTTACACATAATACGCTTCCCGGTTGATCTGCGCCATCGATTTGAGGCAAAGGCAGGTCTCCCGGCTTCCCCGGCCCGAAAGGCAGATTCTTTTGACGACAATCAATCCCGGCACGATCGACATTCTTTGCGAACTGGCACTCGAGGGCGGGCGCATCGCGCTCACCCATCACGGGCGCCTGGAAGAGGTGATGACCAAGGCTGACGAAAGCCCGCTCACCGTTGCCGATCTCGAGGTCGATCGCTGCCTCTGCGACGGGCTGGCGAGCGCCTTTCCCGACATTCCGGTGGTGACCGAGGAGCGCGCCGAAAGCCACGATCCCGATCTCGTCGGCGAGCGTTTCTTCCTCGTCGACCCGATCGACGGCACCAAGGAATTCGTCAAGAACCGGGGTGAGTTCACGGTCAACATCGCGCTGATCGAAAACGGGCTGCCCGTCGCTGGCGTCGTCTGCGCGCCGGCCATCGGCAGGCTGTTTGCCGGCGTGGTGGGCGAGGGCGGTTTCGAAAGCCTGCTCGACGGCACCGCGCGCAAGCCGCTGGTGCCGCGCCGTCCCGACAATGATGCGCTGATCGTCGTCGGCAGCCGTTCGCATCTGACGCCGGAAACGCAGGCCTTTGTCGACGCCAATCGCGTCGCCAGTTTCACCAGCGCCGGCTCCTCGCTTAAATTCTGCCTGCTGGCGGCCGGCGAAGCCGATCTCTATCCACGCTATGGCCCGACCATGGAATGGGATACCGCCGCCGGACACGCCGTTCTTTCATCCGTTGGCGGCATGGTGGAAGAAATTTCCGGCGAACCGCTCAAATATGGCAAACCCGGCTACCGAAATCCGTTCTTTGTCGCCTATACCCCCGGGACGAAATTCGAGCGGGTGCCTGCCTGAAGCCCGCGATCAAGTGACAGGGTCAATGCTGAGCCATCTTCAAAGACTGGAAGCCGAAGCCATCCACATCATGCGCGAGGTGGCGGCCGAATGCGAAAAGCCGGTCATGCTCTATTCGATCGGCAAGGACAGTGCGGTGATGCTGCACGTCGCGATGAAGGCGTTCCATCCCGCGCCGCCGCCCTTTCCGCTCATGCATGTCGACACCACGTGGAAGTTCCGCGAAATGATCCGCTTCCGCGACGAGACCGTCGCGAAGCTGGGCCTCAAGCTGCTCGTCCACACCAACGAGGAGGGCGTGGCCAAGGGTATCGGTCCCTTCAGCCATGGTTCCGCCGTCCACACCGAGGTGATGAAGACGCAGGCGCTCAAGCAGGCGCTCGACAAATACGGCTTCGACGCGGCCTTTGGCGGCGCGCGCCGCGACGAGGAAAAGTCGCGCGCCAAGGAGCGCATCTTTTCCTTCCGTTCGAAGGATCACCGCTGGGATCCGAAGAACCAGCGCCCCGAACTGTGGAAGACCTACAACACGCGCAAGGCGCCGGGTGAATCGATCCGCGTCTTCCCGCTGTCGAACTGGACCGAGCTCGACATCTGGCAATACATCCACCGCGAGGCGATCCCCATCGTGCCGCTCTATTTCGCCGCCGAGCGGCCGGTGGTCGAGCGCGACGGCGCGCTGATCATGGTCGACGACGACCGCATGCCGCTCGAAGCCGGAGAAACGCCTCAGATGCGGAAGGTCCGCTTCCGCACGCTCGGCTGCTACCCGCTCACCGGCGCGATCGAAAGCGAGGCGGAAACGCTGCCAGACATCATCCGCGAAATGCTGCTGACCACGACCTCGGAACGCCAGGGCCGCGTCATCGACCGCGACCAGGCCGCCTCGATGGAGAAGAAGAAGCAGGAAGGCTACTTCTAGGGATTGGGGATCAGGGAGCGGGGATTGGTAATGGATTCCGCAAGGTCAGACATGATTCGGTCGCATCGCGACCTGCAGGTTTGGCAACTCTCCATGGACCTGGCCCAATCCGTCTACGAGCTGACCGGGAAATTCCCGAAACAGGAAGAGTACAGGATTACCTCTCAACTGATCCGGGCCGCAATCTCGATCCCGGCCAACATCGCCGAGGGCAATGCGCGCAGTACGCGCAAGGATTATGCAAATTTCATCGGGATTGCTCGTGGCTCCTCGGCGGAACTGGAGACGTTGCTCATGCTGGCTCAACGCGTTGGATTTGGAACGCAGGATGAGATTGCAACCGTCTTGGAACTCAATCATCGGGTCGGAAAGATGCTGACGTCGTTGCGCAAGCGTCTCGGTCAAGCGCCCGCCTCCCAGAACCGAATCCCCAATCTTCAGTCCCAACACAAACCGCGAGATCCGGCTTGAACACTTCCATCGCCACCTCAGAGGACATCCTCGCCTATCTCGACCGCCACGAGAACAAGTCGCTGCTGCGCTTCATCACCTGCGGCAGTGTCGACGACGGCAAGTCCACGCTCATCGGGCGCATGCTCTATGAATCGAAGCTGATCTTCGAGGACCAGCTTGCCGCGCTGACCTCGGACTCTGCGAAGTTCGGCACGCAGGGCGAGGACATCGATTTCGCCCTGCTGGTCGACGGCCTCGCCTCCGAGCGCGAGCAGGGCATCACCATCGATGTCGCCTACCGGTATTTCTCGACCGACAGGCGCAAATTCATCGTCGCCGACACGCCGGGTCACGAGCAGTATACCCGCAACATGGCGACGGGTGCTTCCACGGCCGACCTCGCCATCATTCTGGTCGATGCGCGCAAGGGCATCCTCACCCAGACGCGCCGCCATTCCTTCATCGTCTCGTTGCTCGGCATTCGCCACGTCGTGCTCGCCGTCAACAAGATGGATCTGGTCGGCTATGACCGGGCGGTCTTCGACGAGATCGAAGCAGACTATCGCGCCTTCGCCGCCGGCCTGACACCGGCCGGCGTGGCCGATGGCGAACTGCCCTTCGAGGTCACCGCCATCCCGATGTCGGCGCTCAAGGGCGACAATGTCATCGAGCGCGGCGACAACATGGACTGGTGGCAGGGCCCCGTCCTGTTCGACCATCTCGAAACGGTCGAGGTCGAGGACGTCAAGTCGGCAAGCCCGCTGCGCTATCCCGTGCAATGGGTCAATCGCTCCAGCTCCGATTTCCGAGGCTTCGCGGGGCAGCTCGCATCGGGCCGGGTGAAGCCGGGCGATGCCGTGCGTGTCCTGCCTTCGGGCCGTCAGAGCCGCATCGAGCGTATCGTCACGAAGGATGGTGACCTCCAGGAAGCCGAGGCCGGCCAGTCTGTGACGCTCACGCTCGCCGACGAGGTCGACGTCTCGCGTGGCGACATGATCGTCGACGCCGCCGCTCCGGCGGAAGTTTCCGACCAGTTCGAGACGACGATCCTGTGGATGGCCGAGGAGCCGATGCTGCACGGCCGGCCCTACATCATGAAGATCGGGCCGCAGAGCGTGCAGGCGACCGTCACGACGATCAAGTACAAGGTCAACGTCAATTCCTTCGAGCATCTGGCCGCGACGACGCTGGAGCTCAACGAGATCGGCATCGGCAACATCGCCATCGACCGGCGCATCCCGTTCGACGCCTATGCGGACAATCGCGAGACCGGCGGCTTCATCCTGATCGACCGGCTGACCAACGCGACCGTCGGGATGGGCACCATCCACTTCGCACTGCGCCGCTCGGCCAACATCCATTGGCAGGCCGTCGACATCGGCAAGGATGCGCGCGCCGCGATGAAGCACCAGAAGCCGGCCGTGCTCTGGTTCACCGGCCTTTCGGGCGCTGGCAAGTCGACCGTCGCCAACATCATCGAGAAGAAGCTCGCCGCCGCCGGCCGCCACACCTATCTGCTCGACGGCGACAATGTCCGCCACGGCCTCAACAAGGATCTGGGCTTTACCGATGCCGACCGCGTCGAGAACATCCGCCGCGTTGCGGAAGTCTCGAAACTGATGGCCGATGCCGGCCTGATCGTGCTGGTGTCCTTCATCTCGCCCTTCCGTTCCGAGCGCCGCATGGCCCGCGAACTGATGCCGGAAGGCGAGTTCATCGAGATCCATGTCGACACCTCGTTGGAAGTCGCCGAGGCACGTGACGTCAAGGGGCTTTACGCCAAGGCGCGCGCCGGCGAGATCAAGAACTTCACCGGCATCGACTCGCCCTACGAGCCGCCTGAAAATCCCGAGCTGCGCGTCGACACCGCCGTGCTGTCGGCCGAAGACGCCGCCGAGGAAGTGCTGCGCTATCTCGAGGAAAACGGCATCGCCACGACCCGCTGACGCAAGGCGGCGCCGGCGCTGCGCGGCGGATGGCGGTGTGGCGGAAGACGACAAGATGCGAGGGGCATTCCCCGGTCGGCCACCCCCGTGAACCCGAATTGGGGAAGACCCCTCGCACCTTAATTGCAGAATGCTTCGGACATGGCCTTGCGGCCGCCGCGACCCCACCTCAACGGCTCGCCGTCGCATCGTGCCATCGCAATCAACCGACAATTCACTAAAGCGGCGTTAACCAGCCTTGTCGGTCCGGCCATCGGTCTCTGATGTGCGCCCGGACGGCACGTCCCTGTCGAGATCCAGGGCGGCCTCCAGTTGCAAAACCGCGTCAAGGACCGCTTCTTCCTCGCTGCCGAGCCGTTCCAGCACCTCTTTTTCGCTGGCAAGCACCAGCGGCACGATCTCGAGATAGGTTTCCCGACCCTTTGGCGTGAAGCGCAGCTTCATCTGGCGCCGGTCGCCATCGTCCGTCGTGCGCTCGATCCAGCCCATCTCGGTCAGCCTGGCGACGGCCCGCGAGATGGTCGATTTGTGCGTGCGCGTGGAACGCACGATTTCCTGCGCGGTCACCGGTTCGCTGGTGCCCAGCGTCGCCAGAACGCGCCATTCGGGAATGTCGATACCGTAGCGCTCGCCATAGATTTCGAAAAGCCGCCGCGACATCTCGGCTGAAAGGCGGTTCAGCCGAAAGGGCAGGAAGCTGGTGAGATCGAGGGAGCCGGACATGGTCTCGCTTGCGCTCGGGATGGGTTGCGCTCGGACCATAGTCCCCCGCACCGCGAATGAACAGCTTACCGCCCGTCCGAAAGCCTTGAGCAGCTTGCGCGGGACGGAATCTCGCCTGCCGGCAAAGTCCGACGCAACCATCTGGCGTAATCGTGGTTTTCTGTTAGGGTTTCAAGATAATCCGCGCATGCCCGATCATCAGCGAATGGAGAAACCGATGTTATTTTCGCGACTGACTGTCGTCACGACAGCCCTTATTCTTGCCGCAGCCCCGGCCCTTGCCGGCGAGACGCTGGACCGGGTCATGTCGACCAAGACGCTTACCATGTCCTCTGATCCGGAATACCCGCCGCAATCCTTCCTCAACGACAAGAACGAGATGGACGGCTTCGACATCGACGTCGGCAAGGAAATCGCCAAGCGCATGGGCGTGGAGCTGAAGATCGTGACGCCGGCCTGGGAGGTGATCACCGCAGGCGGATGGTCCGGCCGCTGGGACATGTCGGTTGGCTCCATGACGCCGACCAAGGCGCGTGCCGAGGTTCTTGATTTCCCGGCTGTCTACTATTACACGCCGGCCGCCTTCGCCGTGCACACTGATTCCGCCGCTGCCGCGCTGTCCGACCTCAATGGCAAGGTCATCGGCTCGTGCGGTGGCTGCACCTATGACGCCTATCTCAACAAGGATCTCGTCATCGACGCCGAGGGCGTGCCGCCCTTCGAATATCAGGTGACCGCCGGCGAGATCAAAACCTACGACACCGACACCAATGCCTTTGACGATCTTCGTCTCGGCGACGGCGTGCGCGTCGATGCGGTCTTCTCCGCGCTGCCGACCATCCAGGAAGCGATCAAGAACGGCTATCCGATGAAAGTGGTCGGCGACCCCGCCTTCTACGAGCCGCTCGCGGTTGCAACCGACAAGGGTGACGAGGAGTTCGACGCCAAGATTGCCGAGGTCGTCGCCGCGATGCACGAGGACGGCACGCTCACTGAGCTGTCGAACAAATGGTACGGAACCGACCTGACCTCGGTGAAATAGGCTGAGGGGACACAGCTTGGGGACGAGCGCGTGAGCGAGACACCCATGGCGCGGCCGGTGGCCGTGTCCGTGCCATGGACCACCAGAATGGCGCTGTCGCAGACGGACGGCATCCTTCTGGCGGTGCTCGCGGTCCTGCTCTCCGCGATGCAGCTCGCCGGCACGCGTGCCGGCGGCCTGTTCGTCCCGCTTCTGGGTCAGGCCGCCGGGCCGGGCGGCGAACCGACTTTTTTCCTTCACATCGCTGTCGGTGTCCTGCTCGCGCTCGTGGTGACGGCCAACATCGTGCTCCTGCGCGCGCTGCCGTTTCCCATCCAGGTGGCCTTCGTCTGGATCGAACTGCTTCTGCTCTTCGTCTTTCTGGTCAACAGCTTCGACCGCGATCTCGGCGTCTGGTTCGAATCCGGTCGGTCCGGGCGCACCAACCTCTCCTATCTGGTGACGACCGGCGCGGTGACGACGCTCTATGTCTCGCTGATCGCCATCCTGTTCGCCTGCATTCTGGCGCTGATCGCCGCACTCGGCAGGCTGTCGAAATCGGGCCCGGCCTATGCGCTGGCGACCTTCTACATCTCCTTCTTTCGCGGCACGCCGCTGCTCCTGCAGGTCTATCTGATCTATATCGGCCTGCCGCAACTCGGGCCGCAATTCGCCATGGACGCGGTGCCCTCGGGCATCCTGGCGCTGTCGCTGTGCTATGGCGCCTACATGGCGGAGATCTTCCGCGCCGGCATCAGCGCGGTGCCGCAGGGCCAGCACGATGCGGCCATGGCGCTCGGCCTGAAACCCGGACTGACCTTCCGCAAGATCGTGTTCCCGCAGGCCATGCGCCTGATCGTGCCCCCGACGGGCAACCAGTTCATCGCCATGCTCAAGGATTCCTCCCTTGTTTCCGTCATGGGCGTGTGGGAGCTCACCAAGACGGCCCAGATCATCGGCAAGCGCGATTTCCACGTCTTCGAGATGCTGATCGCCGCCGCGATCGTCTACTGGGCGATGTCGATCTGCTTCGAATTGGTTCAGTCCCGCATCGAGCGCTACTACGACAAGGGGCAGGAGCGCTGACGGGCCGCCCGGCGCCCCATACATATTAGTCTCACTTGCAACTAAATGGCATTTCCTGTAGATGTGTCCGGGACGGGAGCGGCCCGACGGTCGCCGTGATGCGCAATTTGGGAGGTTGCCATGAATGCCGGTGCCAGGATTTCCGGATTGTCACGTGCCGTTTCGGCAAGCGGCCCGCATGAGGGCTACATGCCCGGTTTCGGCAACGACTTCGAGACGGAGGCGCTGCCGGGCGCCCTGCCGCAGGGCCAGAACAGCCCGCAGAAATGCGAATACGGCCTTTATGCCGAGCAATTGTCCGGCACGGCGTTCACCGCGCCGCGTGGCCAGAACGAACGCACCTGGTGCTACCGCATCCGCCCTTCGGTCAAGCACACCGCGCGCTTTGAAAAGATCGACCTGCCCTACTGGAAATCCGCGCCGCATGTCCTCGACGACGTGATCTCGCTCGGCCAGTATCGCTGGGACCCGACCCCGGTCGGCGACGAGAAGCTGACCTGGCTGACCGGCATGCGCACCATGACGACGGCCGGCGACGTCAACACGCAGGTCGGCATGGCGAGCCACATCTACCTGATCACGGAATCGATGCAGGACGAGTACTTCTTCTCCGCCGATTCCGAATTGCTGGTCGTCCCGCAGCAGGGCCGCATTCGTTTTGCCACGGAACTCGGCATCATCGATCTGGAACCCAAGGAAATCGCGATCATTCCGCGCGGCCTCGTCTACCGGGTCGAACTGCTGGATGGCCCTGCGCGTGGCTTCGTCTGCGAGAATTATGGTCAGAAATTCGACCTGCCGGGCAGGGGGCCGATCGGGGCCAATTGCCTGGCCAATCCGCGCGATTTCAAATGTCCCGTCGCTGCATTCGAGGATCGCGAGGTCAAAAGCCGAGTGGTTGTCAAATGGTGCGGCCAGTTCCACGAGACCTTCATTCCCCAGTCGCCGCTCGACGTGGTCGCCTGGCACGGCAATTACGCCGTCTACAAATACGATCTTCGCACCTATTCGCCGGTCGGCGCGATCCTGTTCGACCATCCCGATCCGTCGATCTTCACCGTACTCACCGCGCCTTCCGGCCAGCCCGGCACAGCCAATATCGATTTCGTGCTGTTCCGTGAACGCTGGATGGTGGCGGAACATTCCTTCCGCCCGCCCTGGTACCACAAGAACATCATGTCGGAGCTGATGGGCAACATCTACGGCGTCTACGACGCCAAGCCGCAGGGATTCGTGCCGGGCGGGGTGAGCCTGCACAACATGATGCTGCCGCACGGTCCGGACCGCGACGCCTTCGAGGGCGCCTCGAACGAAGAGCTGAAGCCGGTCAAGCAGGACAACACGATGCAGTTCATGTTCGAGACGCGCTTCCCCCAGCATCTGACCGAATTCGCCGCCAAGGAAGCGCCGCTGCAGGACGACTACATCGATTGCTGGGATACGCTGGAGAAGAAGTTCGACGGCACGCCGGGCATCAAGTGATGAACGTCAATCCCGGTTTCGTCCCGGCTGCCCGATCCGTCCGGTCAGAGCCGGCCCTGCCATTCGCGTATGATGTCGAGCGGCCAGACCAGCATGAGAATGTTGAGGATAAGGCCGTCGCGAATCATCCACATCGAGAAGGCCTCGAGCGCGATGGCGAGCGCCACGCTCATCCGGATCGACAGCTTGGCCGCCAGCCAGAAACCGAGGATCATCGCCGCGATATCCGCCGTGGAATTGATCACGCTGTCGCCATAGTAATCGAGCGAGATCGTCACCGCGCGATAGCGTTCGATGATGGCATTCGTGTTTTCGGCGATTTCCCAGCCGCACTCGATCGCAAGCGCGATCATGAAGCGCCAGCCCGTGGATATCTTCGAGCGCAACGGGCTCAGCAGCGCGTAGAAGACGAAACCGTGGACGATATGGGAAAAGGTGTACCAGTCGGTCAGATGTTGCGAATTCTCGGAACTGAAGACGACGCCGTGCCAAAGCTTGATCGTACCGCATTTGCAGATCGGTTCGCGGCCCATGGCGAGCAAGGTCGCGGCCGTTGCCGCAACAACGAGCACCGTCAGGGCCGGAAAGAAATATCGGTGACGAAACATGCATGCTTCCTTGCCGGGATCGGTGATTTCGGGCCAGTTGGAACCGGCGGGTTCGTGAACTAAGCGCGATCCGCGAGGCTGGCGCAAGCAGCTCTTTTTGTGTGACGGGAAATGGCCCCTAAGCGGCCAGACAGATAGCTCGGCAAACAGCACGGCAAGCAGATGCCGGCGGGAGGAAGACGAATGAAACTGGCGACACTGAACAATGGCACGCGCGACGGAAAGCTGGTCGTCGTCTCCTCGGATCTGACCCGCTGCATCGCGGCCACCGACATCGCGCCGACCCTGCAGGCCGCGCTCGAC